>NZ_JBSFJE010000003.1:117017-638781 GCF_053597895.1 Streptomyces sp. NPDC001220
GGGCGCCCGGAGGGGTCGGCCGGTCATCGTGTGGGCTGTTCGGCCGGTCGTGTCTCGGACGCGGCCGTGCGCCCGGAGGGGTCGGCCGGTCATCGTGTGGGCTGTTCGGCCGGTCGTGTCTCGGACGCGGCCGTGCGCCCGGAGGGGTCGGCCGGTCATCGTGCGGGCTGTTCGGCCGGTCGTGTCCCGGACGCGGCCGGGCGCCCGGAGCGGTCGGCCGGTCATCGTGTGGGCTGTTCGGGCAGTCGTGTCCCGCACACCGCCGGGCGGCCGGAGCGGTCGGAAGGTCACCGTGCCGGCTCCTCGGCCGGTCGTGTCCCGAAGACCGCTCGGTACTCCGGGTCCTGCCACAGCTCCGCGTGGGTTCCCAGCGCCCGGACCCGCCCCCCGTCCAGCCAGGCCACCGTGTCCGCGCGGGTCGCCGTCGCCGCGCGGTGGGCGACGATCAGGCGGGTCGGTCCGGGGCCCGGGGCCAGCAGGGACTCGGTGATGTGGTGTTCGGTGACCGTGTCCAGGCTGGAGAGGGCGTCGTCGAGGATCAGCAGCCGTCCGGGGTGGGCGAAGGCCCGGGCGAGGCCCAGACGCTGGGCCTCGCCCCCGGAGCGCGGGGAGTCGGTGAGCGGGGTCGCGCAGCCGTCGGGCAGCCGGCGGATGTAGGCGTCGGCCCGGGCGCGGGCGGCGGCGGAGCCGACCTCGGCGGGGGAGGGGGTGGTGAGGCCGAAGGCGATGGTGTCCCCGACGGTCGTACCGAGGAGGGCCGGCCGGGCGAAGGCGTAGGTGACGGCCCGGCGCAGCTCGTCGTGGGGGAGCGCGGGCAGCGGAACGCCGTCGAGGAGGACCTCTCCGGCGTCCGGGTCGGTGAGCCGGCCCGCGAGCCCGGCCAGCAGGGACTTGCCGGTGCCCGAGCGGCCGACGACCGCGAGGACGGTGCCGCCGGGAACGGTCAGATCGACGCCGTCGAGGACGGCGCGGCCGCCCCGGTGGGCCGCGACCCCGCGCAGTTCCAGGCGGCCGGGGCCCGGCGGGAGCGGGCGGGTGCCGTGGGCGGGCGCGGGACACCCGGTCACCTCGGCCAGGCGCCGCGCCGACGCGCGGGCCCGGGTGAGGGCGGCGAGCTGGCCGACCAGTACGCCGACACCGGTCGCGAGGACCGCGTAGCGGGAGGCGGCGAGGACCTCGCCGACCGAGATCCGGTGCCGGGCGAGCAGGAAGCCCGCCACCGCCACGACGGCGAGCTGGAGCAGCGGGCCCACGGTGACCGCCTGGGCGGCCGCCCTGCCCTGTACCCGCCACATCCGGTGCCCCGCGCGGCCGAGTGCGGGCAGCGGGCGAAGGATCCGGGCCGTCTCCCGGTCCTGGAGGCCCGCCGCCGCGATGGTCCGCCTGCCGTCGACCGCCTCCGCCAGCGCGCTCGCGATCCGGCCCTGTTCCCGCTGGTACTCGGCCACGCACGCCGAGGTGTCCCGGGTGAACGCCCGCAGCAGCACGGCGAGTACGGGTGCCCCGGCCAGGAACACGGCCGCCAGCCACGGGTCGACGACGCCGAGCGCGACCACGCCGCCGACCGGACCGGCGGACGCGGCCAGCAGCGCGGCGAGCGCGGCGGGCCCGGTGCCGGCCTGCGCGGCGTTCCCGACCAGCCGGGCGACCAGGTCCCCGGCGCCGAACCGGGTCAGGGCGCGCGGCCCGAGGGCCAGCACATGCGCGGTCACCCGGCCGCGCAGCCCGGCGGTGGCCCGTGCGTCGACGGTCCCGGCGAGCAGGCTCGCGCAGGCGTCCAGCAGGGCGAGCAGCAGCACCAGGGCGGCGGCCCGGCCCACCCAGCCGGCCGCCGGGGCGCCCGCCAGCAGCAGGTCCAGGGTCCGGCCCAGCACGGCGGGCAGCAGCAGCCCGGCCGCGGTGGCGGCCGTACTCACCAGGCACAGGACGGCACAGCGCGCCCCGGCGTGGCGCAGGGCGGTGCGCACAAGGTCTGGGGGAGGAGAAGGGGTTGGTGCCGGTTCTGGTGCGGGTGCTGTCATCGGGCGGGGGCCTCGCCTCGGTCGACGGCTTCGGGCGAAGGCCCCGGACGGGCCCCTCCCGCAGGAGAGGGCCGCCCGGAGCCGGATTCGCGGTGCTGGTCAGAGACAGAGCAGGACGCTCGCCGCCGACACACACGACAGGAGGCTCACCGTGCTGGCGCCGCCGCCGTCGTGACGCTCTTCGGACTCCAGGGTCTGCAGGTCGAGAAGGGCCATAGCGTGTCCTTTCCGGGGACCGAGCGGTCCCCCCGGTGTTGTTGGGGACGGGGTTGTGTCACGGCTCCGTCAGTGTGCGGAGCCGCGTGCGGGGGCCGCCGGTGGCGGCGGGAGGAACGGCAGGTGGGCGGCGCGGCCGCCGTCGAGGGCGGCGGTCAGCGCCAGCAGGCACCCGGCGGTTCCGGTGCCGAGGTCCATGGAGAGCCGCATCATCTGGTGTCCGGGGAAGGCGAGTTGCCCCTGGTAGGCCATCGCGAACCAGCCGAGCCCGTCGACCTGGGCGGCGAGCCGTACCGGGTCGGCGCCGGTCCGGGCGAGGTGCAGGATCATCCCGGCGCGGCCCTGGAAGAGGCCGGGCTGGGCGTAGAAGCGTGACGTGGCGGCGGTCAGGACGGCCGCGCGGGCCCGCTCGAAGACCCCGCTCTCGTCGGTGCCGTGGGCGAGCCAGTCGTCGAGGACGAGCCCGATCCCCGCGCTGCCGTCGCCGAGGTAGGGGAGCGTGCGCCAGCCCTCGTCGACCTCCAGACCGCCGCCCTTCTGCACGACACAGCGGTCCAGGTCCCGGCGCAGCGCCTCGCCGGCCGCGGCCAACAGGGCCGGCTCGCCGGTCCGTTCGTACCGCCGCAGCAGGAACAGCGCGGGCCCGGTCGCGCCCCGCAGCAGACCGGCGCGCCGCCCGGGCGTGTCCGGGAGCGGTTCCGCGAGCCGGCGCAGGAGGATCTCGGCGGCCTCCGCGGCCCGCTCGCGCAGCTCCGGCTCCCCGGCCGAGTCGGCGAGGGCGTCGAGGACCAGGCCCAGACCGGCCAGGCCGCCGTGCAGGTCGGAGGAGAGGTTGCGCCAGTTCTCCCGGAGGATCCCTGCCACGAGGTCCAGGGCGCGCTGCCGGTGGCCGAGTCCGTCCAGGACGTGGGCGACGCCCGCGAGACCGTCGTACAGGCCGAGCGGGGTGCCGGGCGGTGGCGGTGCGGTGTGGTCGAGCAGCCAGCGCTCGCCCTCGTCGTAGCGTTCGGCGCCCGCCCGGTCCAGGGCGTACAGCACGCCGGCCGCGCCGTGCGCGAGGCCGAGTCCGCCGCCGTCGCCGAACTGGGCGATGTCCCCCGGGAAGAGCCGGTCGTCGCGCTCGGGGGTGGCGGAGGCGAGGATCGCCTTGACCATCGAGTCGCGGCTGTGCGGCCAGTCCGCCGGTACGACGGGACGCGCGGCGGGGGCGCCCCGGGTGATCTCCGCGACCGCCTCGTCCAGGAAGGCCCGCGGCACCTCCGGGAACTGCCCGGCGATCACGTCCGCGAGATGGGCCGCCTTGCCCCGGTCGACGACGAACAGGGTGGTGACCGGCAGGAACAGGGCGAGCCGCAGACAGGCGAGCGCGTACCGGTCGACGTCGACGCCCCGGCGGTCCGGCGGGGCGAAGAAGCCGGGGTGGGCGACGACCTGCCGGCCGTTCTCCTCGACGGGCGCGGCCGCCTCGAAGTCGATGAGGAACACCGACTCCTCGTCGGGCCCGACCATGATGTTGAAGACGTGCAGGTCGTTGAAGACGATCCCGCGCGCGTGCACCGCCTCGACGGCCGCCGCCACCCTCCGGTGGATGCGCAGCGCCCACCGCGTGTAGCCGCGTACGGCCGCCGGATCCGGGTCGGGGGTGAGCAGTGGATGCCGTTCGGCGAAGAAGGCGTTGAGCGGACGGCCCTCCAGGAAGTCCATCACCAGGAACCGGTGGTCGCCCAGCGTGAACCAGTCCCGGACCTCGGGCACCACCCCGGTGCCGGCCGCCGCCTCCAGCGCGGCCTTCTCCCGGGCGAGCCGGGCGACGGCGTCGGCGCCGTCGGCCGCGAGCCCCGCGTGCGGCCGCCCCTCCTTGAGCACCACGCGCCGCCCGTCCCGCGTGTCGGTCCCGGCGTACACCCCGCCGCCGTTGGAGAAGTGCAGCGCCTTCTCGATCCGGTACGGCAGCTCGCCGACCGTGGTGGCGTCCCGGGCCGCCAGCTGCGGCCGCAGGAACTCCGGGAGCGTCACCCACGGGGGCACCTGGAAGGAGGGCGCCCGCCGGTCCGGCACCAGCCTGCCCGCGCCGTCCCGCACCGCCGTCACCAGCGAACCGCGCTCGTCGACGACGTACGTGCGCGCGAACGCGCCGTAGCGGACGTACAGCGGTCCCTCGTGCCAGCGCAGATCGGTCAGGATGTACGGACCCTCGAAACCCTCCAGGAGCGCGCCCAGCTCGCGCAGCACCTCCTGCAGCCGGTCCTCGTCGGCCGGGTAGACCGTCACGAACTTGCCGCTGGTGTCGCGGCCCGCGTACTTGGCGTTGCGCAGATGCAGCAGATGCGGTCCCGGAACGAACTTGAACGGGATGCGGCGCGGCACGCAGTAGTCCCACACGATCGCGGCGATCCGTTCCGCGTTCGCCCGGGTCGCCGAGGAGTGGATCTTCCAGCCCTGGGCCGGCGACGGCAGCGGCGCACCGTCCGGACCCACCGGCGTCATGGTCAGCCAGTCTCCGGAGCGCGCCGCGTGCCAGCCCTCCGGCACCGTGCGACGCGCCGCCGCGAACAGCGGCTGCGTCTGCGGCCCGCCGGCTCCGAGCCGGTCGGGCGTCTCGTAGAAATGCCCGTCGGCGAGCGCGTACACCTCGTACCGCCTGTCCATCCGCCTCCCCCTCCGTGGCCCGGCCCCGACACTCGCAGGCGCCGCACGGTCGCGGACAGTCATGTCTGTCACGAGGTCACCGTGCGGAACGCACGGGTCAAGTCATGTTCGGTGCCTTTCGAGCGCGACGGGCCCCCGCCTCCACGGAACGGTCACAGGGGCTGCGCAGACGCCGCATAAGCGCTGTAATGGCGGCGTGGTCAGTGAGGGCGCTGCGGTACGCGGAATCAGAACGGAGCGCGCCGAAATAGCCCTCGAAACGCTCACGGGCGATCCCGGCGCACCCGACCGGCTCCGGCGTGTCCTTGAACAGGCGCTGGTCTTCGCCTGCGCCGCGTTCGCCGGGGTGTACACACCCGGCGACGACGGAACCGTGCTGCGACTGGCCGAGTCCGCCGGAGTGCCGCGCACCATCTTCGGCCTGCGTGACGCCTACCCGGCCGTGGGGCGGTCCCCGGCCGCCGAGGCCTACGGCACCGGGCGGCCCGTCTGGCTGGCACCCGAGGAACTGGCCGACTGCCCGGAGGCGCGGCGGACCCCGTCCCAGGAGTTCTCGCTGGCGGTCCTGCCGGTGCCCGGCCGCGCCGGACTCCTGGTCGTGGTCAGCGAACGGGACGGCGGGTTCGGCCCCGAGGACCGCGCCTGCCTGGAACTGATCGCCGGCGCGATCGCCCTGCCCGCTCCGTTCCCCGCTGTCTCCGACACCGGCGAACTGCCCGCCGACGCGTTCAGCCTCGCCATGGACACCGGCCGGATCGAGGTCGGCGACGCCATCCTCGGCCTCTTCGGCATGGGCCGGGACGAGTTCGACGGCAAGGTCGAGACACTCCTGGGCCGTACCGTGCCCGAGGACGTGCCCGCCCTGATGTCCGTGGTCGAGGCCGACCACATGTCCATCGGCGACCGCGAGCTGGAGTTCCGGATCCTGGAGCCCTCCGGCTCGCCCAAGTGGCTGCGGCTGCGCGGCCGCATGGTGCCGGGCGCCGGGGGGCGCCCCGCCCGGCTGGCCGGCACCGTCGCCGACGCCTCCACGCTCCGCTCCGACGTCACCGACGTGGCCCGGGTGCAGCGGCTCGCGGCCGCGCTGGCCACCGCCGGCACGGTCAAGGACGTCAGCCAGGCCGTCGTCACCGCCCTGCGCGCACCGCTCAAGGCCGACCGCATCGCCTTGGCCGAACTGGAGAACGAGCGCCTGGTCGTCACCGTCCTGGACCCGCCCGACGCCGAGTCCTGGCCCGAGCTGTGGCGCAGCGAATGGCGCACCGAATGGCCGGACGCGCCGGTGCGCGCGATGCCCACCCTGGCCGCCGCCCTGCGCGAGGGCCGCCCCCGGATCTGGCCCGTCACGACCGCCCTGGAACCCGCCCTCGCCGAGGTCGGCCCCGGTGGCCTGGCGATCCTCCCGCTGCCCGCCGGCGGCCGGATGGCCGGGGCCTGTCTGATCGGCTGGGACAGCCCGCACGAGTTCGGCCCCGACGAGCGCGCCCTGCTCACCGCCGCCGCCGGCCTCGCCGGACAGGCCCTGATGCGCGCCCACGCCTTCGACGCCGAGCACGAACTGGTCGGCATGCTCCAGCGAGCCCTGCTGCCCCGCCGGCTGCCCCGGCTGCCCGGCGCGGTCGCCGTCGCCCGCTATCTGCCCCCCACCGAGGGCCTGGAGGTGGGCGGCGACTGGTACGACGTGATCCCGCTGACCGACAACCACGTCGCCCTGGTCATCGGCGACGTCCAGGGCCACAGTGCCGCGGCCGCCACCCTGATGGGCCAGATGCGCACCGCGCTGCGCGCCTACGCGGCCGAGGGGCACACCCCCGATGTGGTCGTCTCCCACACCAACCGGCTCCTCATGGACATGGAGAGCGACCTCTTCGCCACCTGCTGCTACGTCGACGTCGACATGGAGGCCGGCACCGCCTGGTGCGTGCGCGCCGGGCACCTGCAGCCGGTCCTGCGTCACCCGGACGGCACCACCGAGGTCACGCAGACGGAGGGCGGCCCCCCGCTCGGCGTGGTGGCCCGGGCCGACTTCCCCCTGACCCAGCTCAGCCTGAGCCCGGGCACCCTGCTCGCGCTCACCACCGACGGTCTGGTCGAGTCCCCGCACACCGACATCGACGACGGCATGGCCCGGTTCGCACGCGACCTCGGCGCCTGCGACCCCAGCCACCTCGGGCTGGTCGCCGACGCCCTGCTCGGCAACGCCCACCGCACCGACGACGTCGCTCTGCTGCTGATGCGCTACGACGGCATGGCCGTGCGCCCGCTGCGGGAGAGCTGGACGGTCTGGCGGGTCCCGGAGGCGGCCCGGCACGCCCGCCGCTTCAGCCGCCGCACGCTGCGTTCCTGGGGCGTCACCGACGAGGCCATGGACGCGGGCCTGCTGGTGGTCTCCGAACTCGTCACCAACGCCCTGATCCACACCGAGGGGCCGGTCCGGCTGGATCTGACCCTGGTCGACCACCGGCTGCGGATCGCCGTCGCCGACGCCTCGCCGCGCAGCCCGGTCAAACCCGCGAACATCGGCTGGCAGGCCACCGGCGGGCGCGGCATCCTGCTCGTGGAGGCCGTGTCGGCCGCCTGGGGGACCGTGCCGGTCAGCGGCGGCAAACAGGTCTGGGCGGACCTCGTCCTGGAGGACTGACCGCCGGACCGGGGGTCACGTGGGCGGGCACCCGGCCGTCTCGGGAGGCGGGGTGCGTCGACCGTCCTTAATGTCCTTGATGTGGCACACACCTTCGACGAACTCGTGGCGAAGCACCGCGCGGCCGACGCGGCCCACGACAAGGTCCTGGAACTGCGGGACACCTACGGACCACCGGCCCTGCAGCAGCCGGGCGCCGCCCAGTCCGAGACCTACGAGACCGCCCTGCGCGCCTGGCGCGACCTGGCCCGCGACGAACTGACCGCGGTGAGCGAGTACGCCCGTGACGAGGGTCGGCCGCGGTCCGAGATCGAGGCGGAGGTGGAGCGGGCGGCGGGCTGGCCGGAGGACTCCTGAGCAGCTTCAAAACGTGCTGAGCAGCTTCAAAACGTGCGCCCAAATTATCGTAAAAAACAGACGAGATGCCGCTTCGAGGCACCTCGTGGTCACATGACATCCGCGCCAGGGCCATACTGTCGTAACCCATCAGGAAAACAGAAGAACGTCTCAACCGGATGTTCACCTATAAGGTGTAGTGAATGAAGGCTTTGGTGCTCTCCGGCGGTGCCGGCACACGGCTTCGGCCGATCACCCACACATCGGCGAAACAGCTCGTGCCGGTGGCGAACAAACCCGTCTTGTTCTACGGGCTCGAATCCCTTGCCGACGCGGGCGTCACGCAGGTCGGGATGATCGTCGGCGACACCGCCGCCGAGATCGAGGAAGCGGTCGGCGACGGGTCGAAGTTCGGCCTCGACGTCACCTACATCCCCCAGGAGCGCCCGCTGGGTCTGGCCCACGCGGTGCTGATCGCGCGGGACTTCCTCGGCGACGACGACTTCGTCATGTACCTCGGCGACAACTTCATCGTCGGCGGCATCAGCGGACTGGTCGACGAGTTCCGCGAGACCCGTCCCGACGCGCAGATCCTGCTCACCCATGTGCCCAACCCGCGGGCCTTCGGTGTCGCCGAACTCGACGCCGACGGACAGGTGGTCGGCCTGGAGGAGAAGCCGCAGGAGCCCAAGAGCGACCTCGCCCTGGTCGGCGTCTACCTGTTCACGCCGGCCATCCACGACGCCGTGCGTGCCATCAAGCCGTCCTGGCGCGGCGAGCTGGAGATCACCCACGCCATCCAGCACCTCATCGACCAGCGTGCCGACGTGCGCTCCACGGTGATCAAGGGCTACTGGAAGGACACCGGCAACGTCGTCGACATGCTCGAGGTCAACCGGACCGTCCTGGAGGCTCAGGAGCCGCGCATCGACGGCGAGGTCGACGAGGCCAGCCAGATCGTCGGCCGGGTGGTCGTCGAGGCCGGCGCCCGCGTCACCAACTCGCGGATCGTCGGCCCTGCCGTGATCGGCGCCGGGACCGTCGTCGGCGACTCCTACGTGGGTCCCTTCACGTCGATCGCCGAGAACTGCCGGATCACCGAGAGTGAGCTGGAGTTCTCCATAGTGCTGCGGGACTCCTCCATCGACGGGGTGGGCAGGATCGAGTCCTCGCTGATCGGCCGGCATGTCGAGGTGACGCCCGCAGCCGGCACCCCCAGTGCCCACCGCCTCGTCCTCGGAGACCACAGCAAGGTGCAGATCCGTTCATGAACCTCCTCGTCACCGGCGCCGCCGGCTTCATCGGCTCCACGTACGTCCGCGGCCTGCTCGCCGACAGCGCCCCCGACGCGCCGCACATCACCGTGCTGGACAAGCTCACCTACGCGGGCACCCTCACCAACCTGCCCGAGTCGCATCCCCGCCTGACCTTCGTCGAGGGCGACATATGCGACGCCGAGCTGGTCGACAGGCTGATGGCCGAGGCCGACCAGGTGGTGCACTTCGCCGCCGAGTCCCACGTGGACCGTTCCATCGACGGCGCCGGCGCGTTCGTCCGCACCAACGTGGTCGGCACCCAGACCCTCCTCGACGCGGCCCTGCGGCACGGTGTCGGCCCGTTCGTGCACGTCTCCACCGACGAGGTCTACGGCTCCATCGAGACCGGCTCCTGGCCCGAGACCCACCCGCTCCAGCCGAACTCGCCGTACTCCGCGTCCAAGGCCTCCTCGGACCTGCTCGCGCTGGCCTTCCACCGCACCCACGGCCTGGACGTCCGCGTCACCCGCTGCTCCAACAACTACGGGCCGCACCAGTTCCCCGAGAAGGTCATCCCGCTCTTCGTGAGCAACCTCCTCGACGGCAGGAACGTCCCGCTCTACGGCGACGGCAGCAACGTCCGCGACTGGCTGCACGTCGAGGACCACTGCCAGGGCATCGAACTGGTCCGCACCGGCGGCCGGGCCGGCGAGGTCTACAACATCGGCGGCGGCACCGAGCTCAGCAACAAGGAACTCACCGGCCTGCTCCTGGAAGCCTGCGGCGCCGACTGGGACCGCGTCGACCGCGTCGCCGACCGCAAGGGTCACGACCAGCGCTACTCCGTCGACTGGAGCAAGATCCGCGACGAGCTGGGCTACACCCCCAAGCACGACTTCACCTCCGGCCTCGCCGACACCGTCGCCTGGTACCGCGACAACCGGGACTGGTGGGAGCCGCTGAAGGAACGCGCCGCTCTCGAATCCCGCAAGGAGCAGGAGAAGCACTGATGAAGTGGCTCGTCGCCGGCGCGGGCGGAATGCTCGGCCACGACATGGTCGAGGAACTCACCCGCCGGGGTGCGCAGGTGGTGGCCCTCGGCCGCGCCGACCTCGATGTCACCAGCGCCGACTCGGTGGCGTCGGCACTCGCCGGACACCGGCCCGACCTGGTGGTGAACTGCGCCGCGTACACGGCCGTCGACGACGCCGAGACCGACGAGGAGCGGGCCCTGCTGATCAACGGCGAGGGCCCGCGCCTGCTGGCCCGCGCCGCCGCCCGGCACGGTGCCCGTCTCGTCCATGTCTCCACGGACTACGTCTTCGACGGCGAGGCCCGCACCACCCCGTACCCGGAGGACCATCCCACCGACCCGCGCACCGCCTACGGCCGCACCAAGCTCGCCGGTGAGCGGGCCGTCCTGGCCGAGCTCCCGGGCGCGAGCGCGGTGGTCCGCACGGCCTGGCTGTACGGCACGCACGGCAAGAACTTCGTGCGCACGATGATCGAGCTGGAGTCCCGCCGGGACACCCTCGACGTCGTCGACGACCAGCGCGGACAGCCCACCTGGAGCGCGGACCTGGCCGCCCGGATCGCCGACCTCGGCCCCCGCCTCGGGCGGGACGACCGCGCGCACGGCGTCTTCCACGGCACCAGCTCCGGCGCGGCCACCTGGTGCGAGCTGGCCCGGGAGGTGTTCCGTCTGCTCGGCGCCGATCCGGAGCGGGTACGCCCCACCACGAGTGAGGCGTTCGTCCGGCCGGCACCCCGCCCCGCGTACAGCGTCCTCGGCCACGACCGGTGGGCCGAGGTCGGTCTCGAGCCGCCGCGGGACTGGCGTCAGGCCCTGGCGGAGGGGCTGCCGCACATCCGCAAGGAGATGTCCGCATAAGGCACTACACACCCAGCCGCAGGGCGGCCGACGGCTCACCGAGCATGTCGGCCGCCCTGTGGTGTATGGAAATGTCGCAGCCCGCCGGGCCTTTTTCACGGGCCCTCGTGTTAGCCCCTTGTGGATGGCCCCGGTTCACTACGATGATGCTTTGAATGTCTTGTGGGTCGGGTAGGGAAAGGATTTACCCCGCGATGTCGATGCGAGCGACCGTGAAGTCCGTACTGGGTGAGAAGAATGTGCGGGTCCTGCGACGACTGAAGCGGCGCCTGTCCGCCCAGCCGGCCAAACCGGCGGCCAAGCCGGCGGCCAAACCGACGGGGCTGGACGCGATCTCCGGCGATCTCAACAAACTCGCCCAGCACTTCAAGACGGACAAGTGGGGAATACACCGCTACACCCAGCACTACCAGCGCCATCTCGGGCACCTGAAGAACGACTCGTTCAACCTGCTGGAAATCGGCATCGGCGGCTACAACAGGCCAGGCCAGGGCGGTGCCTCGCTGCGCATGTGGAAGCAGTTCTTCCCGAAGGCGCGGATTTTCGGAATGGACATCCAGGACAAGTCATTTGTCGACGAGGACCGCATCACCACGTTCATCGGAGACCAGTCCGATCCGTCGTCCCTGAACGCCATCGCCGACAAGATCGGTGAGCTGGACGTCATCATCGACGACGGCAGTCACCGCAGTCCGCATGTGCTCACGACCTTCGCCACGCTCTTCCCGCGGCTCAAGGACGGTGGCATCTACATCGTCGAGGACACGCAGTCGTCGTACTGGCCCGAATGGCAGGGCAGCGAGGATCTCGACGCGGCACACACCAGTATGGGGATGCTGAAGCGGCTGGTGGACGGGCTGAATTACGAGGAATTCGTGACCGAGAACTACCAGCCGACGTACACCGACCTCAATATCGTCGGCGTGCACTTCTACCACAACCTGGTGATCATCGAAAAAGGCAGGAATGCCGAGGGCAGCAACAAGCGCAGCGCGCTGAAGCAGCGTTACGCCAAGTCCTGACACCACTCACCCGAGGGGGCCGAGCCATGGCTCGGCCCCCTCGGGGTGTGTTCAGGCCCGCAACTGCTCGTAGTAGGCCAGGCAGTCCGCGTAGGCCGGCAGCAGCCCCGCCGCTTCCGCCTCGGCCAGGGTGGGTGCCTCGGCGTCCTTCTCCGACAGCACCGGCTCCAGGCCCTCGGGCCACTCGATGCCCAGCGCGGGGTCGAGCGGGTTGATGCCGTGCTCACGGCCCGGCGCGTACCCGGCCGAGCACAGGTACACCACCGTGGCGTCGTCGGTCAGCGCCATGAACGCGTGCCCGAGGCCCTCCGAGAGGAACACGGCGTGCCGGTTCTCCTCGTCCAGCCGCACGGCCTCCCAGCGGCCGAACGTGGGGGAGCCGACCCGGATGTCCACGACGACGTCCAGCACGGCCCCGCGCACGCACTTGACGTACTTGGACTGGCTCGGCGGCACGTCGGCGAAGTGGATGCCGCGCAGCACGCCCCGCCGCGAGACCGAGCAGTTGGCCTGGGCGAGGTCGAGGTCGTAGCCGAGGGCCTCACGGAACTCCCCGGCCCTGAACCACTCGTGGAAGCTGCCCCGGTCGTCGGGGAAGGCCTTGGGCTCCTGGACCCAGGCGCCTTCGATGTCCAGCGGTCGCACGGTTCTTACTTGCCTTCCTGTCGTGCGGGCTTGCCCTTGCCCAGGGCCCTGACCAGAACGCGGCGCACCGGCAGCGGGAGCTTGCGGGCGAGGCGGCGGGCCGCGCTCGGCCTCGGCTTGGCGGCGGGCTTGGGCGCGGCCGCCGCGGGCTTCTTCGCGGCCGGCTTGACCACCTTCAGGCCCTCGGGGGAGTTGCGGACGGCGAGCGGCAGCGTGAAGAAACGCGGCTCGGGCGCGTCCGCGACCAGGCACAGCGCGAGCCGCCAGCGGCCCTCCTGGAGCGACCGCACCGGCAGCGGGGCGTCCAGCACCGCTCCGCCGTCCCCGGCCGGGGACAGCGTGGCCGGCACCTCGAGTACCTCCACGGCGGGCTTCGGGCCGGTCAGCCGGACCGAAGCCTTGACGTCACCGGCGACATGGAACGGCAGCACCGCGCGCAGCCGGTCGCCCGCCACGGTGAAGTCCTCGGGCTGGAAGGCGCCGAAGCCCAGCCGCTTGCCCGCCATGTCGACATCGAGCGCGAAGTTGTCCTTGACCGTCCAGTACGGCAGCACCCGGCGGCCGCCGACCACACCGGGCGACGGCATCGCGGGGAACGGCTCCCTGGACGCCGGGAACAGCCGGTACTCCCGGGTCCAGCCGCCGATGGTCAGGCGGACGAACGCGTCCCACAGGCCGGCCGGCAGCGGGGTGCCGCTGGCGGCGGTGGCCGGGTCCACGGTGGCGGTGGCCCTGATCACGAGCCGGACGCGGCCGGGCTCGCCCTCGACGGGCAGCGTCTCGCGGGTGATCTCGACCGGCTGGAAGAACTGCGCGTGGGTCTCGCGCTCCCGCATCATCAGGTCGGCGTTGGCCTTCCCGAAGCGCGCGGCGGTGCCGCGCTCCAGCCAGGCGATGGCGTCGGCGACGGTCTCCGGCGGCCCGTCGAGCGGGACGGCGGCGGTGTCGGCCGGGTAGGTCTTGGGCGCGCCGTCCGCGGCGTACTCGGCCGTGAAGTCGATCTTCAGCGCGCCGCCGTCCCAGGTGATGCTCTCCAGGGCCGTCGAGGGGCCGATGGACGCCTCCCACTCGGCGAGCGCGAGCACGTCCTCGTAGCGGCCGGCGCCGGCCAGCTCGGTGACCACCCGGTGGGCCGGCTCCAGCAGGGCGAACACGGAGGGGCCCATGCGCTCGGCGATCACCTTGTGGATCTCGTCGAAGAGCTCCCTGCGGTAGTCGTCCGGCAGCTTGAGGAAGCGGTTGCCGCGCAGCCGCTCGCCCATCTCGCTGCGCAGCCAGCGGCGGAACATCTTGTCCCGCTTGGGGCCGGGCTCGGTGTAGCGCTCGACGACGTCGAGGGCCTCACGGAGGTTGGCGAAGTAGCCGACCGGGTCGAAACGCTGGAAGCCGGCGTTGGAGGCGTCGTCGCGCTTGAGGTGGTAGTAGCAGACGTAGTCGCCGAGCACGGAGATGTTCGACGCGCGCAGGTACGCCTCGGCCACGAAGACATGGTCCTCGAGGCGTCGGCGGCCCTCGGGGAAGCGCAGCCCGATGCGGTCCAGGAAGGACCGGCGCAGCATCTTGTGCGGGGTGAGGCTGTCCATCAGCGGGGCGTTCTCGACGGTGGCCCGCGGGTGGTTGTGGCGGAACAGCTCCACGGGCACCGGGCGGCCCTTGCCCGCCATCTTGCCGATGATCAGGTCGGCCTCGTTCTCGACGCCGTAGTTGTACATCCGCTCCAGGGCCTCGTCGCCGAGGAAGTCGTCGTTGTCGACGAACATCACGAACTCGCCCTTGGAGGCCTCGATGCCGACGTTGCGCGGCTTGCCGGACCAGCCGGAGGGCTCCTGGTGGATGACGTGGATGTGCGGGTGCTCGGCCGCGAGGGCGTCGAGCCGGGCCGGGGTCCCGTCGCTGGAGCCGTCGTTCACGAAGATCACTTCGTACTCGTCGCGCGGCAGCGACTGCCGCAGCACCGACGCGATGCAGTCCTCGATATAGGGCCCCGGATTGTAAACAGGGACGACAACACTGACCTTGACCGGCATCCGGCTTCCTAGCCCCCTGGGATAGGCCGTCCGTTTCTCCGGACGGCACGTACTTGTGGCCGAATGCTAACCCGGCCTTGTCCTGGGGATTTCTTACCTTGGGCCAAGGCCGGGTCGTGAAGGGTCAGCCGTGCGTCAAAATGCCTGCTCAGCCGTGGGTCTTGGCGAGCAGCTCCAGAACCTCGGCCGTGCTGCCGGACTCGCCGAGCCGCGGGAAGACCCGCTCCACGCTGCCGCGGTGCGCCTCGGGGTCGGCGTCGGCCATGGCGTCCGTGGCGAGCGTCACGTGGTAGCCGTGCGCGTAGGCGTCGCGGGCGGTGGACTCCACGCCAATGCTGGTGGCGATGCCGGTCAGGACGATCTGGGTGATGCCCCGGCGGCGCAGCTGGACGTCCAGGCCGGTGCCGTGGAAGGCGCTCCAGTTGTGCTTGGTGATGTGGATGTCGCCGTCGTGGCCGGAGAGCTCGTCGACGACGATGTCCCAGCCCTCCGGGAAGGCGAGACCGCGCGGCTGCCGCTCCGTGCGGCCCGGGACGGCGTCGGCGCCGTCGGCGGCGAAGGACACCCGGACCAGGACCACGGGCAGGTTCTGGGCGCGGAAGGCATCGGCGAGCTCGACGCTGCGGGCCACGACCTCGGCTCCGGAGTACGGCTGGGTGGGCATGCCCACGATGCCCTGCTGGAGGTCGATGACGACAAGGGCGGTACGCGGGTCGAGGGTGCTCAGGGACATGAGGTGGATCAGGCCTTTCGGGGGGCTTGACGGGGTTGGGGGGTGAGCCGGGCCAGGGAGCGGTCCGGCAGGGTGATCGCCAGCAGCAGTGCGGAGCCGGCGAGCATGAACAGGGCCAGGCCGTGCAGCCCGCCCGTGTCGGCGCGGTGCGGGAAGAACGCCGCGGTGGCGGCGGAGGCACCCAGCGCGCCGAGGTACATGAAGGTGCGCAGCAGCCCGGCGGCGGAGCCGATCCGTTCCTTGTCGGCCTGCCGGTACAGCGCGTTCTGCGCGGCGAGGCCGAGCAGGCCCTGCGGTATGCCCAGCAGCGCTCCGGTGCCGAGCAGCAACCAGAGCGGGCTGTGGGCGTCGAACACCAGCAGCGCCGCGCAGCCCGCGATCTGCAGCGCGGCGCCGGCCAGCAGCTTGGTGCGGATCGCCTCGCGGCGGCCGGTGAGCGTGGAGACGACCAGCGCGGCGACCGACAACGGCAGGAGCACCAGCCCCGCGGTGGAGGCGCTGAGCCCGCGGCCCTCCTCCAGCCACTGCGTGTAGCCGTACAGGACGGAATAGGAGGTGACGTTGCCGAGGAACTGCCGTAGGTAGGTGGCGATGAGCGGGCCGTTGCCGCCGAGGACGCGCAGGTCGACGAACGGATCGGGGACGCGCAGTTCCCGGGCCCCGAAGGCGGCGGCCGCGAGCAGGGTCAGGGCCGGCAGGTACCAGTGGTCGAGCCGCGGGTCCATCAGGAAGAGCATCAGGGAGACCAGCAGGACGGCGAAGAGGGCCATGCCGGGGAGGTCCATGCGCTGGTGCCGTTCGGCGGGTTCGGCCTTCGGCAGCCACAGCACGCCCAGGATCAGACAGGCCGCCGAGAGCGGCACGTTCACGGTGAACACCAGGTGCCAGCCGCCGGCGCCGATCAGCAGCCCGCCCAGCGTCGGGCCGATCACGGCCACGGTCTGCGCGGACACGGCGAGCGCGGTGAGTACCCCGGCCGGGCTGTCCTGCCCGGTGCGTTCGGCCTCGCTGCGGGTCAGCCGCATCGCCGCCGGGAACGCCGCCGAGGTGCCGAAGCCGAGCAGCACCCGGGAGGCGATCAGTACGCCCAGCGAGGGCGCCAGCGCGCCCATCAGGCCGGCCACCCCCACCAGGGCGGTGGCGACGAGGTAGAGCCGGCGCGGCCCGTACACGTCCACCAGCCGGCCGATCACCGGCTGGCCCACGGCCGTCGCCAGGTAGAGCGCGGAGACCAGCCACACCGTCTCGGCGGGCGGCGCCCCGAAGGCGATGCCGATCGGCACCAGGGCCACGGCGATCATCGAGGAGTTGATCGGGTTCAGTACGGAACCCAGGATCATCGGCGCGATCAGCCGCCGGTCGAAACCCGCGGGGGCCGGGCTGGTGTCCTGGGGGGTGCGTCCGGTGAGCTTCGGTATCACGGCCGGGAGAGCCGTTCCAGCAGTTCGAACGCGGTGAGCATGGTCTGGCGTTCCTCCTCGGTGTAGCGCTCCTGGAAGGCGCGGGCCAGCCACTCGTCGCGCACCTGCCGGTTGCCCTCGACCCGGGCCTGCCCGGCCTCGGTGAGGGTGACCAGCTGGCGGCGGCCGTCGGTGGGGTCCGGGCTGCGGCGGATCAGCCCCTGCTGGTCGAGAGCGGCCAGCGTGGTCGCCATCGACTGCGGTCGCACCCCTTCGGCGGAGGCCAGCGCACTGGCCGTGGCGGCACCGTGCTTGGAGACCAGGGTGAGCGCCGACTCCTGGGACGGGGTGAGGTCCGCGTCCTGCGCGACCTCCCGGATACGGCGACGCAGCCTGCTGAACGCCACGCGCAGATTGCGCGCCGTGCGGGTCGCGGAGTCCGAGATCTGAACCATGCGGGCCACCCTAGGACCGTCAGCGAAAACTGTCCAGTCGGAACTGTTAAGTTCGAGCTGAAGATCCCGTGCGGTCGTTAGGCTGGGCAGGTGCGCCTGCTCCTCACCTCCGACACGCACCTCCCGGTGCGCGCCAAGCGGCTCCCGGACCAACTCCTCGCCGAACTTCCGCTGGCTGACGTCGTCCTCCACGCCGGCGACTGGGTCGACGAAGCCACCCTCGACCTGCTGGAGGACCGCAGCCGCCGGCTGATCGCGGTCTACGGCAACAACGACGGCCCCGGCCTGCGCGCCCGGCTCCCCGAGGTCGCCTACGCCGACCTGGGCGGCCTGCGCTTCGGGCTGATCCACGAGACCGGCCCGGCCCAGGGCCGCGAGGTCCGCTGCGCCGCCCGCTTCCCGGACCTGGACGTCCTGGTCTTCGGGCACAGCCACATCCCCTGGGACACCACGGCGCCGGCCGGCCTGCGCCTGCTCAACCCCGGCTCGCCCACCGACCGGCGCCGCCAGCCGCACTGCACGTACCTCACCGCGACCGTCGCCGACGGCGCGTTGACGGAGGTGGCCCTCCACCGGCTGCCGCCGCGCTGACGGCAACCTGACGGGATACGCGGACGGTCTCCGACTCCGGCATGTCCGATTCCGTTCCCGTGAGCTGATCGGCCGGAACGCCGTGGACCTCGCCGGTGCCGGAGAACGACCCGGGACCCGTCAGGGGGCGATCCCCACCCCGTCGATCCCGCTCCACCGCTTCTCCCGCGCCGCCGTCATGGCGGGCCAGCGCAGTCCGCCAGGCCGCGGGCGGACCCGGGAGGCGTAGGAGGCGGGGCGGAAGTCCGGGTCGTAGAAGCAGCCCGTGGCGTGGACCCGGTCGAACGCGGCGCACGAGTCCGCGATCGTCCTGGGCGTCGGCTTCCGGCCCGTGCGCACCCAACCGTCCAGCGCCGCGATCGAGTTGGCGTACTCCGCGTCGCTGAGCGCACTGTGCTCGGACTCGTGGGTGAACGTCTGCACGAGGTAGCGGTCCCGGTGCGCGCCGCGCAGGGTGGCCCGGTAGGCCGCCTCGTGCTCCACGAACGCCGTCGGATCGTCGATCGCGTGCATCGTGAGCACCGGGATCGACACCTTGCCGGTGAGATCGCTGTCGTAGGACAGGTCGCGGACCGCCGTCGGATCGGCGCTGAACCGCTCGACCCCGGCGTTCAGCGCCTTGTCGTCGTGCGACCCCGAGTACCGAACGCCCTGATTCGAGAACGGGTTACGGCCGCCGAGCCGGTCGCGCACGATGTCCCGGAACGTGAAGACCGCGAACCGCAGATGCGACTCCAGGGTGCGCTCGGGAACGCCCGTGACGGCGAGGATGTCGTCGAGGTTGCGCTGCTGGAGGGCGGTGCGCTCCTGGGGGGCCGAGGCGTAGCCCGTGCACTCCTGGAGCCGGGCGCGCAGCCCGGCCGTCGTCAGCGTCGAGTCCGCGCGCAGCCCCTGCCACAGCGGGTACTGGGGTTCGGTCGGCCGGGGCATGTTGCGGCAGTAGTACTGGTAGACCACGCGGAGGTCGACGCGGTAGTCGTAGCCCCGGGACCCGCCGCCGAGGACACCGCTGGTGAGCAGTGCCCCGTCGTACGGCCCGCCTCGCCTGCCGTACACCTCGACGACCTTGGCGGCGACGTCCCCGCCCCAGGACTGGCCGTGCACATACGTCCGCCGCGGCTTCCCGAAGTGCTCGACGAACAGCCGGCGCGCGTTCTCGGTGTCCTCGGCGGCCATCCGGGTGCCGTAGCCGCCCCTGCGGTACGACGAACCCGCCCAGGCGTACCCCTCCTTCACCATCACCGACCAGCGGGCCAGGTCGTCGACGCTGCGCGCGGGGTCCGAGCCGGTGCCGAGGTCGGGGCCGCCGTGGGCGTGCACGACCAGGGAGCCGTTCCAGTGCTCCGGGACCGCGATGGCGTAGTAGGCGCCGTGTGCGTCCTGTCCGGTGTAACAGGTGGCCTTGCCGCCGAGTTCCGCCGGGCAGGAGACGGCGGCCGGCGGTGGTGTCGCCGCCTGCGCGGGAGGGGCACCGGCGAAGGCGGCGGTGAGGGCCGCCGCCAGTGCGGCGAGCAGTCCGGTACGCCGGCGGCTCGTCCGGCGGATCCGTGCGGGGGTTCTCGACCTGTCCAAGGCGCGGCTCCCTTTCCTCGGCGGCGCTCCTTCGCGCCGTCCGCGGCGATGCTAGGGAGCGGGCCGGGACCGAACCATGGCTCGGGCGTTGTGTTCATAGTGTTCGACGGGCGGGGCACGTCCCGGTCCGCGAACCGTCCCACCAGCCGGTCGCCCGGCTCCGCGAGGACCCCGCGCCCGGACCGCGCCGGGCGTCCCGTCACCGTCGGGACGGTGCGCTCCGACACCGCCGTGCCGCCGTCGTGTGCGGCGAGCGTGCCGTTCGATGTCGAGGAGCGCGTGCCGGGCGTCCACGACCGGGACGGTGAACTCGCGGTGGAGTTCCCTGACTCACTCCGCCCGGCGGTCAGTGCACGGCGGCCGTGTGGATGGCCCCGGTGGTCGTCGCCAGAGGTGCTCCGGTGCCGCCCCAGCGCAGGGCGACGATCTCGGCGGCGACGGACACGGCGACCTCCTCGGGGGTACGGGCGCCGAGGTCGAGGCCGAGCGGTGAGCGCAGCCGGGACAGTTCGGCCTCGGTGAGCCCGGCCTCGGACAGCCGGGCGCGCCGCTCCGCGTGGGTCCTGCGGCTGCCCATCGCCCCGATGTAGGCGGCAGGCCGGCGCAACGCCTCCTCCAGCAGCGGCACGTCGAACTTCGGATCGTGGGTGAGGACACAGATCACCGTGCGGTCGTCGGTCGCGGTGCCGCGCAGATAGCGGTGCGGCCAGTCCACGACCACCTCGACGGCGGCGGGAAAACGCTTGGGTGTGGCGAAGGCCGGCCGGGCGTCGCAGACGGTGACCCGGTAGCCGAGGAACTCACCGATGCGGGCCACCGCCGCCGCGTAGTCG
This sequence comes from Streptomyces sp. NPDC001220, assembly GCF_053597895.1. NCBI lineage: Bacteria > Bacillati > Actinomycetota > Actinomycetes > Kitasatosporales > Streptomycetaceae > Streptomyces > Streptomyces sp. NPDC001220. The sequence goes on from NZ_JBSFJE010000003.1 coordinate 137,306, forward strand.
ATGGCCCCGAAGACCAGCAGCCGCGGCGGCGGCGCGAACGACTCCAGGAACACCGTCACCGCGTCCTCCCGGCGCTCCCCGTGCGGGCCGTAGTGCCGCAAGGCCGAGGCGCCGAGCGCGAGTTCACCGCGCGCGTCCGCGGTGACGGCGACGTCGAGACCGGTCGCGCCGAGCGTGCCCGCCACCCGGCCGGGCCACACGGCGAGCGTGGCGCCGCGCGGTGCGGGCCCGTCCACCACCGTGGCCACGGTCACCGGCTCGCCCGCGGCCACCGTCGCGGCCACCGCGCCGAACGCCGGGTCCGACGCGGCGGTCACCGGACGCACCAGCAGGGTGATCTCGCCACCGCAGGTCAGCCCCACCGCGAACGCGTCTTCGTCGCTGTAGCCGAAGGTCTGCAGGCGCGGCTCGCCACTCGCCACCACCTCCTGCGCCAGTTCGAACACGGCGCCCTCCACACAGCCCCCGGAGACGCTGCCCACCACCTCGTCGCCCGGCCCCACGGCCATGGCCGCGCCGGGCCCGCGCGGCGCGCTGCGGCTGACCGCGACCACCGTGGCCAGCCCGAACGGGATCCCGGCCGCGTGCCAGCCGGCCAGCGTCGGCAGAATCTCACGCACGTTCCGCTCCCTTCCCCGAAGCCGCGTCCGCCGGCGTCCCGCGCACCACGGCCGCCGGCCGCTCCGGCGCCGCCAGGCAGTGCCCCTGGACGAAGGTGTCGACGCCGGGCAGCGCCGCCGGCGGTGCAGGCCGTCGGCGGTGCGTGACCGGGCCGCGTTGCGCGGGGGTCCGCCCACACCACATGGTGGGCCAGGGCGTGCGGCCCGCGCATCCGCTGTCCGAGCGGCTCGGGAACGCCGTGCTCCCGGCCGTCCGGGAGCAGCGGCACGACGATCGCGCCGCGCGCCGGCCCGCGCCGCCCCCACCGGTTCGACAACCGCGGTCGGTGGAGTTGCCGGAGTGGACCAGCGGGGCGGCGTCCGCCGCGCCGGGGCTGTCGTTGAACGTTAATCCATTGCCGTCGGGTCAGGTGCCCTGCTGCACTCTTCCCTGACCTGATGACCCGACGGCCCACCGAGAGGACCACCGATGCGCGCTGCGTGCATGTCCACCCAGGAAGGAATCCCACCCATGCCGAAGGACATCACGCTCAGTGCATCTGCTCAATCTCGGAATTCTCGCGCATGTCGACGCAGGTAAGACCAGTCTGACCGAACGGCTGCTGCACGCGGCCGGGGTCATCGACGAGGTCGGCAGTGTCGACGCCGGCAGCACCCGGACCGACAGCCTCGCGCTGGAGCGGCAGCGCGGTATCACCATCAAGTCCGCCGTCGTGTCGTTCCCCCTCGACGGGGTGACCGTCAACCTCATCGACACACCGGGTCACCCGGACTTCATCGCCGAGGTGGAACGGGTGCTCGGGGTGCTGGACGGCGCGGTCCTGGTCGTCTCGGCCGTGGAGGGAGTCCAGGCCCAGACCCGCGTGCTGATGCGGACGCTGCGGCGGCTGCGCATCCCCACCCTGGTCTTCGTGAACAAGATCGACCGGCGCGGTGCCCGGCACGAGGCCGTGCTCGCCCAGCTCGCCCGCAGGCTCGCCGTCCCGCTGGTCCCGATGGGCCGGCCGGTCGCCCTCGGCACCCGCGCCGCCCGCTTCGAGCCCGGCCTCGCCCCGGGGGCGGTGGATGTGCTCGCCGACCACGACGACGCGCTGCTCGCCGCCTACCTGGACGGCGGGGTCCCCGACGGCCGGCTGCGCGCCGCGCTCGCCGACCAGACCCGGCGGACCCAGGTCCATCCGGTGTACTTCGGGTCCGCCGTCACGGGCGCCGGGGTGCCCGAGCTGATCGCGGGCGTCGAACGGCTGCTCCCCGCCGCCGCCGGCGACCCGGCCGGACCGCTGTCGGCCACGGTCTTCAAGGTCGAACGCGGCCCGGCGGGCGAGAAGATCGCCTACGCGCGCATCTTCACCGGCGTCCTACGGGTCCGCGACCGGATTCCCATCGCGAGCGGCGACCGGGGGGCGGCGGAGGGCCCGGGAACACGGGAGGGCCGGTCGGCCGGCGCCCGCGAGGGGAACCGGGCCGCCGGCGCCCGCGAGGCGAACCGGTCGGCCGGCGAGGCGGGGGCCGGTCGGCCGGAGGGCCGGATCACCGCGCTGAGTGTCGCCGAGCGGGGCGCGGAGCTGCGGCAGGACAGTGCCGGTGCCGGGCGGATCGTCAAGCTGTGGGGGCTCGGCGGCATCCGCGTCGGCGATGCGCTCGGCGTACCCGGACGGGGGTACGAGCACCACTTCGCGCCCCCGACCCTGGAGACCGTCGTCCTCCCCGGACCGGCCGCCGACCGCCGCGCCCTGCACATCGCGCTGACCCAGCTCGCCGAGCAGGACCCGCTGATCGACGTCCGGCACGACGAGGTACGGCAGGAAACCTCCGTCTCCCTCTACGGCGAGGTGCAGAAGGAGGTGGTCCAGGCGACCCTCGCCGACGAGTACGGCCTCGACGTCACCTTCCGGGAGACGACCACCATCTGCGTCGAACGGCTCACGGGCACCGGAGCCGCGGTCGAGTTCAACAAGAAGGACGGTAACCCCTTCCTGGCGACGGTCGGCCTGCGGGTGGAACCGGCCCCGCCCGGCACGGGCGTCGGCTTCCGGCTGGAGGTGGAGCTGGGCTCGATGCCGTACGCCTTCTTCAAGGCCGTCGAGGACACCGTGCGCGAGACCCTCGGCCAGGGGCTGCACGGCTGGCGGATCCCCGACTGCACGGTGACCATGACCCACTCCGGCTACTCGCCCCGGCAGAGCCATGCCCACCAGGGTTTCGACAAGAGCATGTCGAGCACGGGCTACGACTTCCGGGGGCTGACCCCGCTCGTGCTGACCGAGGCGCTGCGCCGGGCCGGCACCCGGGTGCACGAGCCGATGCACCGGTTCCGGCTGGAGGCCCCGGCGGACACGCTGGGCGCGCTGCTCCCGGTGCTCACCCGGCTCGGCGCGTCGCCCCGGCAGACCAGGACGCAGGGGCCGCTGTGCCTGCTGGAGGGCGCGGTGCCCGCCGGCCGGGTGCACCGGCTGGAGCAGCTGCTGCCGGGGCTGACCCGGGGCGAGGGCGAACTGGAGAGCGCGTTCGACCACTACGCCCCCGTCTCGCACGGAACGGTCCCCGAACGCCCACGGACCGATCACAACCCGCTCAGCCGGCAGGAGTACCTGTTGAACGTGACGGGTCGAGTGGGTGGCTGAGCCCCAAGTGCCAGGCAGGTATTCAACTTACCCATGAGTCAGAAGTATTGACGGTGTCCGGAAATCACCGGACTGTAGTGGACATGACTACTATCCGGGCGCGTTTGATCGTTGTCCTGGTTGTCCTCTGCGGATTCCTCGCGGTGGCGGGCGCTCCGTCCGCCACCGCGGCCACCCCGTCCGACTCCCTCTGGTTCGACGGCACCTCGCTCACCGTGCAGAACGGCCGTTTCGTCGACGGCCAGGGCCGTGAGGTGGTGCTGCGCGGCTACAACGTCTCCGGCGAGACGAAGCTGGAGGAGAACAGCGGCCTGCCGTTCGCCTCCGTCGCCGACGCGAAGAAGTCGGCCACCGCGCTGCGCGCCCTCGGCGGCGGCAACGCCGTGCGCTTCCTGCTCTCCTGGGCGTACGCAGAACCCGCCAGGGGTCAGGTGGACACCGCCTACCTGGCCGCCGCCACCGCGCAGATGCAGGCGTTCCTGGACGCCGGCATCCGCGTCTTCCCCGACTTCCACCAGGACCTGTACTCCCGCTACCTGTTCAACTCGGGCAGCTGGTACACGGGCGACGGCGCCCCCGCATGGGCGGTGGCGCTGGGGAACTACCCGGCCGAGTCCTGCGGAATCTGCCTGTTCTGGGGCCAGAACATCACCCAGAACACCGCTGTCCAGAAAGGCCAGTACGACTTCTGGCACAACAGCTACGGCCTTCAGGACGCCTTCCTGGCCACCGCCCAGACCACCATGGCCTACCTGGCCCAGCATCTGACGTCCGACGAGTTCGCGGGCGTCGTCGGCTTCGACCCCTACAACGAGCCGTACGCCGGCTCCTACGACTCCGGCCAGACCTCCCGCGTCTGGGAGCAGAACCTGCTCTGGCCCTTCTACCAGAAGTTCCGGGCCCGGATGGACGCGGCCGGCTGGAGCGCCAAGCCCGCCCTGGTCGAGCCGAACCTCTTCTGGAACGCCAACATCAGCACCCAGAAGCAGGAGGGCGGCCTGCTGGACGCGGGCACGCTCGGCTCGCGCTATGTCTTCAACACCCACTTCTACGACCAGAAGGCCATCTCCGGCGTCCTGATGTGGGGCAACGCCTCCGACGGCCAGTACAGCACCGACTTCGGCACCGTCCGCGACCGTGCCTCGGCCGCCGGAACCACCGCGGTCGTCAGCGAGTTCGGGCATCCGCTGGCCGGGACCACCGCGGGCAAGGCCCCGACCGTCGACAAGGCCATGTACCAGGCCCTCGACTCCCGCCTCCCCGGGTCCACCTGGTGGACCACCCCGGCGTCCTCCGGTCCGGTGCTCTCCGGTACCCAGTGGCAGTGGGACATCTACAACGGCCGCCACCACGAGCTGATGAACGACAACCCCGCCAAGGTCCTCACCTCCGGTGACGCCTGGAACGACGAGGACCTCTCGGCCGTCGCCATGAACGACTCCGGCACGGTGACCCTCCGCCAGGACGCCAGGCTCCTCGACCGGATCTACCCGGGCGCCACCTCCGGCTCCACCCTCGCCTTCACCTACGAGGACCGCTCCCGGGACGGGTCCACGACCCTGACCTGGAACCCGGTGCCCAGCTCACTGCCGAACGTGGCCGCGCTGGTGGGCTCCGGCCAGTACGCCGTCCAGGTCTGGCGCTCCGGCAGTGCCACCGCACCCACCGAACTCCACCTCCCGGCCTCCTTCCCGACCGCGTCCACCACGGTCGTCTCGGATCTGGGAACCGTCTACGCACCCCCGTCGTACACGTCCTCGACCCCGGTCGGTGTGGCGGTCGAACCGGGTGGCACGGGCAGCCGCCGACTGCTGCTCAGCGACTCGGACTCGGGCGTACCGCACTTCGCGCTGGTGACCAACGGGGCGACCTCGCCCGGCTCCGCCCTGCTGGCCGCGGCCAGGTCGGAACTGGCCGCCTGGGTGACGGCGAAGTTCTGAGGCGTGCATCGGCCTCCGGACGCCGTACGGGTCCGGAGGCCGAAGCCGCAACACCATTGAGCGCAAAGAGGACTTACCGGAAAGTAAGAAGGGGGCGGTGTGCCGGACAAGAGGCGTGGACGACAAAATTGGTCATCAGGCGGATGACGGAGGGGGCAATCTTGCCGGGCAGGCTCAAGGCACCGACGGGACGCTACGGCGGCCGGTCCGCCGAGGAACGCAAGGCCGAACGGCGTCGGCGCTTCCTCGACGCGGCGCTCCGGCTCTTCGGTGACACCCCGGGATACCGCGCCACGACCGTCGCCGCGCTCAGTCAGGCGGCCGGCCTGTCGACCCGGCAGTTCTACGAGGAGTTCCACACCCTGGAGGACGTGCTCGCCGCGCTGCACCTGGAGGTCAACGGGTGGGCCGAGGAGGCGGTGCGGGACGCGTTCCAGGAGGCGAAGCCGTTGCCGCTGGTGGAGCGGGTGACGGTGCTCTTCCGGGCCTATGCCCGTGACGTCACCTCGGACCCCCGCCGTATCCGGGTCGCCTTCGTCGAGATCATCGGCGTCAGTGCGCGGCTGGAGGAGCAGCGCCTCGCGCGGCGGGCGCGGTGGGTGGAGCTGATATGCGGCGAGGCGAACGCGGCCGTGGCGCGCGGTGACGCGGCGCCGCGGGACTACCGGCTGGCGGCGACGGCCTTCATCGGCAGCGTGAACGGGTTGCTGCACGACTGGAGCGCCGGGTGGGTGGACGCGACGCTGGACGACGTCGTGGAGGAACTGGTCCGGTTGCTGGTCGGGATGCTGCGACCGGAGGACTGGACGTCCGGGGGTGCCCGGTAGCCGTTCGGGCGCGCGTGCGCATGCGAGTCGGCGCGATGGTGAACGACCCCTAGAACAAGGCGAGTTCACCCCTGTCGCAGCCGTTGACTTCGCCCTCCACCGGCTCTACGGTCGGCGCGACATGTTCGGGAGATCGATCCCTGTTCGGAATTACGAACATGACGGAGCCGTTGACCCTCGTGCACCCCGTGGAGGAGCCGCATGTATCCCCCGCCCAGACCGACCGGCAGCGGTCTCGTACGACACCTGTGGGCCCCCGCCGTACGCGCACTCGCCCTGGCCCTGACGGCCGCCGCCGCGCTCCTGTTCGCCGCCCCCGGACCGGCCCAGGCGGCCACGGCCCGGCAGATCTCGGTGCCCACCGCCCCGATGGGCTGGGCCTCCTGGAACAGCTTCGCCGCGAAGATCGACTACGACGTCATCAAGCAGCAGGTGGACGCGTTCGTCGCGGCCGGGCTGCCGGCCGCCGGCTACAAGTACATCAACATCGACGAGGGATGGTGGCAGGGCACCCGGGACAGCGCCGGCAACATCACCGTCGACACCGGTGAGTGGCCCGGCGGGATGAGCGCCATCGCCGACTACATCCACAGCAAGGGTCTGAAGGCCGGCATCTACACCGACGCGGGTGCGAACGGCTGCGGCTACTACTACCCGACCGGCCGTCCCGCCGCCGCGAACACCGGCAGCGAGGGCCACTACGACCAGGACATGCTCCAGTTCTCCGAGTGGGGCTTCGACTTCGTGAAGGTCGACTGGTGCGGCGGCGACGCCGAGGGCCTGGACGCGGCCACTGCCTACAGGTCGCTGAGCTCGGCGGTCACCAGGGCCACCGCCGCCACCGGCCGGCCGCTGACGCTGTCCATCTGCAACTGGGGCTACCAGAACCCGTGGAACTGGGCGCCGGGCGTCGGCACCATGTGGCGGACCAGCACCGACATCTACTACTACGGCGGCACGGCGTCGCAGGCGAGTGTGCTGTCCAACTTCGACCAGACCCTGCACCCGGCCGCCCAGCACACCGGCTACTACAACGACCCCGACATGCTCACCGCCGGCATGTCCGGCCTCACGGCGGCGCAGAACCGCACCCACATGGCCCTGTGGGCGATCTCCGGCGCCCCGCTGCTGGCCGGCAACGACCTCACCACCATGACCGGTGAGACGGCCGCCATCCTCAAGAACTCCGACGTTGTCGCCGTCGACCAGGACCCGCGCGGCCTCCAGGGCGTCAAGGTCGCCGAGGACACCACCGGCCTCCAGGTGTACGGCAAGGTCCTCTCCGGCACCGGCAACCGCGCGGTCGTCCTCCTCAACCGCACCTCCGCCGCCCAGAACATCACCGTCCGCTGGTCCGACCTCGGCCTGACCAGTGCCTCGGCGACCGTCCGGGACCTGTGGGCGCAGACGAACCTCGGCTCGTACGCGACGAGTTACACCGCCGGCGTGCCGGCCGGCGGCTCGGTGATGCTGAAGGTGAGCGGCGGTACGGAGGCGTCGAGTACGAGCTACAGCGCGTCCTCCACCGGCAGGTACACCGGCGTCGGCGCCGCGAGCACCGGCCTGAACGTGGTCGACGTCGCCTACACCAACACGGGCTCCGCCGCCGTCACCGGCACGCTCCAGGTCAACGGCCAGACCTCGACGACGGTCTCCTTCCCGCCGACCGGGTCCGCGCAGGGAACCGTGTCGGTGCAGGTCGACCTCAGCAAGGGGTCCGGCAACTCGCTCACCTTCAGCGGGAGTTCGCTGCCGACGCTCGGTTCCGTCGCGGTGAGTCCGGTGCCGGGCACCAACGGGACGCTGCTCGTCGGCAAGCAGTCCGGCCGGTGCGCGGACGTCTACGACAACACCATCACCAACGGCACCCAGGCGGAGATCTGGGACTGCGGCGGCGGCCAGAACCAGGCCTGGACGTACACCTCCCGCAAGGAGCTGGTGGTGTACGGCAACAAGTGCCTGGACGCCTACAACCTGGGCACCACCAACGGCACCAAGGTCGTGATCTGGGACTGCAACGGGCAGAACAACCAGAAGTGGAACATCAACTCGGACGGGACGATCACGAACGTCAACGCCGGGTTGTGCCTGGACGTGTACGGCGCGGCGACCGGTAACGGGGCTTCGCTGGTGCTGTGGACCTGCAACGGCGGGACCAATCAGCAGTGGAGCCAGAGTTGACGCGGTAGTCGTTCGGGCGCGGGTGGGTTGTGGCTGGTCGCGCACACGCGGCGGCAGCCGCGTATCGGACACAGCCCCGCGCCCCCTTGGGGCGCCTATGTGGACAGCGTCAGCAGAGTTGTCGCCGTCAGCAGGGCGCAGGTCAGCAGGAAGCAGGCCAGGAGGCGTTGGCGCAGAGACTGGTACCTCGTCTCGTACTCACGCCTCAACTGCTCGCCGCGTTCTGTCGTGCGCCGCCAGGACGATCGGCTCAGTTCCAGGTACTCGGTCTCGAAATGCCGCTCAAGGTCGGCCCGTTGGGCATCCGTGAGCCAGCCGACGCGGTCCGCCACCCGGGCCGCCGCCCTCCGGCCCTCCTCGCGGGTCGCCGCCAGCAGCAGATGTCCCTCGATCTGGCCGACCAGTGCCCGTTCCTCCTTCCGAGCCGTCATCGCGTGCTCAACTCCCGTTCCTTCAGCGGCTCTCCGGGATGGTGCAGGTCGAACGCCGGAGACTCGCTCCGTATCTGGGGGAGTGACACGAAGTTGTGGCGCGGCGGCGGGCACGATGTCGCCCACTCCAGGGAACGCCCGTACCCCCAAGGGTCGTCCACCTCGACCTTCTCGCCGTACTTCGCGGTCTTCCACACGTTGTAGAAGAACGGGAGCAGTGACGATCCCAGCAGGAAGGAGAAGATGGTCGAGACCGTGTTGAGCGTGGTGAGGCCCTCCACCGCCAGGTAGTCGGGGATCCGGCGCTGCATGCCACCCGCGCCCAGCCAGTGCTGGACCAGGAACGTGCCGTGGAAGCCGACGAACAGCGTCCAGAAGGTGATCTTGCCGAGCCGTTCGTCGAGCATCTTGCCGGTGAACTTGGGCCACCAGAAGTGGAAGCCGGCGAACATCGCGAAGACGACCGTACCGAAGACCACGTAGTGGAAGTGGGCCACCACGAAGTACGAGTCGGAGACGCTGAAGTCGATCGGGGGCGACGCGAGCATCACGCCGGTCAGCCCGCCGAAGACGAACGTCACCAGGAAGCCCATGGTCCAGAGCATGGGCGTCTCGAACGACAGCGAGCCCTGCCACATCGTGCCGATCCAGTTGAAGAACTTCACCCCCGTCGGGACCGCGATGAGGAAGGTCATGAAGGAGAAGAAGGGGAGGAGCACACCGCCGGTGACGTACATGTGGTGTGCCCACACGGTCACCGACAGGCCGGCGATCGCGATGGTCGCGGCCACCAGGCCCATGTAGCCGAACATCGGCTTGCGGGCGAAGACGGGAATGACCTCGCTGATGATGCCGAAGAACGGCAGGGCGATGATGTACACCTCTGGATGGCCGAAGAACCAGAAGAGGTGCTGCCAGAGCAGGGCTCCGCCGTTGGCCGCGTCGAAGACGTGGGCGCCGAACTTGCGGTCCGCCTCCAGCGCGAACAGGGCCGCCGCCAGGACCGGGAAGGCGAGCAGGACCAGGACGGCGGTCAGCAGGACGTTCCACACGAAGATCGGCATCCGGAACATGGTCATGCCGGGGGCACGCATGCAGATGATCGTGGTGATGAAGTTGACCGCGCCGAGGATCGTGCCGAAGCCGGAGAAGGCCAGACCCATGATCCACATGTCGGCGCCCACGCCCGGGGTGCGCACCGCGTCCGAGAGCGGGGCGTAGGCGAACCAGCCGAAGTCGGCCGCGCCCTGCGGGGTCAGGAAACCGCCCACCGCGATGGTCGAGCCGAGCAGGTAGAGCCAGTAGGCCAGCATGTTCAGGCGCGGGAAGGCCACATCGGGTGCGCCGATCTGGAGCGGCATGATCCAGTTCGCGAAGCCCGCGAACAACGGCGTCGCGAACATCAGCAGCATGATCGTGCCGTGCATCGTGAACGCCTGGTTGAACTGCTCGTTCGACATGATCTGCAGGCCCGGCCGAGCCAGTTCGGCGCGCATGAACAGGGCCATCACGCCACCGAGGCAGAAGAACGAGAACGCTGTGACCAGGTACAGCGTGCCGATCGTCTTGTGATCCGTGGTCGTGAGCCACTTGAGGTTCCTCATGCCCCGCCTGTGTCCGGGCGAGGTGCGCCGGTCACACTCGAGGGATGCGACGAGCGTCACGGAAAGGGGTGTGACGATCGGGAAGGTGCCGGACAAGAACCGAACATGAGCAACGACGAGATCTTCGCCGCTGCCTATCGCGAGCACTACTGGGCGGTCAGCCGTTATGTCGCGCGGCGACTGGACGGGCGGACCGGCGAGGTGGAGGAAGTGGTGGCAGAGGTGTTCACGGTGGCCTGGCGCCGGCGCGCCGACCTGCCGGCCACCCCGCTGCCCTGGCTGTACGGCGTGGCACGCAACTGCCTCGCCAACGCGGTACGCGGATACGGGCGTCGGCGCCGGCTGGTGGACCGGCTGGGCAACGACGAGAGCGCCCACGGGCGGCAGACCGTGGCCGGCCCGGACACCGAACGCCCCGGCTCCTGGGTGCACGAGGCGCTGGGCCGGCTCTCCCCGGCCGACCAGGAGGTGCTGCGGCTGACCGCGTGGGAGGAACTCGGTGTCGACGAGGTCGCCGTCTCCCTGGGCTGCGGCAGCCGGGCGGCCGCGATGCGGCTGCACCGCGCCCGCCGCCGGCTCAGAGCCGAGATCGACCGACTGCGACCCCCTGCCGCCGAGGCTCTTTCCGAGGAACACCGCCATGGCTGACGAACTCGACCTGCTGCGCGCCGCCGACCCGGCACCCGCCGACGGCCCCCATTTCGGCGACGGCCCCCTGGACCACACCGCCGAACGGCACCTCGCCCGTTTGCTGCACGACACTCCGACCCCCCGGCACCGGACCCGGCCGCGACTGGTGTGGTCGCTCGCCGCGACCCTCGTCGCCGTCGCCACCGCGCTGGCCGTGCTGCCGGGCGGTCCCGCCGGCACTCCCGCGGTCGCCGCGCCCCGGCCGCTGGCGGTCCGCGCCCACTCCACGCCCGTGCCGCTCGCCGACGTCGCGAAACTGGCCGCCGTGGCGGCCCAGGACGGGTCCCCGGCCCTGCGGCAGGGCACCCACGTGCAGTCCTGGAGCCTCGGCATGAGCGACGGCAGACCGCCGGTGACACTGCCCGAGGAGCGGGTGGAGCGCTGGGCGGCGGACGGCAGCCACACCGAAGTGGTCGTGGCCACCGACCCGTCCCACCCCGGCCGCCCGGTCCTCACCGACGACGGTGACCGGTCGCGGCTGGTCGAGGACGGCCACGTGCTCAGCCGGCGCACCTTCCCGCCGATGTGGGGCGACGGCCCGCCGCTCGGCACACCCCCGCACGACCCGGCGAAGCTGCGCACCTACCTGACCGAGCTGATCTACAGCCACAGCCACACCCTCACGACGTCGGAGCTCCTGGACGCCACCCGCGAGCTGCTCGACAACTGGACGCTCGGCGCGCGGGAGTCGGCCGCCCTCGCCCGCCTCCTCGCCGACGCCAAGGGGCTGCGCCCGGCCGGCCAGGTCACCGACCGGCTCGGCCGCACCGGGCAGGCCTACGTCCACGACGAGGCCTCGGGCGCCCGGCAGATGCTGATCCTGGACCCGGCCACCGGTGCCGTACTCGGCCTGGAGACCACGTTCACCCGGGAGGACCCCGAGTACGGCGTGCGGGCCGGTGACGTCATGGAGTACAGCGCCTGGATGCGCTGATCACACCCCGAGCTGCCGGGCGGCCGCGGTGACCGTCTGCTCCAGCAGCACGGCGATGGTCATCGGGCCGACCCCGCCCGGCACCGGCGTGATCAGCGAGGCCCGCTCGACGGCGGTGTCGAAGTCGACGTCACCGACGTTCCCCTCGTTGTAGCCCGCGTCGAGCACGACCGCGCCCGGCTTGATGTCCTGGCCCCGGATCAGCCGGGGGCGGCCGACGGCGGCGACCACGATGTCGGCCTCGCGGACGGCCGCCGACAGGTCCCGGGTGCGGGAGTGGCAGTAGGTGACGGTGGCGTCGCGGGCGAGCAGCAGCATGCCGGCCGGCTTGCCCAGGATCGCGCTGCGGCCGACGACCACCGCCCGCTTCCCGGCCGGGTCGACGTCGTAGGCGTCGAGCAGCCGCAGGATGCCGCCGGGCGTGCAGGAGACGAAGCCCGGCAGGCCGAAGCTCATCGTCGCGAACGACGCGAAGGTCACGCCGTCGACGTCCTTCTCCGGCGCGATCGCCTCGAACGCGGCCCGCTCGTCGATGTGTTCGCCGACCGGGTGCTGGAGCAGGATGCCGTGCACCGCCGGGTCGGCCGACAACTCCCGCAGCGTGCCGACGAGTTCCCCGGTGGTCGTGGTGGCGGGCAGCGCCACGTGCCGGGAGGCGATGCCGGCCTTGCGGCTGCGGTTCTGCTTCATCCGGACATAGGTGACGGAGGCCGGGTCCTCGCCGACCAGCACGGTCGCCAGGCACGGCGTGGTGCCGGTGCGTGCGGTGAACTCGGCGGCCCGCCGCGCGGTCTGCTCGACGATCCGGCGGGCGACGGCGGTTCCGTCCATGAGACGGGCATGGGTCATGCGGCACACTCCTGAGCTGGTCAGACCTTGATCGCCCAGGCGCACGGCATCGACGGTGCGGGCCGCTCCACGGTGGTGCTCCACCTCAGCGCCAGTCACGGCCCGCGCCCAGCGTAACCGAGGTGCTCAGCGTTTCCCACGGCGGTGCGCCGCCCGCAGGGCCGTCCGCAGCAGCACGACGGACGCGCGCGGAGGCGTGCGGCGCCTGTGCCCCAGCCCGGCCCGTGCCGAGAAGGTCCAGGTCAGCCGCGCGCTGACCTGGACCCTCGCGGTCCTTCCGGCTACTCGTCCCATGCCTGGATCATGATCTGTTCGGCGATCTTGCCGTCGCGCAGCGTGATCATCGACTCGGCGAGCACCCGGACGCCGTCCGCGTACTCGCAGGACTCGCTGTAGGCGGCCTGGTCGCCCTGCACGATGCACTGGTCCAGCTTGTGCGTCATGTCCCGGCTGTAGACGTCGTCCAGCATCGCGGCTATGTCCCGGCGGCCGTGCAGGACCTTGGGGTGGCTGGGCTGGGTGGTGCGGTCGACGATACGGATCTCCGCGTCGTCCGCGTAGAGCGCCAGCAGCGTGTTCCCCGTGTTCCCCTCTACGGCCCGGCGCAGCGTGGCGATGTCGAACGTGGAGCCTGTCGCGGTGCCCATGATGACCTCCTGCGGGAGCCCGCGACCCGATGCGGAGCGGGCCGCGACAGCCCCACCTTCGAGCCTCCTCCGCCCCGCCGGGCTCGGCAAGCGCAGGCCGGGCGCTCCGCCTGACGGGTGAGGGGGACCGGCTGCCCGTGTCCGGCCCGGCGCCCGGGCCGTTGCTGGAGACATGATCTCAACACGACGTATCGTCGCCGCCGTCGGCCTCGCCGTCGGGGTCACCGGCCTCGCCGTCCCGATGGCGAACGCGGCCGACGCGAGCGCACAGGACCCCGGGAAGCTCACCGCGCTCGGCGTGCTGGACTCGGTCTCCCGCATCGGCATCCCGGCGGAGTACCAGGACCAGATCCCCAAGGTCTCGGAGCAGGTGCAGGGGCTGAACGGAGTCCACAAGCTGAGCGAACTGCACCAGGTCACCGACCTGGCCGCGCCGGCCATGGGACTGGTGCCGGGCATCGAGTACTGACCCGCGCCCCACCCCGAGGGCCGTCCCGGACAAGGGGCGGCCCTTCGCCGTACTCGGCGCTCGGCGGCCGACTACCGCGCGCTCGGTGGCCGGCGGCCGGGATCCGCGTGCTCAGTGCTCGGCCGCCAGGAACTGTGTCGCCGCCAGCTCCGCGTACAGCGGGTCCGCCGCCACCAGCTCCCGGTGCGTGCCCACCGCACGGACCCGGCCCGTGTCCATCACGACGATCCGGTCGGCCATCGTCACCGTCGACAGGCGGTGCGCGACCACCAGCACCGTGGTCGACCGTGCCACATCGGCGACGGTGTCCCGGAGGGCCGCCTCGTTCACCGCGTCCAGCTGCGAGGTCGCCTCGTCCAGGAGCAGCAGCCGGGGCCGGCGCAGCAACGCCCGCGCGATCGCCACCCGTTGCCGCTCGCCGCCCGACAGCCTGGTCCCGCGGTGCCCGACCAGCGTCTCCAGGCCCTGCGGCAGCCGCGCCACCAGACCGTCCAGCCGGGTCGTCCTCAGCACCCGCGTCACCGCGTCCTCGCCCGCCTCCGGATTGCCGAGCAGCAGATTGTCCTTCAACGACCCGGACAGTACGGGGGCGTCCTGCTCGACGTATCCGATGGCCGAGCGCAGCAGGGGCAGTTCCCAGTCGGGGAGCGGGCGGCCGTCGAGGGTGATGGTGCCGGACTCCGGCTCGTAGAAGCGCTCGATGAGGGAGAAGACGGTGGTCTTGCCCGCGCCGGACGGGCCGACGAACGCCGTCATGCCCCGGGCGGGTATCGCGAAGCCGACCCCGTGGTGGACGTACGGCAGGTCGTCGGCGTAGCGGAACCGTACGTCGGTGAAGGTGACGGCGGCCGGTTCGGCGCCGGCGGACGGCAACTCGGCGGGCTCGGAGGGCGGTTCGGCGGGCAGGGAGAGTGCCTCCTGGATCCGGGCGAGCGCCCCGGCGCCGGTCTGGTACTGCGTGACCGCGCCGACGACCTGCTGGATCGGCGACATCAGGTAGAAGACGTAGAGCAGGAACGCCACCAGCGTGCCGATGCCGATCGCGCCGGTCGCCACCCGCGCCCCGCCCACCGCCAGGACCGTGATGAACGCCAGTTGCATCGCGAGCCCCGCCGTGTTGCCCGCCGCGGCGGCCCATTTGGCGGCCCGCACGCTCTGCCGCCAGGACTCCTCGGCGGCCTCGTGCAGCGCACGCTCCTCGCGGTGCTCGGCGCCCGACGCCTTCACGGTGCGCAGCGCGCCCAGCACCCGCTCCAGCGAGGCCCCCATCACCCCGACCGCGTCCTGCGCCCGCCGGCTCGCCCGGTTGATGCGCGGCACGATGGTGCCCAGCACCATGCCCGCCCCGGCGATCACCGCGACCGTGACACCCAGCAGCACGGGGTCGACCACCCCCATCATCACCACGGTGGCGACCAGGGTGAGCCCGCCGGTGCCGAGGGCGACCAGCGAGTCCGTGGTGACCTCGCGCAGCAGGGTGGTGTCCGAGGTGATCCGCGCCATCAGGTCACCGGGTTCGGTGCGGTCCACGGCGGTGATCCGCAGCCGCAGCAGGTAGGACGACAGGGTGCGCCGGGCCCCCAGCACCACCGACTCGGCGGTGCGCCGCAGCACGTACGAACCCAGGGCGCCCACCACGGTGTTGGTGACCACCAGACCCGCCATGGCGAGCAACTTCCCGCTGATGGAACGGTCGTGGGAGAGGTCCTCGATCAGCCCGCGCGCCACCAGCGGCAGCAGCAGCCCGGTCGCCCCGGTCAGCAGCGAGAGCACCGCACCCGCCAACAGGGCCCAGCGGTGCGGCCGTACGTAGGAGAGGAGCAGCCGGAACGCGGACGGACCGGTGCGGTCTCCCGCCCGTCGCGGTGAAACTGCGTCTGCGGTGGTCACGGTGCTCCTCGTCCGGGCGGTGGGCGGCGCGCACCAAGGCTACGTCGGCCCGCTCCGGCCATACGGCGGCACTCCTTTCCCCGACCCCGGTCGCGTTACCCCCAGGGGGTATATGTGCCGGAAAGATCCGCGATGATCGACGTGCTCCGTGCCGTTACCGAGCGGTCACGCGTAGGGTCGGAAGACAGGCACGTCAGCACAGCGACGAAAGGGGCAGGTCCATGGCGCAGGAAGTACGCGGCGTGATCGCACCGGGCAAGGACGAGCCGGTGCGGGTCGAGACGATCGTGGTGCCCGACCCCGGGCCGGGCGAAGCCGTCGTACAGGTACAGGCCTGCGGGGTCTGTCACACCGACCTGCACTACAAACAGGGCGGAATCAACGACGAGTTCCCCTTCCTGCTCGGCCACGAGGCCGCCGGAGTGGTGGAGTCGGTCGGCGCGGGTGTCACGGACCTGGCGCCCGGGGACTTCGTGATCCTCAACTGGCGCGCCGTGTGCGGGAACTGCCGGGCCTGTCTGCGCGGCCGCCCCTGGTACTGCTTCAACACCCACAACGCCGAGCAGAAGATGACCCTCGCCTCGACCGGGCAGGAGCTGTCCCCGGCGCTCGGCATCGGGGCCTTCGCCGAGAAGACGCTGGTCGCGGCCGGACAGTGCACCAAGGTCGATCCCGCCGTCTCCCCGGCGGTCGCCGGTCTGCTCGGTTGCGGGGTGATGGCCGGCATCGGCGCCGCGATCAACACGGGCAGCGTCGGCCGTGGCGACTCGGTCGCCGTGATCGGCTGCGGCGGGGTCGGCGACGCGGCGATCGCCGGATCCCGGCTGGCGGGCGCCGCGAAGATCATCGCCGTCGACATCGACGACCGCAAACTGGAGACGGCGCGCACCCTGGGCGCCACCCACACGGTCAACTCGCGCGAGAGCGACCCCGTCGAGGCGGTCCGTGAGCTGACCGGCGGCTTCGGCGCCGACGTCGTCATCGAGGCGGTCGGCCGCCCGGAGACCTACCGGCAGGCCTTCTACGCCCGCGATCTCGCCGGGACGGTCGTCCTCGTCGGCGTACCGACCCCCGAGATGAAGCTCGAACTGCCGCTCCTGGACGTCTTCGGCCGCGGCGGCGCGCTCAAGTCCAGCTGGTACGGCGACTGCCTGCCCTCCCGGGACTTCCCCATGCTGATCGACCTGCACCTGCAGGGCAGGCTGCCGCTGGACGCCTTCGTCACCGAGACCATCCAGCTCGACGAGGTGGAGAAGGCGTTCGACCGGATGCACCAGGGCGACGTGCTGCGTTCGGTGGTGGTGCTGTGATGACCACGCGCATCGAACGCGTCGTCACCTCCGGGCAGTTCACCCTGGACGGCGGCACCTGGGACGTCGAGAACAACGTCTGGATCATCGGCGACGAACGCGAGGTGATCGTCATCGACGCCGCCCACGACGCCCAGGCCATCGCCGAGGCGGTCGAGGACCGGGTCCTGAAGGCCATCGTCTGCACCCACGCCCACAACGACCACGTCGGCGCCGCGCCGGCCCTCGCGGACCTGACCGGCGCCAAGATCTGGCTGCACCCCGACGACCTGCCGCTGTGGAAGCTCACCCACCCCGACCGCGAACCCGACAACCACCTGTCCGACGGGCTGGTCATCGAGGCGGCCGGCGCCGACCTGACCGTGCTGCACACGCCCGGCCACGCGCCCGGTGCCGTCTGCCTGTACGAGCCCGGCCTGGCCACCGTCTTCACCGGTGACACCCTCTTCCAGGGCGGCCCCGGCGCGACCGGACGGTCGTACTCCCACTTCCCGACGATCATCGACTCCATCCGGGACAAGCTGCTCACCCTCCCGCCGGAGACGAAGGTCCTGACCGGGCACGGCGAGTCGACCACCATCGGCGCCGAAGCCCCTCACCTGGCGGAGTGGATCACCCGCGGCCACTGACGCCGGGAAAGGCGACGGAGGATGTCAGGCTTCCGCGCGGCCCTCGACGAAGACCGCGAGGGATCGCACGCCGGAGGCCTGACCCACCGGACCGTCCGACGGACCGGCCGGTGACTACGCCTCCGCCAGCGGCAGCCGTCCCGGGTGACCGGGCGGCAGCGCCAGGTCCTCGCGGACGGCCGCGTAGAAGTCGTCGCGGCCGTCGCGCTGCCGCTCCAGCAGGATCCGCCACGCCTCGGGATCCCGCCGCCCCTCCCGCAGGAACCGCTCCATCGCCATGACCGCGAGCACCCACTCCTGGCCCTTCGCGACCACCGCCGGACTGCCCAGCATGATGAGCTTCTCGCCGTACGGATCACGGGCCAACTGGGCTGCGGCCAGCAGGGGTTCGGCCTCCTGCGGGGAGAGCGGGTGGGGATGCGGGTCATTGCCCAGATGGGCGGCCACCCGGTAGTCGACGGAGACGGTCTTCTTCAGCGCCTGGGCCCACTCCGCGTACACGGTCAGCCGGCGCTCGTCCCAGCGCGCCTCCTGTTCCCGCCGGAACCGCACCCGGTCACCCCGCACCACGGCGAGATACGAACCGAGCGCGCCGATCACGACGCCGATGAGGGCCGGGAGTTGCTGCAAGAACGCGGACATGCCCGCACGCTATCTGTCCTGTTGATCCTTTGGCCCGTACGGTCGTTGCCATGACCGGACTCAATCGCTTCGCGGGACACGGGGTTCTCGTCACGGGCGCGGCCCGCGGCATCGGCGCGGCCGTCGCCCGGCGGCTGGCCGAGGAGGGCGCACGGGTGCTGGCGACCGACCGGGACCTGCCGGAGGCGGAGCGGACGGCGGCCGCCCTGCGCGAACAGGGGCTGGCGGTCGAGGCGTTCGGCTGCGACGTGGCCGACCGCGACTCCGTGGCGGCGGCCGTCGACCGTGCCGTCGGTGCCTTCGGCCGCCTCGACGTGCTGGTGAACTGTGCCGCGCACTGCACCCCGGACGTCCCGCTCTTCGAGGACCAGCCGGACGACGGCTGGGACCTCGACCTCGACATCACCCTCACCGGCGTGCACCGCTGCTGCCGGGCCGCCCTGCCGCACCTGGCCGCCTCCGGGAGGGGCGCCGTCGTCACCATCGGCTCGGTCAACGCCGGGGCCGACTTCGGCAACCACGCCTACAGCGCCGCCAAGGCCGGGCTGGGCTCGCTGACCCGTACCCTCGCCGGGCACGCCGCCGCGCGCGGGGTCCGGGTCAACCTGGTGGAGCCGGGCACGGTCCGCACCTCGGCCTGGGCGGGACGGGAGGACGAACTCGACGCCCTCCGGCCGCTCTACCCGCTCGGGCGGGTCGGCGAGCCGGCCGATGTCGCCGCGGCCGTCGCCTTCCTCGCCTCCCGGGACGCCGCCTGGATCACCGGCACCACGCTCCGCGTCGACGGCGGTCTCACCGCGGTCCACAGCGGCTTCCACGCGGCGCTGCGGCCGCACCGGGAGGCCCGGCACGCCTCACAGGGCGGCTGACGCCGCCGTGACCGCGGCCAGCACCCGCCGGGTGTCGTCCTCGGTGGTCCGCCAGTTGCTGAACGCCGCCCGCAGCGCCGGCACCCCGCCGTACACCGTCGGGGTGAGGAACGTCTCCCCGGACGCGGCCAGCGCCCGGGCCAGGGCGTCCACCCGCTCCTGCGTGGGGTTCTCGGCGAGGGTGAAACAGACCACGTTGAGCCGGACCGGCGCCAGCAGGCGCAGGTCCGGGAGGGCGTCGATGCCCACGCCGAGGCGCCCGGCCTCGGTGACGTTGCGCTCGACGATCTCGCGGTACCCGGCACGGCCGTAGGCCGTCAGGGAGAACCAGGCCGGCAGCGCCCGCATCCGGCGGGAGGTCTCCGGGGTGAGGTGCAGGAAGTCCGGGTCGCCGGTCGGCGGCCCCAGATAGGGGGACTCGTTGTGGAAGACGGCCACCTGGAGGTCGCGGCGCCGGGTGAACTGCACGGCTGCGTCGTAGGGGACGTTGAGCCACTTGTGCAGGTCCACACAGACCGAGTCGGCCGCGTCCAGACCGGCGACCAGCGGGGCGTGGGCGGGGGAGAGGGCGGCGAAGGCGCCGAACGCGGCGTCGACGTGCAGCCAGAAGTCGTGACGCTCCCTCAGCGCGGCGATCGCCCGCAGGTCGTCGAAGTCGACGGTGTTCACCGTGCCGGCGTTGGCGACGACGATCGCCGGCCGCCCCTGGAGCGCGGCCAGCTCCGCGTCGAGCGCGGTCACGTCCACCGCCTCCCGGTTGCCGGGCAGCAGCGGCACCGGCCGCAGCCGGTCCCGCCCGATACCGAGCACCGACAGCGCCTTGCCGACGCTGGAGTGCGGGCTGCCGGAGAGCACGTCGACCGGGCCCAGCGCGGCGGCGCCCGCCCGGGAGACGTCCACCCCCAGCCGCTCCCCGAGCCACTCCCGGGCGATCGCCAGACCGACCGTGTTGGACATCGTGGCCCCGGTCACGAACGCCCCGCTGTGCGCCTCGCCGAGCCCGAACAGTTCGGCCAGCCAGGCCACCGTCTCGCGTTCCAGGGCGGTACCCCAGGAGCCGGCGGCCCCGGCCGCGTTCTGGTCGTACGCCGAGGTCAGCCAGTCGCCGGTGAGGGAGGCGGGCGTCACACCGCCGGTGACGAAACCGAGGTAGCGTGGGCCGGCCGAGGCGGACAGACCCGGCGCCCACCGCTCGGTGAACCGGGCCAGCGCGCCCTCCCCGCCCTCCCCCCGCTCGGGCAGCGCCGCCCGCGCGGGTACGGGGCCGAGCGCGGCCACCGGCCGTTCGTCCAGCCCGGCCAGCGCACGGGCGGCCGCGTCACGCGCCGACCGCAGGAGTTCGGGCAACCGGGCGAGATCGTCGGCAAGCATGCGGTGCATGGACGGCAGCCTAGGCCGCCCGCGCCCACGACGCCGAAGTTAACCGTTTCGTCACAGCCCGGCCGGTGCTACAACCAATGCCCTCGATCGACCGGTCTAGGACCACGAGATCGCAGGACACAGGAAGGAGACATACTTCACATGGGGGACATACGTAGACGAGGTGTCGTCGTACTCGGCGTCACCGGACTGGTGGCACCGCTCACGCTCGCCCTCACCTCGGCTCCGGCCCAGGCCGCGAGCTGCACCACGCAGGCGGGGCCGTACCAGAAGCAGGTGGAGAAGTTCCTCGGCCGGCCGGTGGACGGCAAGCAGTCCGCCGCCGACTGCAAGGCGATCAAGGCCTTCCAGGACAAGCACGGCATCACGCCCGACATCGGCTACGCCGGCCCCGTCACCTGGGGCGTGATGGACCTGATGAACAAGCAGAAGGCCGTCGGCGACAAGCCGAACAAGGACGGCAAGTGCCCCACCAACAAGGGGCGCATCGCCTGCGTGAACCTCACGCTCCAGCTGAGCTGGGTCCAGGACGGCAACAAGCTGGTCTACGGCCCGGTGCCGGTCCGTACCGGCCGCAACGGGTACGAGACCCGGACCGGTCTGAAGAAGATCTACTGGCGTGACATCGACCACGTCTCGTCCGTGTACAACGTGCCGATGCCCTACAGCCAGTTCTTCGACGGCGGCCAGGCCTTCCACTCGGTGGGTCTCAGCATGTGGAACCCGCCGGGTTCGCACGGCTGCGTCAACATGACCACCAAGGACGCCAAGAAGTACTGGTCCCTGCTGAAGAACGGCGACGACGTCTACGTGTACGGCCGCAAGCCGGGCACCTGACGGCACCCGGCCCCGGCCGGCGCCCCGGCTCAGCTCTCCGGGGCGTCCCCGAAGTCCGGGATCTCCAGCCTGGCCCCACCCTGCCGCGCGGACTCGTGCGCGATGATGCCCGGCAGGGTGTAGCGGGCGGCGACCCACGCGTTGACCGTCGGCAGGGCGCGCGTGTTGACGGCCGTCACGAAGTCGTCGACCAGGAAGTGGTGGCTGCCCTCATGCCCGTTGTGCAGCGTGTCGAACTCCCGCGGCAGCCGCTCCCGGTCGTGCACCGGCGCCGACCCGGAGGTGAAGGCCGCCCGCAGCTCCGGCGCGATGTGCTGGAGCGAGGGATCGTCGGGCGACATGGTGGGCTTGGGCTCGAGGAGCTCGCTGATGTCCTTCACGCCCTTCTTGTCCTGCCACAGCGCCACCGTCGCCAGCTGCTCCATGCTGGCCTCGGTCCCGAAGAACCGGAAGCGTGATTCGCGGATGTGCGACGGGTAGCCCACCCGCCGGAACTCGTTCGTGCGGAACGAACCGCCGCCGGCGACCTCGAACAGCGCGGTGGCGTTGGACACGTCGTTGCCGAACTGGCTGACGTCCTTGTCGAAGACGCCGTCGCCGCGGTCGTCCACCACCCCGATCGCCGACACGCTCACCGCGTGCGTCTGCCAGGCGCCGAGCACCCCACCCACCGCGTGCGTCGGATAGAGCAGCGGGGGATAGCTGGCGGTCGCCTTCCAGTTGTCGCCCCCGCTGTAGCGGTACGCGTCGTAGAAGCCGAGGTCCATGTCGTGGACGTAGTCGCCCTCGGCGTAGAACAGCCGCCCGAAGGCGCCCTCGGCGATCTGGTTGCGGGCGTGCACGGTCGCCGGGTTGTACTGGCTGGTCTCGCCCATCATGTACGTCAGGCCGGTCGCCCTGACCGCGTCGATGATCGCCGCGATCTCCTCGGCGGTGATCGCCATGGGAACCGCCGAGTACACGTGCTTGCCGGCGTTCAGGCCCGCCAGGACCAGCGGGCCGTGCGTCCAGCGCTGGGTGAAGATCGCGACCGCGTCGACGTCCGCCGACTCCAGCATCGCCTCGTACGACGGGAAGGTCCCCGCCAGTCGCTGGGCGGCGGCGAGCTGCTCCGCCCGCTCGGGCAGCAGGTCGGTGACGTACACGTCACCGACGCCGGGATGGGCCTGGAACAGCGTGGCGAACTGGCCGGAGAACTGGCCGGCACCGACGATGCCGAGTGAGAAAGTCATGGTGGTTACTTTTGCTTCGGAAGAATCTCGCCGTCAAGGGGCGGGCGGAAGTAGGAAGGACGTCAGAAGGGCGCTTCTGCGGCGCACCCGGCGCACGGTAGGGTTGACCAAGTTACTTCAGACGCGAAAGGAAATGGATGCCGTGTCCGACTGGCTGCCGCTGAGCCCCGCGGAACGCTCCGTGGCGATCGAGGCGCTCGTGCACGGCCCGTTGTCGCGCACCGAGCTGGCCCGCCGGCTGAACCTCTCCCAGGGCAGCCTCACCCGCCTCACCAAACCGCTCATCGAGTCCGGGCTACTCGTCGAGGCCCCCTGGGCGGGCGCCCCCGCCGAGACGCGCCAGGGCCGTCCCTCGCAGCCGCTGGACGTGGTCGCCGAGTCCCGCCTCTTTCTCGGCTTCAAGGTCACCGACGAGACGGTGTACGGCGTCGTCACCACCCTGCGCAGCGACATCGTCGCCCGCCTCGACCGGCCGCTCACCAGCCACGACCCCGAGGAGGTCGCCGACCTGCTGGCCCGGATGGCCGCGGAGCTGGGCGCCCGGCACCCCGCCGTCGCGGGCGTCGGCATCGGCGTCGGCGGGTTCGTGCGCGAGCATGCGGTGGTCGGTGAGTCGCCGTACCTGCGCTGGCGTGACGTCCCGCTGGCGGAGCTGGTGCGGCGGCGCACCGGGCTGCCGGTCGTGGTGGAGAACGACGTGGCCGCCCTGGTCGAGGCCGAGACCTGGTTCGGCGCCGGACGTGGACTCGACCGTTTCGTCGTCCTGACCATCGGCGCCGGTATCGGCTACGGGCTGGTGCTCGGCGGCCGGCGGGTGCCGTACGCCGAGGAGGACCGGGGCTTCGGCCGGCACTGGATCATCGACCCGCAGGGGCCGCTGACCCCCCAGGGCGAGCGCGGCAGCGCCGTGTCGCTGCTCACCATCCCCAGCATCCGCTACCAGATCGGCGCCGCCACCGGCCAGGACGCGTCCTACGAGGAGATCCTCGCGCGCGCCGCGGCGGGCGAGCCGATGTCCGCGCGGGTGATCGGCGAGGCCGGCCGGGCGCTGGGCACCCTGCTCGCGCACATCGCCAACTTCGTCATGCCGCAGAAGATCCTGCTCGCCGGGGAAGGGGTCGGCCTGATGGAGGTGGCCGGGGACACGGTGCGGGACACCGTCCGCGCCCACCGGCATCCGCTCGCGGCGCCGATCCACCTGGAGACCAAGGTCTCCGACTTCCACGACTGGGCGCGCGGCGCGGCCGTGCTGGCGATCCAGGTACTCGTGCTCGGCGGCGACGGGGCCTGAACTGCCGTTTCCGCCCGGACGCCCGCCGTTGCCCGGTATCTAACTCCCCTTTCTCCCCGAGTCATTGACGTGATGATTAACACGGTCCGATATGTCCATATCGGTCGTACTTACTCACGGCGCCTTCACGTCGATCGGCATATGCTTCACACCATGTCCACCACTGTTGAAGCCGTCACCGAGCGATCGGCCGACGAGGTCAACGAGGAGATCCGGGCCCTGTGGCTCCGGTCGGGCGGGACACTGAGCACCGAGCAGCGCGAGGAATACCAGCGGCTCGTCCTCGAATGGGCGGCCGCCTCCCCGCACCAGCCGGACCAGGCGGCCTGACCGCCCGTCCCGGGCACCCGTCGGGACGGGTGCCCTTCTCGTGGCCCCGTGGGCCCTTCCGGAGCCTCCCCGGGCCCCGCCGTCAGCCCCAAGTAGCCGAGTAGTAGCGCTGGTAGGCCTTACGGTCCTGCTCCGCCCGGAAGTAGCGGGTCGCGACCAGGGCGACCAGGCTGCCCCCGATCACCAGCAGGCCCGGACCGACATTACGGGTGTCCGTGAGCCGGGCGACCAGGCTGGTGTCGTCCGAGGAGCCGACCGGCGCCGACGAACCCGGCGAGGCCGCGCTCGGCGCGATCGCGCTGTGGGTCGCGGCCGCCGACGGTGCCGGTGAGGCGCCCTGCCCCCCGGCCGCGTTCTGCGTCGGCGCGATCAACTGCACGTTCAGCGCCGCCATCGCCCGCGTCACCGGCTGGAAGAACGTCACCCCGCCCGCGGTGCAGTCGCCGCTGCCGCCCGAGGTCACGCCCAGCGCGATGCCCTCGGAGAACAACGGGCCGCCGCTGTCGCCCGGTTCGGCGCACACGTTCGTCTGGATGAGCCCGGTGACCGTGCCCTCGGGGTAGTTGACGGTCGCGTTGAGCGCGGTCACCGTACCGTCGTGCAGCCCGCTGGTGGAGCCGCTGCGGAACACCTTCTGCCCGACCGTCGGATCGGCCGCCCCCGTGATCCGCACGCCCTGGCCGTTGCCGATGGCGACCACGTCCGCGTTGTCACCGGCCTTGCCGCCGGCGTACTGGATCAGTGAGAAGTCGTTGCCCGGGAACTGGGTGTTGATCGTGGTGCCCAGCTGCTGGTTGCCCTGGCTGTCGTCGAACCAGATGGTGTTGGCGGGACCGCAGTGACCGGCGGTGAGGATGAAGTCGGTCTGTCCGTTGGTGACGTTGAACCCCGCCGAACAGCGGCCGCCCGTCGACAGGATCGGCTGCGCCCCGTTGAGCCGGGGGGAGAACGTGCCCTGGGAGCGCTGCATCCGCACAAAGCTGCCGATGCCCGCGGCGACCCGGCTCAGGTCCGACCAGTCGGAGGCCGAGACCGTGCTGTCGGCCTCCACCATCACCCGGTTGGTCCGGTAGTCCACCGCCCACGCGGTGCCGGCCACCCGCGGTGCCCCATGGAGCGTGGCGGTGGCCGCCTTCAGCTCGTTCATGCTGTGCGACACCATCTTGGGCTCGGCGCCCGCCTGCTTCACCATCGCCGCGGCCCGCTCGTCGGTCACCGCGACCACCGGCTTGCCGTCGGCGCCGATCCAACTGCCCGCCGTACGGGCCGTACCGAGCTCGGCCACCAGCGCGGCGCCGGTGTCACCGGCCTGGGTCGCGGAGCTGAACGGGACGGCGGACGTGCCGGGAGTCTCGCTCGCCATGGCCGTGGTGACCATCGCGCCTCCCAGAAGGAGTCCGCCGACCGCCGCCAGCTGTGTCCCCCGCCGGACGACCCGTCGTCGTGCGTGCCTCATCCATGGCTCCCGAAACCCCGAACGCGCGGTGCGGACACCGCGGGGCCCTCCGGTCGTCGAGCGCCCTGCTCTCCATACGGGCCCGGACGCGGGGGTGTTCACCACGAGGGTGATCTTTGCGATCCCATGGCGGCACGACATGGCCGTCCGGGCGCGTTCCCGGGCACCCGGGGGCCGCCTATCTTGACCCCATGACCAGCATCCCGCAGGAGAACCCGGACGAACCGAACCCGCTGCGCGCCCTCACCCTCGACCGGCTGCGACGCCGTACCAGCATGAAATGGCGCACCTATCCGCAGGACGTGCTCCCGGTGTGGGTGGCGGAGATGGACGTGCCGCTCGCCGGGCCGGTCGTCCGCGCGGTCACGGATGCGATGGAACTCGGGGACACCGGCTACCCGGCGGGCACCGGCTACGCCGAGGCGCTCGCCGCGTTCGCCGCGAAGCGCTGGGGCTGGCACGGGTTGGACGTGGCCCGGACCGCGATCGTCCCCGACGTGATGCTCGGGGTGGTCGAGATGCTGAGACTGGTCACCGGGCCCGGCGACCCGGTGGTCGTCAACTCGCCGGTGTATCCGCCCTTCTACCAGTTCATCGAGCACATGGACCGGCGGGTGGTGGAGGCCCCGCTGGGCGGCGACGGGCGTATCGACCTCGACGTCCTGGAGGACGCGTTCGGCGGGCTCGGCGGCGGGCGGGCCGCCCATCTGCTGTGCAGCCCGCACAACCCGACCGGCACCGTCCACACCGCCGAGGAACTCACCGCCGTGACGGAACTCGCCGAGCGGTACGGCGTCCGGATCGTCGCCGACGAGATCCACGCGCCGCTCACCGCCCCCGGCGTCGACTTCGTCCCGTATCTGAGCGTGCCGGGCGCCGAGCGCGGACTGTCCCTGATGTCGGCGTCCAAGGCCTGGAACCTGGCGGGCCTGAAGGCCGCGCTCGCCGTCGCCGGACCCGGGGCCGCCACCGACCTCGCCCGGCTCCCGGAGGAGGTGAGCCACGGCCCCAGTCACATCGGCGTCATCGCGCACACGGCCGCCCTCGCCGACGGCACCGCCTGGCTGGACGCCCTGCTCGTGGGCCTGGACGAGAACCGGCGTCTGCTCGCCGGCCTCCTCGACCGCCACCTGCCCGCGGTCCGGTACCGGCCCGCCGAGGCCACCTACCTCGCCTGGCTCGACTGCCGTGCCCTCGGACTCGGCGACGATCCGGCCGAGGTCTTCCTGGCACGCGGCCGGGTCGCCGTCAACTCCGGGATCCCCTTCGGCACGGGCGGCGCCGGGCACGTACGGCTCAACCTCGCCACCTCGCCCGAGGTGATCACGGAAGCGGTACGGCGGATGGCGGCGGCCCTGGTCTGAGGCACCGCGCGGCGGGGGTGCCCCCTACACTTCCGGCATGGACGACACCACCGGGACCGACCTCGACCGGCTCGGCGCCGGCAAGTACCTGCTCGTCACCAGCTTCCGCAAGGACGGCAGCCCCGTGCCCACCCCGGTCTGGGTGGTGCGGGACGGAGACACGCTCGGCGTCTGGACGACCGCCGACTCGTGGAAGGTCAAGCGGATCCGCCGCCGCGCCGATGTCCGGGTCGGCCCCTGCGACCTGCGCGGACGGCCGACCGGCGACCCGGTCCCGGCCACCGCCGAGATCACCGACGGGGCCACCACCGCCCGCTACCGCGACCTGATCGCCCGCAAGTACGGCATCACCGGACGCCTCACCCTGCTCGGCAGCAGGCTGCGGCGCGGCCGCGAGGGCACCGTCGGCATCCGGGTGACCCTCGCGCCCTGAGGAGGCCGTGTCTCCCCGGGGCACGAGGAGCGTAAGACGCGTCCGTCGCGCGAGGCCCGGGACACGCGTCCGGCCGGGCGGGAAGCCCGAGGCGCGTCCGGCCGGGCGGGAAGCCCGAGGCGCGTCCGGCCACGGGAGAAGTCCGAGGCGCGTCCGGCCACGGGAGAAGTCCGAGGCGCGTCCGGCCGGGTGAGGGGCGCGGACGCGTCCGGGCGTGCGAGGGGCGCTAGGGGCGCGAGGAGCGCTAAGAGGCGTCCAGCACCGTGCCGTTGAGCAGCAGGCCGTCCGGCAGCGGCGTACCGTCGTCGCCGGTCTGCCGGAAGCCGACCGACTCGGCCGGCTCACCGACCCGGTCCGCGACGGTGGGCACCGACACGTCGAGGCTGGTCCGGCCGGCCGGGATGTCCAGCCACAGACCGAGGCCGTCCACCTTGGACAGCGGCCGCTCGGGGTCCGGTGCGGCGCCCGAGACGTCGGCCAGCCACTGCGGGTCGACGTCCTTGGTGGACAGCTCGGGAGCGCCATCGCCGGGCGGGACCGGGACGAACAGCGCACCGATGTCCGTGTCCGCGGCCTCCGACAGCGAGATCCGCCACTTCAGCGCCGAACCCTCCGTCACCTTGTCCGCGAGCGGGGTCACGGTGACGGAGGGCGCCGGGTCGTCGTCGTGCACGGTCAGCCCGCCCCGGTAGGAGCCGACGACCGCCCCGTGGACGGCCTTGACCAGCACGTCGTACGGCAGGTCGGCGCCATAGCGGGTGTTGCCCCGCACCTGGACCGGTACGTCGGCGGCGTGGCCGCCGGGCCGTACGGTGACCAGGCGGTCCTTCGCGGTGCCGGTCGCCGGGTCGACGACGTACACCCGGACCTGCCCGCTGCCGTGCCCGGACACCCGCACCGGAACGTGGTACGTGCGTACGCCCGAGTCGCCCTCGTCGACCCTGAGACGGCCGACGTCGACGCGCGGCAGCGTGGCCGCCCGTACCGCCGGAGTGCCCGGCCGCCAGCCCCAGGCGTCCATCAGCCAGGCCCGCCCCGAGGCCGAACGAGCGGTCAGCTCAAGGGACTTGACCGAGCTGAGCTCGACCCCGGCCCGATGGGCGGCGGTCAGCGGTACCCGCAGTTCACGCGCCCAGTAGGACGCGGTGCGCCCGCTGCCGGGCAGCCCGTCGACCCGGACCCGGCCGAGGCCGGCCCGGTGTCCGTGCGTGTCGGTGACGGTCACGTCGAACCGGGTGCCCCGGGTGTTCGGGGGCACGAAGACCCGGAGCGCGAGCGCCTCGGCGCCCCGGAGGGAGACCGGCCGCGCCACCGTGACGCGGGTCGTGGCGCCCGCGGACGTCCAGCGCAGTGCGACCGCGTTCCGCCCTGACTCCCGTGCCGTCTCCCACTGGGCGAAGTGCGGCGAGCCGCCCTCGGTGCCCTCGCCCAGGCAGGCCGCCGCCGGGTCCGGATCGGCCGCGGCGCACAGCCGGCCGCCGCTCACGGTCACCTTGCCGTCCGGCAGGAACCCGGCGCCACGGTTCGCGCCGACCGCGTGGCTCAGCACCCGCACCGGATCCGCCGAAGGTGCCCGCCGCCCCGAACCGTCCAGCAGCGGACGCACCTTGTCGTCCCCCGCGACGAACAGCCGGGCCGCCGCCGCGATGTACGTCGAGCCCGCCCGGTGCTGCTGGTCGGCGGTCAGCCGGGTCGCGGTCCCCGGGGAGCAGACGGGGTCCCGCTGGTCGGGGTCGTCGTAGAAGTCGTCCTCCGCCGGAGCCTGCGCCTGTCCCGGCGTCCATTCGGTGTTGAAGAAGTTGTGGTTGGCGCCGATCACGTAGACCGCGCTGTGCAGGGCCCTGCCGGTGCTGACCGCACGGGTGCCGTCGACGTACATCTCGCCCTGCAGGTCGGAGACGTCGCCGTCGCAGCCCGGCAGGACGGTGAGCGACGGGACGTCCGGAACCGGGTTCTGGCCGAAGACGGTGGGGCCGATCAGTACGGTGCCGCTGACGTGCCAGCGCACCTTCCCGTGGTAGCCGTCCTGGTCGGCCGGCGGGGGATAGAGACTGTCCAGCGCGGCCCGGTTCACACCTTCGCCGCCGCGCGAGTGCCCGATCAGCAGTACCCGGGACAGGTCGGCGCGCGGTGCGCCGCGGACGATCGGCGGTGCCTGCCGCGGGTTCCGTGCCCAGTCGGCCCAGTGGCCAAGGTGCAGTCGGATCAGCGAGGAACGGGCCTGGGCGCCGCCGTCCTCGGCCTGCCAGTCCTGGCCGTTGATCCCGTTCGCCGAGATCGACACGGTCACATAGCCCTGGGACGCCAGCAGCCGCTGGTCGCGGAGGTAGCCCCGGTGACTCGGTATCGGGAGCGTCCCGGCCGGGCAGGGCCAGGCGCCGGAGGCCTGCCCGTCGTCGCCGTGCGGGGTGTAACAGGTGGCGTGGCGGCCGTGCAGGAACAGCGCGAGCGGGCGCGGGCCGGTGACGCCGGTGGGGGCGACCACCACGGCGCTCATCTCCACCGGGACGGAGAACCCGGGCAGGCGCACCGGCTTGAGCCGGTACTCGCCGGTGGTCGTGCGGTAGCGGCCGGGCCTGCCCGGATCCACCGGGCCGGCGGGCAGTGGGGCCGGTGGCCGGGCGGCCGCCGCGGGTGCCTCGGTGGCCGCGGACCGGGTGTCCAACCGCCGTCCGCCCGACCAGACCTGAAGACCCGTCAGCTCACCGGCGCGGGCCGGTTCGAGACCGAGCCGGAAGGTGTGTCCGTCCCGCTCCGGCTTCGGCACCCCCAACAGCCGTCCCCCCGCACGGAATTCCACCCGTGCGTCGCCCATCGGCACCTGTCTGCCGGACCGCCACACCAGTTGGGGCGCCGAGCGGCCCCCGTCGATGCGCCAGCCCGGCGGCAGCTTCCCGCCGGACTCGGCGGCCGCCGGGGCCGGCCGGGCGTGCGCGGCGGTGCCGGACACCCCTCCCACGAGCGCGAGCACCGCGGCCGCGGTGACCCATATGCGCCGGGTACGGACCAATGTTCCCTCCTCGGAAGGCGAGTACGGGCGCCCCGGCCGTCCCGAGGAGCCCCTCGCCCCCCGGAGGACGGAGAGGAAAGTCTGTGGGTTGCCTGTGCCGGAAGAGGGATTGGTTACGTACGGGAGGCGCGGCACCCGGCGAAGGTGCCGCCGCGCTACGCGACGCCGGGTGGCACGACCGTGGCGTGGTGGTGGTACATCCGCCAGCCGCTCTCTCCGTCGCGCCTGCGCCACAGGGAGCTGTGCCGGGAGCGGCGGTCGCCGAGGCGGGCCTCGAAGGTCAGCTGCACCAGACCGGGAGCGAGCACCACCCCGGTCATGCCGGAGGGCTCGTAGCGTGGGCCGTCCTTCGAGGCGCCGGCCCGGCCCGCGAGTCCGCCGAGCGCCTGCTCGTACGTGTACCGGCGGCCGGACGCGCCGACCTCCACGAACTGCGGGTCCAGCAGTTCGGCCGCGAGTTCCCGCGAGGCGCGCACCTCCGGGTCCATGAGCCGCAGCTCGCCCGCGATCGCCGCCTCCACCTGGGCCGATTCATCGCTCATGGACGCATGCTCGCCAGGCCGCCGGTTGCCGTGCAAGCGGATTTCGGGCCGTCAGCTCCAGGCCCGGTACGGCTCGTCGAGCAGTTGGAAGACCGGCTCGCCCCGCACCGGGTCCTTGGCCGTGGAGAGCCTGACCCGGTCGCCGCTGTGGATGCCGATCGGCGGGCCCATGACCCGGCCCCGCACGACGAACCCCTCGGCCATCTCGATCAGGGAGACGTTGCGCGCGGCGGGCGTGTTGCGGTGCACCACCGTGGAGTGGCGGACCGTACCGGTGCCCTCGCTGCGCTCCGTACGCAGTTCGCTGCCCTGGCAGACCGGACACAGCAGCCGGTGGTACGTGGCGGTGCCGCACCAGGTGCAGCGCTGGAAGACGATGGCGTCCTTGTGATGGTCCGCGAGGCGCTGGTCCGCGGGCGCGGGGTCGAGAACGCTCGTCGCGAATCCGACCGCCGACTGCGCGGCGCTCGCTGAGTGGTGGTACACGCTGGTCAACTCCCTGCGCTCGCCCGGAAACCCGAATCCGGCGTGCCCGGACCCGGCCGCGCACGCATGTGCCCGGTTCGCCGTGCCACCGTGCACGCCGTCAGCGTATGGCACTCAGTGTCAGCCGTAAAGGCACTGCGTACCCCAAAATTGCGGGGATTCTGCGAGGATCAGCGGATGCCAGGGCCGTCAGGCACGGCCGAACGCGGTCTCGATCTCCTGCACCACCCGCCACAGCGGGGCGTCCCGCCGGGAGACCAGGACGACCACGTCGTCCGGATGCTCCACCGGCGTGCCGAACAGCGCGGCCCGCTCACCACCCGCGGCGGGCCCCGCGGTCTCGGTGCCGAACGCGGTCTGCACGTACCCGAGGGCGTGGTCGACCGTCGCCGCGGCGTCCCCCTCGCCGTCCGAACGCAGCCAGGAGCGCAGCGCGTTGTTGTGCGCCGCGACCACGGCCGCCGCGATCACGTCCGCCCGCAGTGTGCCGTCCGGGCGGCCGGCGTACCGGCCCCGCAGATACTCGGCCAGCGCGCGCTCGTAGCGCCACACCACCGACAGCTCGTACGCGCGCAGTCCCGGGACCTTCTTGGTCAGCCGGTAGCGCTGCACCGAGAACGTCGGGTTCTCCGCGTACATCCGCAGCACCAGCCGCGCCGCGTCGCACACCCGCCGCACCGGCTCGCACTCCGGGTCGCTCGCCGCCAGGAAGGCGGTCATGTCGGCCAGGCAGCCCTCGTGGTCGGGGAAGACCACGTCCTCCTTGGAGGGGAAGTACCGGAAGAACGAGCGCCGTCCGACCCCGGCCAGGGCGACGATGTCGTCGACGGTCGTCTGCTCGTAGCCGTGCTCCAGGAACAGCCGGAAGGCCGCCGCGACCAGGGCGTCCCGCATGGGCGGCTTCGCGTGCGGCGCGGTGCTGCTGGAGCTCATGGACGCGAACGTAGCACTCCACCGCACCTCATGGCACTCAGTGCACACCCAGTGGGGAACTGAGTGCACTCCTCCGCCGCCGGTCCGGCCCGTGCTGAACCGGTGGACCGGTCCTGCCGTATGTGTTCCCGGGGATCGCGGACACCCGTGCGCACGGGACGTGGAAGGAGAGCAGTGTTGTCGACACCGCCCGACCCTGAGCAACCGCACCGCGGGCCGATCCTGGAACCGGTCCGGGTCCTGCGCCCCCGCCGACTCGACGCTCTCGCGGAGCTGATGCGCGAGATCCGGGAGGAGGCGGAGGCCGACGAGAAGGCGAGAGAGGCCGGGAGCCAGACCGGCAGGCAGTCCGGGAGCCAGACCGGGAACCAGTCCGGAAGGCAGCCCCGGAAACAGGCCGGGAAACAGCCGGGTCCGGCGGGCTTCGAGGCCTTCGAGGGGGAACGATGGCCCGACGCCGGCACGGAGGACGAGACCCAGGAGCTGCCGCCGGTCGTCGACGGCCCGCGCACCGGGCGGGACGGCCACGGCGCCCGCTCCCCCCGCGCCTTCGGTTTCGGCCCGGGACTGCGCCGGGCCGCCGCCGTGGTGGCCGTCGGCGCGGCCGCCCTGGTCGGCTTCGGCTGCGCACTCCTGCTGCCCGGCCGTGAGGGCACCGCCGCGGCCGCCCAGCCCTCCCCGTCCACCACCACGTCACCGGCCACCACCCCGCCCGCGTCGGACACGGCCACCGACCCCGACGGCGCCGGCACCCTCCGCGCGGGCGACGCCGGCCCCGAGGTCGTCGACCTGGAGCAGCGCCTGCTGCGCATCCCCGACGTCTACCGCGACGGCTCCACCGGCGGAACGTACGACGCCGCCCTCACCGCGGCCGTGGAACGCTTCCAGATCTGGTACGGCATCAGCGGCGACGAGCGGGGCGTCTACGGCGACGACACCCGCCGCGCCCTGGAGTCGCGCACCAGCCCGACCGACGGCTGACCGGCACCGAACGGCCGGTGGGCGATCCCGCCGACCGTCACCGAACGGCCGGTGGGCGATCCCGCCGGCCGTTCCGGCCGGTGCCTTCCGACGCCGGGCAACGGATCAGGAAGCGCCGGGAACGTGCGGGGAGCGGGCGTCACCAGGGGCAGCCACCGGTGGCCTCGCGCCGCCGGTACACCCCTGAAGGTCACGCCGAACGGCCCCGAAGGCCATGCCGATGAACGGCTCCCGCATCCCGGGCCTGCTGCTGCCCGCCGTGTTCCTGCCGGCCCTGGCGGTGGGCCTGTTCCGGTACTGGCGGCACCGCGACGACGACCGACCGCCGCGGCCGCTCCGCTACTCCTCGTCCGCCACCGGCACCCGGATGTCCAGCACACACACGTCGTCCCGCCGTTCGCCCTCCAGCATCGCGGCGAGCAGCGCGTCCAGGGACCCGGGTTCGGAGATGCGGACGGCCTCGGCCAGGCGGGCCAGGCCCAGGTCGATGTCCTCGCCGAGCCGCTCCACCAGGCCGTCGGTGTACATCAGCAGCCGGTCGCCGGGCTCCAGCTGGAACTCGGCGGACTCGTAGACCGGATCCGCCGAGGCCCCGAGCAGCATGCCGTCGGGGCGGTCGAGCCGCCGGACCTCACCCGCGCGCACCAGCAGCGGCGGCAGATGACCCGCCTGGGCCCAGACGAGCCGGCGCTCGGCGGGCTGGTACCGGGCGAGGACGAGGGTCGCGGTGGACTGGCTGTCGCGCGAGTGCAGGAGCAGGAAGTTCAGCCGGGCGAGCGCACCGGTCAGCGAGGAGCCGGTGGTCACCATGCCCTTGGCGGTGAACCGGAGCTGGGCCATCGTCGCGACGGCGTCGACGCCGTGGCCCGCCACGTCGCCGACGACGAACAGCGCGGAGTCGTCCGGGAGTTCGATGGCGCTGAACCAGTCGCCGCCGACGTGCACCCCCGCCTGCGCGGGCAGATACGCGACCTCGACCCGCAGTCCGCACAGCCGCACCGGCCCGCTGGGCAGCGGGAGCAGCGCGTGCTGGAGCCGGGTGGCCAGCGCGCGCTCGGCCTCCAGGACGCCGCGCTGCATCAGGATCGCCCGCTCGCTGTCCACCAGGGCGAGTTCGGCACTGCGCTGCGCGGTGAGGTCCTGGACGAAGCCGTGCACCTCGACGACCATGCCGTCCGCGGCGGTCACCCCCTCTGCGACGGCGCGCAGATGCCGTACCGTGTTGCCGGTCCTGATACGGAACGGGACGTCGAACGAGCCGCCGTTGCGGGCGAGTTCGGCGACCGCGCGGGCCAGCGCGTGCGCGTCCTCGGGCAGCACCAGGTCCGGCAGCAGGTCGAGCGCGACCGCTCCGCGTCCCGGGTCACGGCCCAGGATCGTGTACACCTGGGACGACCAGTTGATCTGACGGGTGATCAGGTTCCAGTTCGCCCAGCCGAGGTTGCCCAGCCGCTGCATGTCCGCCAGGCGCTGTTCCTGGCGCCCCTCCATGTCGTGCCGCAGCCAGGTCACCAGCAGCCCGTCGCCGAGCCGCGAGGCCCGTACCGAGTAGGCGCCCCGCACGGTCGCGCCCGCGACGGCCTCCTCGTGGACGAAGGGCTCACCCTCGTACGGCTCTCCGTCGAGCGCCTTGAGATACCCCTGCCACAGCGACTCCCCGGCGACGGAGGGATAGCTCTCCAGGATGTGCGCGCCGACCAGCTCGCGGCCGGTACGGCCCAGGATGTCGACGGCGTTCGGGGTGGCCGCCTCGATGCGGTAGTCCTCGACCTCCCCGATGGCGGTGCGCAGCGGGGTCAGCAGGACCGCCGCTCCGGGCAGCGCGTCCAGCACCGTCTGCACCGTCCGGGAGAAGTCAGAGGCCGGCGGTTCGGCCGGGGCGCCGAGAGAGGTGAGCCGGCCCGCGCACAGCCGGGCGACGGCCCGCAGCAGCTCGCGTTCCGCGGGATCGAAGACCGCGCCGTGCCGGCGCAGCACACCGAGGGTCACACCGGCCGCGTCCCCGGCCGTGACCGGCAGCCAGGCCCGGGACAGCCAGCGACCGGGCGGCTCGTCGATGAGCTGGTAGTCCTGCCGGTCCCGGGCGAAGTGTTCCAGCCACAGGGGCGCACCGGTCTTGAGGCTCTCCAGCGGGGCGAACCCGCTCAGTGGCGGTACCCGGTGCCACCGGGCGGCGAGCGCCGCGTCGACACCGGCGTACCCGATGAGTTCGAGTCCCTGGCCGGGCAGTCGCCGGTACAGCAGTACCGCGTCGGCGCCGGTCCCGGGCGCCAGCTGGTCGAGCAGCGTGCCGGCCAGTTCCTGCGGCGAGCCGACGTGCACCAGGGCCTTGCCGAGGCGGCCGAGCGTCTCGGCGGTGCCGGGCGGGGCGGGCGTCCTGCGGGGTTCCACCGGGGCGGGCGGTTCGGTGACGGGGTCGGCGGCCGGGGGCGCGACGGGCATGAGGGCGCCGAGGGTGAGCCAGCACTCCTCCAGCAGCGTGCGGTTCCCGGCCCGGGCCCGCTGCGCCAGCGCCTCGTGCGCGGCGTCGGGGGCGCAGCCCGTGGTGGCCATCAGGGCGCCCGTGGCCCGCTCCACCACGGCGGAGGCGGCCGCCTGGTCCCGCAGCCGGTCCAGCTCGGCGCGCTGCCGGGACACCACCTTGGCCAGGGCCGCCGGCTCGGCGCCGGCCCCTGTGCCGACCGGCGGCGCTTGCTCGCTCGTCACGGATCGAGCATGGCACAGGAAGGGGCATCCGATCACACTCGTGCCCGATCAGTGCAGGAGCTGTGCATCCTCCGAGCGGACTCGGAGCGCAATGGTCAGCGGCCGGTACTGTGCCCGACGAGCGCCTCGGTGACCGCACGGACGCTGCGCGCGATGTGCTGGAGTTGCAGAACCTCCGCCGCGTACAGCTTGATGGTGTGCTCGATGACCGACTCCGGCAGCCCCAGCAGGGGCAGTTCGGCCCGTGCGGTCTGCAGTGCCGTGCGGGCCACCCGGATCTCGTGCTGGACCTGTATCTGCGCGTGCCGTGCGAGCAGCACGGGGTGCCGGATCAGCGCCGGATAGCTGGCGTAGCGGGCCGGCACCAGCTCTCGCAGCCACTTGGTGGCGGAGCGCTCCCAGTCGTAACTGCCCGGCGTCTTGACCTGGCAGGGCCAGTCTGGCGTGATGCGGGTGGTCGTCGTCAGGGTCATGGTCATCGCTTCCGGGGTGCGGCGTCGGGAAGGGTGGTCGACGGATGTCTGGGCGGCTCCGGCCTAGGGGATGGCCGGAGCCGCCGCGGGCGAATCGCGCAGGCGATGCCCGTTCGAACACCCCGGGCGCCGACGCGGGTAGGAGACGGCGGCTGGGGGCGTCCGTGCAGGGGCCCCGGGCGTCGGCCGCCGGCACTGCGGGTGGTGCTGCGTGCGCATGGGCGGTCCGTCGGCTTTCTCGGGGCGGGTGCGAGCGGTGCGTCCTC
Source organism: Streptomyces sp. NPDC001220 (assembly GCF_053597895.1). Lineage (NCBI taxonomy): Bacteria > Bacillati > Actinomycetota > Actinomycetes > Kitasatosporales > Streptomycetaceae > Streptomyces > Streptomyces sp. NPDC001220. Next base: position 174,182 of record NZ_JBSFJE010000003.1, read on the forward strand.
GGTGCGGAACGTGCCCGGAGTGTGCCGGGGTGGTCCGTGAGCAGTATTTATATATGCCGACCGGTTTGCAAGACGTATGAAAACATTCATGCGTGAAATGCGGTGAATGGTCCCGCTACGGGCTCCTGCGGCGGAACAGGGGAGGGGCGGCCGGTGCGCCGGGCCCCGGGGTCAGTCCTTGAGGAAGAACTGGTGCTGCTCGGCGACGTGCTCGTACTCCTCCAGGCGCGCCTGGGTGCGCTCGGGGTCGGCATCCGTCATGGCCTGGAGCAGGGCGGCGGCCATCAGGCCGGGCGCCGCGTAGGTGTCGAAGACCAGGCGGGACCCGATCCCGGTGCTGAAGGTGACGTCGGCCTCGTCGGCCAGGGCGCCGAGCGCCAGGTCGGTCACGAGCGCGACCCGCAGACCCGCGGTCCGCGCCACCTGGATCGCGGTGAGCGTCTCCTGCGCGTGCCGCGGCATCCCGAACGCCAGCACCCAGGTGCCGCCCGCCTCCCGCGACTGGAGCAGCGCGTCGTAGGCCACGCTCCCGCCACGGGTCACCAGCCGTACGTCGGGATGGATACGGCGGGCGGCGTAGGCGAAGTACTCCGCCAGCGAGACGGAGATGCGCAGCCCGAGCACGGTCAGTGGGGAGGACTGGGACAGCTCGCGGCCGATCCAGATCACCCGGTCCGGGTCGGCGAAGTCCCGGCGCAGGTTCTCCAGGTTCTCGATCTCGGCGTCCACGGCCGCCTGGAGTTCGTTGCTGCGGTGCTCGGTGGCGTCTCCGGTGCCGCCCGCCAGGGTGCGCAGCGCGATCGACTGGAGCCGCTCGCGCAGCGCCGGGTACCCGCTGAAGCCGACCGCGCCCGCGAACCGGGTCACCGACGGCTGGCTGACCCCGACCCGCTCGGCGAGGTCGGTGATCGACAGAAAGGCCGCCTCGGTGATGTGGTCGATCAGGTACTGGGCGATGCGCCGCTGGCCGGGGGAGAGCCGGGGGCCGTCGAAGAGTTCGCGGAGCTGGGAGGTGGGCGCGGCCTCCGCCTCCGGCACCGTCTTGCCCGAGGTGATCGCGGACGCCTGGGCGCGAGCCTGCTGCGGCGATGGCACCGAAGCGCCTCCTTTGTCTCCCACGAGGACTCAACATAGCTCACGGACCGTGGTGACCAGGGGTTGTGCCGACCGTCCGACCGCCCCGGCGGCCGAACGCACAACGTGCGAGGCAGGCACCGGGGTTCCGGCGGTCACCGCCGGTAGACGGTGATGGAATGCCCGACGTCGTCGACGGCACGGCTGCTGTCGATCAGCGCGGCCAGCCGGCCCCGTGCCTTGGCGACCGACGAGTCCGAGACCACCAGCAGCCCGTGCACCTCGCGGGACGGCACCGTGCGGGGATCGGTGGCGTGGATGCCGTAGTAGGAGGGGACGCCGCTGCCCTTGTAGACCAGCCAGATCCGCTCGCCCGGGTAGCGCTCCCGCAGCCGGTCGGCTAGCCGGCCCAGGTCCTGGCCCCAGTCCACGTTGGAGTCGTGCAGCCGCAGATGCGTCTTCGCCGGACCGCCGAACGCTTCGTTGGAGTACGGCAGGTAGAACGGGAACGTCCGCAGCGAACTCACCGCCACGAACAGCAGCAGCGCCCCGCCCACCGGCCGCGACCACCGCCACCGCACGGCCAGCACCGCGGCGCCGCCCACCGCCAGGAACATCGGCATGAACAGCGCGTACCGCGTCCCGAAGTCCCGCGACCCGGTCATCGCCGAGACCAGCAGCACGGCCGGCGGCAGCAGCACGTACGGCGCGGCCGGCCGCAGCCGCCGCACCGCCACCACCGCGACCGCGCCGGCCGCCCACAGCGCCAGCATGCCCAGCGGGGTCTTCACCAGCAGGGCGGCCGGCAGGTAGTACCAGCGGGAGCCGGTGTAGAGGTGCCCGAACAGATAGCCCTGCCAGGGATAGTCCTCCAGGCCGAACTGCAGGCGCATGCCGTCCCGGTAGGCGTGCGGAAAGGGCATCAGGCCGATCAGCAGGCCCCGCGGACCGTGGATCGCCGGGACCGGCACCGCGGACACGGAACGCAGCCGGGGATCGACGGCCAGATAGGACAGCCACACGACGGCGACCGCGGTCACCGTCACCACCGCCGCCGCCGTGACCGCGCGCCGCACCCGGCCGGGGCGCACGCCCCACACGGACAGCACCGCCAGGGCGGGGAGCAGCGGCAGCGCGGGCAGCGCGCTCATCTTCGTCGCCACCGCCGCGCCCAACGCCGCCCCGGCGAGGGGCAGATACAGCCGGGGGCGGCGCCGCGCCCGCCACAGCAGCCAGACGGACGTCAGCACGAGCCCGGCCGACGGCACGTCCAGGGTGGCCAGCGAGCCTTGCGCGATCAGGTCGGGGGAGAAGCAGTACAGGGCGAGCGCGAGGAGCCCGGCGGCGGTGCCGAGGACCTCGCGGGCGAAGGCGAAGACCACCAGGGCGAACAGCAGCGTCAGCGCGATCACCGGCAGCCGGGCCCACAGCATCAGCCGCCAGGGGTCGTTGCCCGAGGCGTACAGCAGATGCCGGCCCACCTGCCCCTGGTCGCCCTGGTACGACGGGTCGTAGTGCGGGTCGGCGACCGCGATCCCGGCCATGACGACGAGCTTGCCGAGCGGCGGGTGCTCGGGGTTGTAGCGCAGCCGGTGCTCGTGGAGGTAGTCGGTGGCCGCGGCCACGTAGACCGGCTCGTCGATGGTGGGCGTCTGCTGGACGGCGCTGGTCACCATCGCGACCGCCATCTGGGCGAGCAGCAGTACCACGAGGACCGGCACCAGCCACCGGCGTCGGGCGCGCAGGGCGGCGGTCAGCCGGGCCGCGGGGGCCGGCCGGGGGGCGGGTACGGGGTCACCGAGGGCGCCGGGATCGAGGACCGACTGCTGTTCGCTTGCCATCATCCGCCCCGCGGGGACGCCGGGCCCGCGGTGACGGGAGCGATCAGGAGCGGGATCATGGGCCCCACTCTCGCATCGCTCCCGTCACCGGGCGCGTCACCGCTTCACGAGTCGTACCGACAGACCGTCTGCCGTGTACACGGGTACGGCCCGCAGCTTGTCGGAGTTCAGCTCGATGTGGTCGAACTGTCCGCGCAGTCGCGGAGCGCCGAGCACCGGGAGCGTGTGGCCCGCGGCCGGCGGGTGCTCGGTGTCGAGCTCCAGGGACAGCTTGCTGCCCTTTCCGAGCACGGCCAGGTGCTTGACCTGGAGCGGTGCCTTGCGGCCCTTGCCGAGCGTCACCTCCAGGGTGCCCGCGTCCTGCGTGTACGTCCCCCGCACGGACAGTTCCGCGGCCACCCGCAGGGCGCCGGCGGTGATCCGCACGTCGCCGCGGCCCAGCGCCTCTTCCGATGCGGCCACCAGGGTGCCCCCGGCCACCACGGTGCCGCCGCGGTAGCCGTTGCCGCCGGTCAGCGTCAGCGTGCCGGTGCCCTGCTTGGTCAGACCGCCGTGTCCGTCGATGTCGTGGCGCCAGCTGTCGGCCGCCGAGAAGCCGCCGGCCGCCGCGTCCAGGGTGACCGTGACGTCCGTGTCGAAGGCGCCGTAGCCGTCCGCCGCGGCGAACAGGTCGAGGCGGCCCCACTGCTCGACGCCGTCCAGCAGCACGTAGCCGGCGGGCAGGGCGGTGGTGCGCAGCACCTCCCGGCGCTGGTCGGCGGTGAGGTAGGGCTGGCGGGTCTCCAGGAGCACCTCGGCGCCCTTGGGCACGGTGAGCGGCTGGTCGCCGCCCTGCCGCCGCAGGATGTACGTCAGCCGGGGGGTGGCCGCGCGCTCGTTGGCCGCGCGGTCGGCGTACGGGTCGGCGGCGGGGCCGGCCGAGTGGGCGTAGGCGTACAGGGTGTCGGCGGTGGCGCCGGTCCGCGCCTCGAAGTAGGCGAGGGCCTGGGCGCGGGCGGCCGCCTTGAGGGCGGCGTTGGCCGGGTCGGCGAGGGTCGCGGCGGCCAGGGCGGTGGCCATGATGCGGCCGCCGATCACGTCGACCGTGTTGTGCATGCCGGCGACGATGCGGGTGTCGCTGAGCTCCAGGGCGCGGGTGACCAGCTCCTGGAAGCGCTCCGGCACCGCGTAGGCGTAGGCGAGACCCGCCAGGTGGAAGGCGTTGGTGTGGCCGGAGGGGAAACCGCCGTCGTCGACCGGGGAGGTGCTGCGCTGGCGCAGCAGCTGCGGGGCGACGGCCACCTCGGAGTCGTAGACCGGGAAGCCGTAGGCGTCGGTCCTTCCGGTGTCGACGACCTCGCTGTCCTCGTTCATGCGCCAGGGGCGCGGGTACTGGTAGGCGTACTTGGAGGGGTTGCCGGAGGCGTAGTTGCCGCGCACGGTGTCGACCAGTTCGGCGACCTTGCCGAGCGCCGAGTCGTGCGAGCCGGCGCCGAGCGCGGAGCCCGTCGGTGCGTCGGCCGGGACGGCGTCGCTGATCGTGGTCGCGGGCGTCCCGTCGGGGGCGCCGGTGATCGAGGTGACCGCGAGCGAACCGGCCTTGTACAGGTCCGCCAGCGGGCCGAGGCCGGCGATCATCGCGTAGCTCTGGTGCTGGCGGTCGTAGACGAACGCCTTCTTCGCCTCGGCGACGGAGCGCCTGCGCGTGATCTTGGCGCAGTACCGCATGTTGTCGCGCAGGATGTCCGCGCGCAGCACGCTACCGGTGTTCCAGGCGGAACCGGTCTTCCATATCCGCGCGAAGCCGCCGAGGATGCGCACCACCGCGTTGGTGTCGGCGGTCAGGTTGGTACTGATGTTCGTCTTGTAGTCGTCGACGAACGCGAGAGCGGTCGCGGCCTTGGCGTCCGCGGCGGCGAGCCAGCCGGCGAACGTCGGGGCGGCGAGCACACCCGCCGAGGCGCCGAGCGAGGTCTTCAGGAATCCCCGTCGGCCGACGGCGAGTCCACGGGCCGGTGCGGAGGTGTGGTGCCCGGCAGATGACGGCATGGGTGTGCCTCTCTTGAGTTCTGGGGGAGTTCACGCGGACGACCGGTGCATCGGATGCGCGCGAGCGTGTGGGTTCGCGTGCGAAAAGTGTTGAACGAGCGAAGTTCTAGGGCGAGTTCGTGTCCCGGCGGTCATGGTCGGACGACCGTCACATGACCCGGAGTTGAACGGCAGCCCGGTGGTCCACCGGAGGAACGGGCCTGGACCTGCGTGTTCGCAGCGTCGAACAGCCCGTGGTCCAGGCGTGCGGGACCGGACGGGCTGCGGACGGGTTTCTCACAGGATCGAACGTGCCAGCGCCACCGCGCCCTCGACCGGGGGGAGTCGCAACGGCTGTGGCCGCGCCCCGGGCACGGCCTCGGCGAGCGCGGCCGCGAAGGCGTCGTACAGGCGTGGCTGGGAGAGGATCGTGCCGCCCGCGACCACCACGTCGTCCACGGCGAGACCGCGTGCGGCGAGCCGGACCACGAGGCCGGCGAGGGCGCGGCCGCCGTCGGCTATCACGTCGGCGGCGAGCCGGGAGCCCGCGTCGGCCGCGTCGAAAAGCACCGGGGCGCGTCGGCCCCACTCGGCGGAGACGTCGCGGGCGCCCTCCAGCGCGGCGCCGAGTGCGGGTACTTCGGCCACCCCGAAGGCGGCGACGAGTCCGGTCGCGAGGGCGTCGGGTGCCTCGCCGCGGTCGTGCGCGGCCCAGACGGCGCGGGCGGCGTCCCGGACCAGTCCGGCGGCGCCGCCCTCGTCGCCGAGGACCGCGCCCCAGCCGCCGACCTGCACGGGGCTGCCGTCGGCGTGCCGTCCGACGGCCACCGAACCGGTGCCGGCGACCAGGCCGACGCCCTTGTCCAGGCCCGCGGCGGGGACGAGGAGTTCCGCGTCGCCCACGACGAGGACGGGTATCTCGTGGAAGTCGCGCAGCGCGGCGGCGATCCGGGCGCACTGGCGGGGCGTCTCACAGGCGTGCCCGCCGACGGCCAGGGCGGCGGGGCGGGTGCCGGCCGGCAGGGCCTCGTGCACCAGCGCGGTCAGCCAGCGGGCGGCGGCGGCCGGGTCGTGCGGCCGCCAGCCGCTGCTCGAACGGATGTGATCGGCGACCAGGTCCGCGCCGGTGAGTGCGCGGAGATGGGTCTTGGTGCCCCCCACGTCGATGCCGACCACGAGCGGGGAAGAAGGAGTGTCCTGCACGGATCCTCTTTCGTCGTCTGGGCGAACAGCGCCGAAGAGCCTGGCACTCAGGGCCTGACCGGCGGATCCAGCCGCAGGCGCGGGGCGTGGCACGCGCATCTGCGGCGTTGTCGTCGGTCGCCGACGCTCCGCGTCAACTCCCTCCTCCGCCTTGCAGCTGCACGCTCCACGCCCCGCTCACCGGCGTTGACAGGCGCCGCTGATTTCCTGCGTCCTGATCCGCCGGCCAGGCCCTAGCTGCGACGGTGGGCGAACCGTGCCTGGCCGGACAGGAGTTGAGTGAGTCGGGAAGCCCCGGGACGGGCTTCTTGCGGGGCACGGCAGGCGAGTACCGTGTACTTCGTTAGGAAGTTAACTAACGAAGTACAGTGCGTCAAGAGTTGCCGCGGACTCGATCAACGGGACGTTGTCGAGGCCAGAACCGCGCGGCACAAGGGCACCGCATCGCCGCATCCCGCGACACCCGGGGGAGCGCGGCCCCTGACCCATGGGGGAACTGTGGAACACGTCGTGACTGAGGCCCCCCGGCTCACCGAGAGCGCCGGCGCGGTCTTCGCCGTGCTGGCCCAGGCCGGCAGCGCCACCCGGCCGCAGCTCGCGAGCCTCGCCGGCCTGTCCAAGCCGACGGTCTCCGCCGCCGTCGCGGAGCTGGAGGGGGCCCGGCTGGCCACCCACTCCGGCACCGCGTCCGGCGGCACCGGCCGCTCCGCCGCCGTCTACGGCCTCGGGCCCGCCTCCGGCTCGGTCCTCGCCGTCGACCTCGGGCCGGCCCGCACGCGGGTGCGCGGCTGCGCCCTGGACGGCACCCTGCTCGCGGAGGCGGACACGCCCCGGCCACGCGCCGCCGACGCCGTCCGCGAGGCCCTGGCCGCGCTGCCCGCGGGCGCCCCGCTGCGGGCCATCGTCGTCGCCATCGGTGACGTCACCGCCCCCGACCTGGCGGGCACCGGGATGCGCCCCGCGACCGCCAAGGCCGGCCCCGTCTTCGACGCGGTCTCGGTCGCCCTGCCGCCGGGGGTGCCGGTCCACCTGGAGAACAACGTGAACTGCGCCGCCCTCGCCGAACTCCACGAGGGCGCCGCCCGGGGCCGCCGCACCTTCGGCTACCTGCGGATCGGCGTCGGTATCGGTCTGGGCATCGTCATCGGCGGCCAGGTGCTGCGCGGCGCCAACGGCGCGGCCGGTGAGCTGGCCCGGCTGCCCTACCCCTGGGACGACGACCGGGAGCCCCGTCAGGAGGCCCTGGAGGCGTACGTCGGCTCGCAGGCCCTGCTGCGCCGGGCCGCCGCGGCCTGGCGGGCCGGGGACGGCCCGCGCCCCCGGACCGCCGAGGGGCTCTTCGCGCTGGCCGCCGAGGGCCGGGAGCCCGCCAGCGGACTGGTCGCCCGGCACGCCGCCGACGTGGGCCGGCTGGCCGCCGCGGTGGCCGCCGTGCTGGATCCGGGGCTGATCGTGCTCGGCGGCAGTACCGGCGCGTATCCCCAGCTCCTGCCCGGGGTGCGGGCCGAGCTGGGACGGCTGAGCTGGCCCACCGAGGTGGTCAGCAGCCAGATCGGCGATCTCGGTACGGTAGTGGGTGCCGCCCGGCTCGCCGTGGCCAAGGGAGTCCAAAACGTGACCGAAGGCGTGCAGGTGAAGGATTGACGGCTTCCTGATCGGTCTGCCAATGTCCGGACAAGCGCTTTCTAAGTCGGCCGGGACGCCGACTCCGGGTGAGCCTTCAGCCCGTACTCGAAGTACGGCAGCCGCACGAGGGCGTGCTTGTGCGACGCCGGCCGTCATGGCCGGGGACCCCACCCGTCAAGGCGACACGGCCGGGCGAGGCCGTGCCCCCGGAAAGCGAAATCTCCCGCAAAATGCACCCGTGCCGCCTCGGCAGGCGCCGTGCTTCTTCCGCTACGACGAAAAGGGATTGAAGATGACCAGTGTGGGTGTGCGGCGCTCTCGCCGACTCGGCCGCGGCGGCATACGCCGTCTGGCTCCTCTCGCTGCCGTGGCCACGGCAGGAGCCCTGCTGCTCTCCGCCTGCGGGTCGGGATCCGGCTCGGGCGGGACCTCCAAGTCGCTGACGTTCTGGATCTCCACGGTCCCGGGCCAGGACGCGGGCTGGAAGAAGCTGGTGGCGCAGTACAAGAAGGAAGCCGGCGTCGACGTCAAGCTCGTCAACATCCCCTACGACGGCTACCCGACGAAGCTGCACAACGCCGCGCAGGCGAACTCGCTGCCCGACGTCGCGGACGTGCCGGCGCTCGACCCGATCTGGTCGAACAAGCTGATCGACCTCAGCTCCATCGCCGGCGACAAGACCAACAAGATCAACGCCAACTTCCTCGCCAAGGACTCGTCCGGGAAGGTGCTGTCCATCCCCTCGGACGTCACCGCGTCCGGCCTGTTCATCAACGAGACGCTGTTCAAGAAGGCCGGCGTCGCCGTCCCGACCTCGCCCCAGAAGACCTGGACCTGGACCGAGTTCATCGCGGCGGCGAACAAGGTCCGGGAGAAGACCGGCGCCAAGTACTCCCTCACGTTCGACCAGTCGCCGTCCCGGCTCCGCGCCATGGTGTACGAGATGGGCGGGCAGTACGTCCACGCGGACTCCTCCGGCAAGTTCTCGGTGGACGCCGCGACCAAGAAGGCCGTGAAGTACTTCGTCGGGCTGAACGACGACAAGACCATGCCGAAGTCGGTGTGGACCAGCGGCGCCGACCCGTCGGCCATGTTCCAGAGCGGTGACGTGGTCGCCTACTGGTCCGGCGTGTGGCAGGTCGCCTCCTTCGCCGACAGCATCAAGAAGTTCGACTGGGCGAGCGTCCCGACTCCCGCCCAGCCGGTGCAGGCCAGTGACGTCAACAGCGGCGGCATGATGGTGGGCTTCAACAACAACGGCGCCGCGGCCACCGCCGCGCAGAAGTTCCTGTCCTGGGTGTACGAGCCGAAGCAGTACACCGAGCTGGTGGAGACCTCCGGGTTCCTCCCGGTCGAGAGCGGTCTCAGCCCGAAGTACCCCTTCACCTCCGAGGCGGCGCAGTCGGCGTTCAAGCTGTACAACGAGGAGATCCCGCTCTACGCCCCGATCTCGGGTTACTTCAACGGCGCGCAGACGAACTGGGTGCTGAAGGGCAAGAGCCTCGCCACCGACCCGACCAAGACGGAGCTGGGCAAGGCGATCAACGGCCAGCAGTCGGTCGACAAGGCCCTGGACAACATCGTGGACGGCTACAACCAGCAGGTCGGCGGCGGGTCGTAGGCCAGGGGGCCCGGGCGGCGGCCTCGAGACGCCGCCGCCCGGACCCTGGGTGCCCACGTGAGGCCGGGCTCACGGCGTGAGCCCGCAGCAATCCATCCACCAGCACGGAAGTCAGGAAGATGACAAAAAGCGCCGCGGACGTGTCCGTGAGGCCGCCCAGGAGACGCAGCACCTACATTCTCGCGCCGCTCGTCCTCATCGCGGCCAATGTCGTGCTCTTCGCGCTGTTCTTCGTGTGGCCGGCGGTGATCGGGCTCGTCTACTCCTTCACGAACTACACGGGCGTGGGTGCGTTCCAGTTCGTCGGACTGGACAACTACCACAACCTGTTCGGGGACTCCGCCTTCTACGACGCGCTGACCCGGACGCTGCTGTACGCCGTCCTCTTCGTTCCCCTGAACTTCGCGCTCTCACTGCTCGCCGCCAACCTGCTGGTGAGCAAGCACGCCAAGGGCGCGTCCGTCGCCCGTGTCATCTTCTTCATCCCGTGGCTGCTGTCGCCCATCGTCGTGGGTGTCCTGTGGCGGTGGCTGTTCGGCGAGAACTTCGGTCTGGTCAACTACATCATCGAGAAGTTCGGCGGGTCCGCCGTCCCGTGGCAGTCGAACGCGGACCTGTCGCTGCTGGTGGTGGTGTTCGCGGCATCCTGGGCCTGGACGGGCTTCTCGATGCTGCTGTTCATCGCGGCGATCAAGAACGTGCCGGTGTCCTACTACGAGGCGGCCTCGCTCGACGGCGCCGGCCCCTGGCGCCAGTTCATCAGCATCACGCTGCCGAGCATCGCGCCCACCTCGTTCATCGTGATCCTGCTGAACACGATCAACGCGATGAAGGAATACCCGGTGTTCGTCTCCCTCAACAACGGCGGACCCGGCACGTCGAACAACCTGCTTGTCCAGTACATCTATCAGACCGGCTTCCAACGGGGCCAGATCGGCTACGCGAGCGCCGCGTCGTTCGTGCTCATGCTCATCCTGATGGCCGTCGCGATCATCCAGCTGATCGTCAACCGGCGGGTGGAGAACCGATGACAACCACAGACACGACACGCCCGGTCGACGCCGGCCCCGGACGGGCCGTTTCCAAAAAGCGGTCCCGCGGTGCGACCACGGGTGGGCTCCGGCGGGCGGTACCCGCGACGACCCTGCTGTGGATCCTGGCGTGCCTCTACGGGCTGCCGGTGCTGTGGTTCATCCTCAGCTCCCTCAAGCCGGCCGGGGACCTGTTCTCCTATCCGCTGACGCTGGTGCCGCACCACCCCACCCTGTCGGGGTACTTCGAGGCGTGGCGCAGCGCCAACTTCTCCCAGTACTTCGTCAACACGACCATCGTGTGCGTCATCACGACGATCCTGACGGTGGGCGTCAGCTGCTGCACCGGGTACGCGCTGGCCAAGTACGACAACAGATGGCTCAAGGCGTTCTTCATCTGCATCCTTGCCACCACGATGCTGCCGGGCGAGGTCATGCTCGCCCCCGAGTTCCTGGTGGTGCGCAACCTCGGCCTCTACAACTCGTTCGCCGGCATCATCCTCCCGGCCGTGCTCACCGCGACCGGATGCTTCATGTTCCGCCAGTTCTTCCTGACCGTCCCCGACGAACTCGTGGAAGCCGCCCGCATCGACGGCGCCCGCGAACTGTCGATCTTCCTGCGGATCATGGTGCCGCTCTCCCGGCCCATCATGCTGACCCTCGCCATCCTGTCCTTCCAGTGGCGGTGGAACGACTACATCTGGCCGCTGCTGATGCTGAACGACCCCAGCAAGTTCACCGTGCAGATCGGCATCCAGAGCATCGTCGGCGCGCAGAACATCAACTGGTCGGTCCTGCTCGGCGCCTCGGTCATCTCCATGATCCCGCTGATCGTCATCTTCCTGGTCTTCCAGCGCTACGTCATGGGCGCCGACATCAACGCCGGACTGAAGGACTGACCGTGCCCACCCCGCTCGACCACGAGTTCGTCCGCGCGGCGGCCGGCGCCGCCGACCGGCCGGCCGTCCCGCTGGCGGCCGGCCCCGACGAGGAACCCGCCGGTGTGACCCACCGCGCCCTGGCACGCCGGGTGCGGACTCTGGTCGCGGCGTACCGTTCCACGGACTCGGCTCTGCACGGCAGCGGGCAGGCCGTCGCCGCCGCGACGACCCACCTCCGTGCCCTGCGGGCCACGCAGACCGGCACCGGCCTCTTCGCCGGCGGCGACAACGTGCAGTCACCGCCGGACTCCGCGTTCACCGTCAACGACGTGTGCGACGCGCACATCCTCGCCGCGGGCGCCGGGCCGGAACTGCGCGACGTCACGGCCGCGCTCGCCGAGATCGCCGGCGCCGCCGCCGGCGCCCTCCTGACCGGTGGGGTGCACACCCCGAACCACCGCTGGGAGCTGTGCGCGGCGCTGGCCCGGCTGCACCGGTCGTTCCCGGACAGCCGGCTGCCCGACCGCATCGACGCGTGGCTCGCCGAGGGCGTCGACATCGACGCGGAGGGCCTGTACTCGGAGCGCAGCGCCAACTACGCGGCCCACGTGTCCAACCCGTCGCTGCTGCTCCTGGCCGACGTCCTCGGCCGCACCGACCTGAGGGACGCCGTCGAACGCAACCTCACCGCGACCCTGGACCTCATCAGACCGGACGGCACGGTGGAGACCGTCCACTCGCGACGGCAGGACCAGAACCACCCGTTCCCGCTGGCGCCCTATCTGGCACACTACCGGCTGCTCGCGATCCGCTCCGGCCGACGCGACTTCAGCCGGGCGGCGCGGCTGGCGGCCGCCGGCGGCATCGACGACCCCGGCCTGCTCGCCGAGACCATCCTCACCCCCGAGCTGTGCCGCGTGCTGCCGGCACCGGCGCCGGAACCCCTTCCCCGCGCCCGGTACCTCACCACGGCCCGCCTCGCCTCGCATGCCTCCGCCACCGCGCACAGTGTCCTGTACGGCGGCTCGGACGTGCCGGAACACCGGCGCATCCGCTCGGGCCTCGCCTGCAATCCCACCTTCCTGCGCCTGTTCGCCGGTGACGCCGTCCTCGACGCGGTCCGCCTCTCCCGGGGATTCTTCGACCTGGGCCCGTTCCGCGCCGCCGGCATGGAACAGCTCGCCGGCCACCGGTACCGGCTCACCGAAACCCGCACGGCCGCCTACTACCAGCCGCTCCCGCCGGACCGGCGACGGGCCGACGGCGCCTACCGGGTCGCGGACGAGGGACGCTTCTCGGCCGCGATGACCTTCCAGGACCGGCCCCGGGACGAGGTCTCCCACACGACCCACGTCGAAGCCGAGCTGCGGGAGGACGGCGTCGACCTGCGGATCGACATCGGCGGCCCCCGGGTGCCCTGGGCCCTCGAACTGACCTTCCGGCCCGGCGGCGTGCCGGACGGCGCCGAACCGATCGGCGACGGACGCTGGTGCCTGACGACCGGGCCGATGACCTACCGGGTCGGTGACGACGAGATCCGGGTGGAGGCCGACGTCGAGGCAGGCGAACCGCTCGCCGGGCCGGACCGGAGCGACGTACTACGGTACGACCCGGGTCAGGACCACACCGTGGTCGGCGGCACCGACGCGACCGGCGGGAACCGCGTCTACCTCGGCGGACACGGCCCGCAGACACTGACCGTCGCACTGCGCGCCCGCCGTCCCGCGCCTGTCGTCCGACCCCGACGCACCACGCCATGGCCACCTCCGGCATGAAGGGCTGATCCACCCATGCACCTGCCACGCCAGCTCGGCCCGCTGCACGACCTGCCGTCCACCCCCGAGGCGTACGACGCGGTCCTCGCCGACGTCGTGGAACAGGCCCTGGCCCGCCTCACGCCCGAGGGCAACCTCGAACACCCCGACGCCGACGACGACATCGGCGACACCTCCCTCGGCGTCACCTCACTGCTGGCCCTCGCCTGGCAGCGCGCCAAGGACCCGCGGCTGCCGGAGGCCGTGCACCGCAGCCTCGCCTTCCACCTGCGCGAGCGGGTCTACACCGAGGACAACCCCGGATACCCGAACCTGACGGTCCGCGACTCCGGCCTCCCGTACGCCCGTTACGTCCTGGCACCGGGCGCGCACCCCATCGGGGACTGGCCCAGCACGGTGTGGGCGCTGCTGCAGGCCGTCAACGTCCTCGACCTCGCGGACGGCCTGGTCGACGACGCACAGCGCACCGCGCTGACCGAGGTGGGCCGCGGCTACTGGCGCCGGCTCACCGAGGCCACCTTCTTCAACCCGCAGGAGGCCGGCAACCAGGCGATCGGGTGCGTGGTCGGCGGGCTGATGCTGGCCCGCCACCTTCCCGCCGGGGAGGGCGAGCAGGTCCGCGAGCGGGCGCTGGCCCTGTACACCGACAGGATCCGTGCCCATCGCGTCCTGGACCGGGGCGCGCTGCTGCCCCCCGAGCACGGCGGCGCCTACGACAACAACTACGGTCCGATCTCGCTGTCCTTCCTCGCCCAGGCCCACCGGATCAGCGGCGAGGCGATGTTCGCGGAGGACGGCGACGCGCTCGCCCGCTATCTCGACGCCCGCCTGCCGGGCGGCGGCTTCGACAACGGCGGCCCCCGCTACAGCGAACAGCACTCCGGCTTCGAGTCCGTCCTGGGGCTGCGCTACTTCGGCGCCCGGATCGGCTCCGACCTGGGCCGCTACCGGGGCGACACCAACTGGGGCCGGCACGCGGTCAAGGCGGACGGCGGTGTCGACGGGCACTTCGCGTGGATGCTGGTCTGGCAGATCCAGGACACCACGTCCTGGCACCGCGACCCGTCCACGGCCCCGGCCCGCCACCAACTCCGCGCGGGATCCGTCTCGGTGGCCTTCGACACCCGGATGACCCCGTCCCTGGTCGAGGCGGGCGGCACCTACTACCTGCCGGCGGCGGTGAACAGGCAGCACGGCTTCGGTCCTGCTCTGGAAGGCTTCCTGTACTGCCGGCCGATGGGCGAGGTCCGGGTCCGTGACGTGCGCGTCGACGGTCTGACCGCCAAGCTGGTCAGCAAGCCGGTCGTGGGGCGTGACCATGTCCTGCGCCACGTGCGCTCCCTGTACGTCACGGACGGCGCCCGGCTGTGGGTGACGGTGGCCATGGAGCGCCTGGCCGGGACGCCGTACCTGCTGGCCGGGCTGCCGTACGCGGCGGACGACGGCGACCGGGTGCGCCGGGTCGCCGAGGGCGAGATCGCCGCCGCGGGCGCGCTGCGCCTCACCCACCCCGCCGGGGACGGCGTGGACCACTTCGACGCGCGCGCCGAACTCACCCAGGAGCAGGCCGCGTTCGCACTCGCCGCCGACCCGCGCGGCTACGGAAACCCGGACGAGGGCTGGCGCCACCTGGTCGCCTCCACGGCCTACGAGGCCGAACCGGCGCCGGGCGCACCGCCGCACCTGCACGTGTTCGCCGTACGGTACGGGCCCGGCGGTGACTTCACGCCGTCGTTCGAGGGCGACCTGACCGTGCACACCGAGGCGTTCACGGCGGTCATCGGGGCCGAGGACGCCCACGGCGATCCCGGGCTCGCCCTCACCGGCTGCTGAGCGCTCCGCCGCGAGTGCTGTGCCGCGTCGTTGTTCGGCTGCCGCGCCGTCGTCGCTGGTCGCGCAGTTCCCCGCGCCCCTGAAGGGCGCTACGGCGTGGGCAGCGCCGTCTCCGGGACCACCAGGTCCGCCCGGTTCCGGGTGGCGGCGACCAGGTCGGCGTTGCGCTGGTCGGTGCCCGCCACCCAGGCCACCGCCTGCGCGTGCCCCTTGCCGAACTCCTCGTGCCGGGCGACCAGCCGCCGTATCCGCTCGGCCTCGTCGATCTCGCAGAACCACACCTCGTCCAGGGCCGGCCGCACCCGCGTCCAGGGACCCTCCGCCAGGAGCAGGTAGTTGCCCTCCGTCACCACCAGCCGGGCCGTCGGCGGCACCGGGATCGCGCCCGCCAGCGGCTGTTCGAGGACCCGCTCGAAGCCCGGCGCGTACACCACCTCGCCGGTGTCCTCGCGCAGCCGCCGCAGCAGCGCCGCGTACCCGGCCGCGTCGAAGGTCGCGGGCGCGCCCTTGCGGTCCCGCAGCCCCAGCCGGTCCAGTTCGACGTCGGCCAGATGGAAGCCGTCCATGGGCACCCGCGCCACCCACGGCTCGCCGGAGCCGTTCAGCTCGCGCACCAGATGCCCGGCGAGCGTGGTCTTGCCGGCGCCGGGGCTGCCCGCGATGCCGAGGATCGCACGCGGACCGCGTCCGGTGAGTGAACGGGCCCGGTCGAGGAGGTCGTCGAAAGTCAGCGGCACGCAAAAAGTGTGACACCGGGCCCGGGATGTGGTGTGTACCACCCCCTGGAAGCCGCCTGGTGGGGAAGATGCCGGACATGACAGCACTCGGTCTGCCCGACACCATCCAGGCCTGTCTCTTCGATCTCGACGGGGTCGTCACCAAGACGGCCGTCGTGCACGCGGCGGCCTGGAAGGAGACCTTCGACGCCTTCCTGCGCGGCCACGACGGCCAGCGGCCCTTCGACGCGGTCGCCGACTACGACGAGTACGTCGACGGACGTCCGCGCGCCGACGGGGTCCGCGCCTTCCTGGACTCCCGCGGCATCCACCTGCCCGAGGGCACCCCGGACGACCCGCCGGACGCCGACACCGTGCACGGCCTCGGCAACCGCAAGAACGAACTGCTCCTGGAGAAGATCCGCACCGACGGCGTCGAGGCCTACGACGGCACCCTGCGCTACCTGGAGGCGGTCCGCGCGCGGGGACTGCGCACCGCGATCGTCTCCTCCAGCGCCAACTGCCGGGACGTGCTGCGCTCGATCGGTGCCGAGCACTTCTTCGACGTCCGCATCGACGGGGTGGTGGCCGCCGAGCGCCATCTGCCCGGCAAGCCGCACCCGGACACCTTCCTGGCCGCCGCCCACGACCTCGGCGTCGAGGCCGCCCATGCCGCCGTCTTCGAGGACGCCCTCGCCGGCATGGACGCGGGTCGGGCCGGCCGATTCGGGTACGTCGTGGGCGTGGACCGCGTCGGCCAGACGGACGCCCTGTACGCACACGGCGCGGACACCGTCGTGACGGACCTCGCCGAGCTGGGAGGCAAGGAGTGATCACCCACCGGTCGTACGCCGTGGAGCCCTGGACGGTCCGCGAGACCGCCCTCAACCTCGACGTGCTCGCGCAGAGCGAGTCGGTGTTCGCGCTGTCCAACGGGCACGTCGGCTGGCGCGGCAACCTCGACGAGGGCGAACCGCACGGCCTGCCCGGCAGCTACCTCAACGGCGTGCACGAGGTGCACCCGCTGCCGTACGCCGAGGCCGGCTACGGCTACCCCGAGTCCGGGCAGACCGTCATCAACGTCACCAACGGCAAGATCCTGCGGCTGCTCGTCGACGACGAGCCCTTCGACCTGCGTTACGGCCGGCTGGTCGCCCATGAGCGGGTCCTCGACCTGCGCCGGGGCGTGCTGGAGCGGACCTGCGAGTGGACCTCGCCCGCCGGATCCACCGTGCGGGTGCGCTCGACCCGGCTGGTGTCGCTGACCCAGCGGGCGGTGGCCGCCGTCGCCTACGAGGTCGAGGCCGTCGACCGGCGCTGCCGGATCGTGATCCAGTCCGAGCTGGTCGCCAACGAGCAGCTGCCCGGCGCGAACGGCGACCCGCGCGCCGCGATGGCCCTGGAGTCACCGCTGGAGCAGGAGGACGACTTCGCCTCCGGGCGCCGGCTGCGCCTGGTGCACCGCACCCGGCGCAGCGGCCTGCGGGTCGCGGTCGCCGCCGACCACACGGTCGCCGGTCCCGGACGGACCACCACGGACGCCGAGAGCGACACCGACGTGGCCCGGCTGACCGTCACCTCCGTGCTGGAGCCGGGGGAGCGGCTGCGGGTGGAGAAGTTCGTCGCCCACGGCTGGTCCGGGGTGCGCTCGCTGCCCGCGATGGCCGACCAGGTGGACGCGGCCCTGGCGGCCGCCGCGCACGAGGGCTGGCAGGGGCTCGCCGACGACCAGCGCGGCTACCTGGACGACTACTGGTCCCGCGCCGACGTGGAGGTGGACGGCGACGAGGAGGTCCAGCAGGCAGTCCGCTTCGCCCTCTTCCATGTGCTGCAGGCGGGGGCCCGCGCCGAACAGCGCGCGATACCCGCCAAGGGCCTGACCGGCTCCGGATACGACGGGCACGCCTTCTGGGACACCGAGATGTTCGTGCTGCCCGTCCTCACCCACACCGCCCCCGACGCCGTCGCCGAGGCGCTGCGCTGGCGCTACAGCACCCTGCCGGCCGCCCGCGAACGCGCCACCCAACTGGGCCTGGACGGCGCCGCGTTCCCCTGGCGGACCATCGCGGGCTCGGAGGGTTCGGCATACTGGCCGGCCGGCACCGCGGCCTTCCATGTCAACGCCGACGTGGCCGACGCGGTGGTCCGCTATGTCGCCGCCACCGGCGACACCGACTTCGAACGGGACACCGGCGTCGAGCTGCTGGTGGAGACCGCCCGGCTGTGGCGCTCGCTCGGCCACCACGACAGCCGCGGCGCCTTCCACATCGACGGCGTCACCGGCCCCGACGAGTACAGCGCGGTCGCCGACGACAACACCTACACCAACCTGATGGCCCGGGCGAACCTGCTGGCCGCCGCCGACGCGGTCGAACGCCACCCCCGGCAGGCGGCGCGGCTCGGTGTCGACGCGGAGGAGAGCGCCGCCTGGCGGGACGCCGCCGACTCCGTGCACGTCCCCTACAACCACGAACTGGGCGTCCACGAACAGCACGCCGGGTTCACCCGCTACCAGCGGTGGGACTTCGCCAACACCAGCCCCGAGCAGTACCCGCTGCTGCTGAACTTCCCCTACTTCGACCTCTACCGCAAACAGGTCGTCAAACAGGCCGACCTGGTCCTGGCGATGTACACCTGCGGGGCCTACTTCGACGAGGAGCACATCGCCCGCAACTTCGCCTACTACGAGCCGCTGACCGTGCGCGACTCCTCCCTGTCCGCCTGCTGCCAGGCCGTCGTCGCCGCCCAGGCCGGACATCTGACGCTGGCCCACGCCTACACGGCCGAGGCCGCGCTGATGGACCTCGACGACCTGGAGCACAACACCCGCGACGGACTGCACATCGCCTCCCTGGCCGGCACCTGGATGGCGCTGGTGGCCGGCTTCGGCGGGATGCGCCACTACGACGACGGCGCCCGGTTCGCGCCCCGGCTGCCGGAGCGGTTGCGCCGTCTCGCCTTCAATCTGCAGCTGCGGGGCAGCAGGCTGCGCGTGGAGATCGGCGCCGACAAGGCGACCTACACCCTCCTCGACGGGCCGCCGCTCACCGTCCACCACCACGGGGAGCCGCTGACGGTGAGCACGGACAGCCCGGCGGTACGGGCGGTGCCACCGGTCCGCCCCGGACCGACCCCGCAGCAACCGCCGCACCGGGCACCGAACCGACCGGCCTGAGCCGTAGCGCCCCGTAAGGGGCGCGGGGAACTGCGCGATCAGCCCCCACCGACCCGCACTCCGCCACGGTCGTCCGCGCCACCGTCGTGGCTTGTCGCGCAGTTCCCCGCGCCCCTAGAAAACGGGGCGTTTCACGTGAGCGCGTTGAATAGGAGCCCTACCAAGTCGCCCGTCGCGTCCGCCGCGAACAGTGCCGCCAGTGCGCCGAGGGCGAGGACCGCCACGGCGGCCGGCCACAGGGAGGGCGGCGGGCTGGTCTGGAGCGCCGCGACCCGGCGGGTGACCGCGCGGTCCGTGAAGTTGAGGGCGCAGGACTGGCGGGCTCGGCCCGCGCTGAGGGCGGCACGGGCCAGCGCCCGGGCGGTGGTCCCGCGGTCCCCGACCTCGGTCGCCGCCCGCTCGTCCGCCCACCGCTCCACCAGGAAGGTCACGGCCGCTCGGACCGGGCCGAGCAGCGGGTTGGCGGCCGCGGCCAGGGTCGTGGCCGTCACCATGAGGCCGTGCCGGTGGGTCAGATGGGCCCGTTCGTGAGCCAGCAGCACCCGCCGCTCGGCCGGGGCCAGCGCGCTCAGCATCGCCGAGGTGACCAGGATCCGGCCCGGCCGGCCCGGGATCGCGAACGCCTGCGGCACCCTGCTTGCGGCCACGACCAGTTCGGTGTCCCCGGGATGCCCCGCGCACAGCCGTCGCAGCGCCCGCCGGGTCCGGCGCTCGGCGCGCACCGCCCGCTGTACCCGCCACACCACCACGGCCAGCGCGAGACACGCGGCGAGGCCGATCACCTCGGGCACCGGGTCGGTCAGCGGGCGGCCGTCCTCGCGGGCCTCCCGGATCACCGGCGGGGCGTCGCCCAGCAGGGCGGTGGTCAGCAGCACCAGGGACCAGGTGGTCGCGGCGGCGGTCAGTGCGGCGGCGGCGGTGAGCACCCGCGCGGCCAGGGCCGGGGCCACCCGGCGGCCGATCAGCGGACTGACCGACGGCAGCAGCAGGGACACCAGCAGCGGGGTGTAGACGTCGAACCTCATGCGCCGCCCCCGGCGAACAGGTTGCGCAGCGCCCGCTCCTCCTCCGCGCTCAGCCCGGACACGAACTGCTGGAGGGCGGCGATCGGGTCGGGTCCCCGGTCCAGGGCCTCGTGCATGGCCTCGGCGGTCAGCTCGGCCGCGTTCTTCGCCGGCCGGTAGGCACCGCGCCGCCCGTCGGCGTCCCGCAGCACCAGCCCTTTGTCGTACAGCCGCTTGAGGATGGTGTGGACCGTGTTGTAGGCGAGTCCGCCACCGATCTCGGACTGGATCTCGGCCGGGGTCAACGGGTGTTCGGTCGCCCACAGGGCTGCCAGCACTTCGCTTTCCAGCTCTCCCGCGCTGCGCCGCTCCGCTCTGCCGCGGGACCCTGTGCCAGCCATGGCACAACCTTACAGCGCGTAGTGCCGACGTTCGTATGGACGTACCTGCGCTGCCTCCACCAGTAATTCTCATTAGTTTGTCAGTGTTTGTCCCTGAAGCCCAAAACGGTCCTGCGAGCTGTAGGGGAACAGGGGTGGGTGCCTCGATGGTCCCGAACGTGAACGCCACGCCCGTCACGGGCCGCCGAGGCGTCTACTGGCAGACCGGCCTCTGCCTCGCCCTGCTGGCCGGTGCGGGCTGGCTGCTCCGCAGGCACTGGCCGACCGTGGAGCACGGGGCGCTCCGGCTCGCCGTCGCCGACCAGGGCTGGATGCTCGTGGCGGCCCTGGCGGCGGTCGGGACCTGGGCGTCCTCGGCCCTCGCCCAGCAGGGCGCGGTCGTCCGCCGGCTGCCCGGCGGGCGCCTGGTCGCCGCGCAGTTCGCCGCCTCGGCCGCCAACCATCTGCTGCCCGCCGGACTCGGCGCGGGCGCGGTGAACCTGCGCTTCCTGATGCGCTGCGGCCTCCCGGCCGGCCGCGGCGCGTCGGCCCTGGCGGTCAAGGCCGCCGCCGGTGCCGTGGTCCGGCTGGTCCTGATCGCCGTCCTCGCCCCCGCCTGCCCGGGACTGCTGCGGATCCCGCACGTGTCCGTGGCCGCGATCCTCGCCGTGACCGCCGCGGCCGTGCTGCTCGCCGTCCTGGTCCGGGCCCGGGTGTGGGCCCGCTGCCGGGGTGCGGTGACCGCCGTGGCCGCCGACCTCCGGGCCCTGCACACCCGCCCCGCCCGCGCCGCGGCGCTGTGGGGCGGCTCCCTCGCCTTCGCCGGGCTGCACGCCCTGGTCCTGATCGCCGTGACCCGGGCGGTCGAACTCTCGCTGTCCCCGGCCCGGGTGGCGCTGCTGTACCTCGCCGCCAGCGGCGCCGCCGCGCTGCTGCCCACGCCCGGCGGGCTCGGCTCGCTCGACGCGGCCCTCGCCCTCGCCCTGACCGCCTCCGGGACCCCGGCCGCCGCGGCCGCCTCCGCCGTGCTCGGCTACCGGCTGCTGACCATGTGGCTGCCGCTGCTGCCGGGCCTGCTGGTCCTCGGGCTGCTGGTCCGGCGCCGGGCACTGTGACCGGGCGGGGCCACAGGAGGGAGTCCGGCGGCGCGGGCCCCGACGTCAACCGCCGCGCTTCCCGCCGGTCTCCGTCACCGGACTCTCCGGTACGTCGTCCGGGGCCGCCGGATCCGGCGCCCAACGGACGGCCACGCACCAGCAGACCCCGAGCCAGCCGACCGCGAAGAGCCAGCCGCCGATCACGTCCGTGCACCAGTGCACGCCGAGGAACATCCGGGTGGCCCCGACGGCGAGTCCCCAGCAGGCGACGGCCACGCACCACGGCGTCCGGCCGCGTGGGGCCCGGATCCCCAGGGCCAGCACCACCAGACCGGCGGCCAGCGCGGACGTCGTGCTGTGGCCGGACGGGAACGACCAGCCGGAGGCGTGGGTGCGCCAGTAGGCCTGCGGCGGCCGGGCCCGGGCGATCAGCTCCAGCACGCCGTACCGGGCCGCCTGGCCCAGGGCGAGGCAGGCCGCGCAGAACAGCACGGCGGCGATCCGCTGCCGCGGGGTGCGGCCCACGAGCAGCCCGGCCACCACGGCCAGGGCGTACGGCACGACCCCGGTGCCGGTCGCGGTGAGCCCCCGGGCCACGGCCACCGCCACCTCCGGGCGATGAGCGAGGGACCAGGCCAGCAGGGTGCGGTCCACAGGGAGCGGGGCGCCATGGCGACCGGCCACGACCAGGGCCAGCACGGCGAACCCCGCCCAGGCGCCGAGCCCGACACTTCCCGCGAACTCCGCGGTCTTCTTGCGGTTCATCAACCCGGTGGCGGCCCTCTCCTGCGCGATGACTGTCTACTGGAATGTAGACGATTGGCGGCCTGCCGGTGTTCCCCGTGGTGCGAGTCCGTGTCCCGCCGTGAGCTTTGCCGCACCATTGCCGGTTCATGACCGATTGACTACACGGTTGTAGTCATCATGGTCGGCGGAAGTAAGGCATGCCTTCACTAAGTTCGAGCCGCATGGCGGGGACGGGCCTGCCGGGGAGGGCTGCGGCGGATGTGGGACGACGCGTTTCCGAGTTTCCTGATCGGGCTGAGGGAGGGCCTTGAGGCCGGCCTGACCGTCTCGATCCTCGTGGCCACGCTGGTGCGGGCCGGTGCCAAGAGCCGGCTGCCACAGGTCTGGACGGGTGTCCTGGCCGCGATCGCGCTGGCGCTGAGCTTCGGCGCGGTCCTCACCTTCACCGCCGCCTCGCTCTCCGCGACCGCGCAGGAGGCCTTCGGCGGGAGCCTCAGCGTGATCGCGGTCGCCTTCGTCACCGCGATGGTCTTCTGGATGCGCCGCTCGGCCCGCGGCCTCTCCGGCGAGATCAAGGAGAAGGTGACGGGCGCCCTGGCCATGGGCTCGGGCGTGCTGGTCGTCACCTCGTTCCTCGCCGTCGGCCGGGAGGGTCTGGAGACCGCGCTGTTCCTGTGGACCACCGCTCAGGCGGCCGGCGAGTCCGCGGGGCCGCTGACCGGCGCCGGGGTCGGCCTGGTGCTGGCGGCGGCCCTGTGCTGGGGGCTGTACCGCCGGGTCCTGAAGATCAACCTCACGAGGTTCTTCACCTACACCGGGGCCGTGCTGATCGTGATCGCGGCCGGCGTCCTCGGCTACGGGCTGCGGGACCTCCAGGAGGGCGGGGTCCTTCCGGGCCGGACGGCGTACGTCTTCGACCTGAGCGGCACCGTCGACGCCGGCTCCTGGTACAGCACGCTCCTCCAGGGCGTCCTCAACATCACTCCGGCCATGACCTGGCTCCAGGTGATCGGGTACGCCGGCTACCTCGCCGTCGTCATGACGCTGTTCGTGCGCGGAGTGCGGGCCACGGCACCGCGCCCGACCACCGCCGGGCCCGAGGCGCGGCCCGCCGCGGGCAAGCGGGAGCCGGAGCCGCAGTCGACGCCCGCCGCGGACAAGTCGGAGCCGGAGCCGGAGCCGACGCCCGACGCGGGCAAGCCGGAACCTGAAGCGCAGTCGACGCCCGTCGCGGACAAGCCGGAACCGGCGTCGGTGTCCGCCGTGGACAAGCCGGAGCCGGCGTCGACGCCCGCCGCGGACAAGCCGGAGCCGGAACCGGCGTCGGTGTCCGCCGGCGACAGCCCCGAGCCGCGGTCGGCGCCCACGGCCGACGGCTCCCGCCCTCGGCCGGTCAGGGGGCCGCGTCGCCGGCCGGGCTGGGTGGTCCCCGTCGCCGTGGTCGCCGTCCCGGCCGTCGTCGCCGGACTCGTCGTCGCCTTCGCCCGGCCCAAGTCCACGGGCGGTGAGACCGTCGCCGTCTCCGAGACCGAGTGCGGCAAGGGCTTCACCGCGCCCCAGCCCGGCCGGCAGACCTTCCAGATGCGGAACACCGGCAGCAGGACCGCCGAGGTGTATCTGATCGATCCGGGCAGCAACGCCGTCTACGGCGAGGTCGAGGGCCTCGCCCCCGGCACCACCCGCGCCCTGGTCGCCACCGTCGCCCGCGGCACCTACGCCTGGCGCTGCGTCCCCTCCGGCGGCAGGGCCGTCACCTCCGCGTCGGTCACGGTCTCCGGCGGCGGCAGCGGCGCCCAGGCCGTCGTACCGGTCTCCGAACAGGACCTCGCGGCGCCCCTGAAGGCCTACAAGGCGTACGTCGGGCAGGGCCTTGCCACCCTCGTCGCCCAGACCCGCACGCTCGACGCCGACATCGCGGGCAACCACCTCGACAGGGCCCGGACCGACTGGCTGACCGCCCATCTCACCTACGCATCGCTCGGTGCCGCCTACGGGACCTTCGAGGACTACGACCAGAAGATCAACGGCCGTGCCGACGGGCTCGCCGGCGGGGTGGCCGACCAGGACTTCGCCGGGTTCCACCGGGTGGAGTACGGGCTCTGGCACGGGCAGTCGGCTGATCAGCTGAAGGCCCCCGCCCAGGCGCTCGCCGGCGCGGCGGCCGGGCTGCAGAAGGCGTTCCCCGCCCAGGACTTCGATCCGGGCGACCTGCCGCTGCGCGCCCACGAGATCCTGGAGAACACCCTCCAGTTCGAGCTGACCGCCGACACCGACGAGGGCAGCGGCACCAACCTCGCCACCGCCGACGCCAACCTGGCCGGCACCCGCGAGCTGCTCACGGTGCTCAGGCCGCTGCTGACCACCCGCGCGCCCAGGCTGCTGCCGACCGTCGACGCCGGCATCGCCCGCCTGCAGAAGCTCCTGGACGCCGAGCACCAGGGCCCGGGCTGGACCCCGGTCGAGCGGCTCGACACCGTCACCCGGCAGCGGATCAGCGGAGCCACCGGCCAGCTCCTTGAGGACCTCTCCCCGGTGCCGGACCTCCTGGAGATCAGGAAGTCCGCCTGATGAACCCCGCACCGCACCAGCACCCGTACGACGAAGGGAACCCTCCGATGTCCGCTGCCGAGACCCCATCCTGCCCGATGGGCGCGGGCCGCCGTTCCTTCGTGCGGACGGCGCTGGGCGCCGGCGCCGCGGGCGCGGTCCTGGCCGGCGGCGGCTTCGCGCTCGGCCAGGCCGGCGGTACCGCGGAGGCCGCGACCGGCCCCGCAAGGGTCCCCTTCCACGGCACCCACCAGGCCGGCATCCTCACCCCCGCCCCGGCCGCCGCCACCTTCGTCTCCCTCGACGTCATCGCCGACACCCGGCAGGACCTCGCCGACCTGCTGAAAACGATCACCGAGCGGGCCCGCTTCCTCACCTCCGGCGGCACCCCGGCCGACCTCGGCGTGGGCGCGCCGCCGGCCGACAACGGCATCCTCGGCCCCGAGGTCCCCTCCGACGCGCTGACCGTCACCGTCGGCGTCGGCGCATCCCTCTTCGACGACCGCTACGGCCTGGCGAAGGCCAGGCCGGCCCGGCTGACCCCGATGCGGACCTTCCCGAACGACAACCTGAAGCCCGCCGAGTGCCACGGCGATCTCTCACTGCAGATCTGCGCCGACAGCCAGGACACCGTGCTGCACGCGCTCCGCGACATCGCCAAGCACACCCGCGGTGCCATGCAGATCAAGTGGCGCGTGGACGGCTTCCAGAACGCCCCGCGTCCCACCGGCGCCCAGCGCAACCTGCTCGGCTTCAAGGACGGCATCGCCAACCCGGACGTGACCTCGGCCCGGGAGACCGGCCGGCTGATCTGGGTCGGCGACGGCCAGGGCGAGCCCGCCTGGACGGCGGGCGGCAGTTACCAGGTGATCCGGATCATCCGGATGCTGGTCGAGTTCTGGGACCGGGTCTCGCTCAGCGAGCAGGAGCTGATGTTCGGCCGCCGCAAGGACACCGGCGCCCCGCTGGACGGCGCCAAGGAGACCGACATCCCGCACTACGCCAAGGACCCGCAGGGCAACGCGATCCCGCTGGACGCCCATATCCGGCTCGCCAACCCGCGCACCGCCGACACCGACAGCTCCCGGATCCTGCGCCGCGGCTACAACTACGACCGGGGTGTCGACGGCGTCGGCAACCTCGACATGGGCCTGGTCTTCTGCTGCTACCAGCAGGACGTCCGGCGCCAGTTCGAGGCCACCCAGACCCGGCTGATCGACGAGCCCCTCGTCGACTACATCTCCCCGACCGGCGGCGGCTACTTCTTCGCCCTGCCCGGCGTGCGGAACGGCGGGGACTGGCTGGGCAGCGGGCTGCTGGCCGCCTGAGCGCCTTACCCTTCCTTTACCTTCTCATGGGAAAGGTCTGCCACCGGCTTTAGTGCGAACGATTTGCAAGTACGGGAGGATGACAGCAGACTGCTGACCGCAGTTGCTCAACATGCTCGACCGAAGGATGCCCCTCCCGATGACGGCCGCCCCTGGTTCCGCTCCGTCCCTCCCCGCCCAGGCCGAGACCAAGCGCTCGGCCTGGCACCGTGTCCGGGGCTCCATGACACGGCAGGAGTGGATCAGGGTCGGCGGGATGGCCGCCTTCGTGCTCGCCCTGCACGTCATCGGCTGGGGCACCCTGGTCGGGATCATCGCGCCGCAGCACTTCAGCGTCGGCACCGAATCGTTCGGCATAGGCATCGGCGTCACCGCCTACACCCTGGGCATGCGGCACGCCTTCGACGCCGACCACATCGCCGCGATCGACAACACCACCCGCAAGCTGATGGGCGAGGGCCAGCGCCCGCTCTCCGTCGGCTTCTGGTTCTCGCTCGGCCACTCCAGCATCGTCTTCGGCCTCGCCCTGCTGCTCTCGCTCGGCATGAAGACCCTGGCCGGTCCGGTCCAGGACGACAACTCGCACCTCCACGAGGTCACCGGCCTCATCGGTACGACGGTCTCCGGGACCTTCCTCTACCTCATCGCCGGCATCAACCTCGTCATCCTGGCCGGTATCTGGAAGGTCTTCCGGCAGATGCGCTCCGGCGCCTACGACGAGGCCGCCCTCGAGACGCAGCTCAACAACCGCGGCTTCATGAACCGCTTCCTCGGCCGGGTCACCGGCTCCATCCGCAAGCCCTGGCAGATGTACCCGCTGGGCCTGCTGTTCGGCCTCGGCTTCGACACCGCCACGGAGATCGCCCTGCTGGTGCTGGCCGGCTCCGGCGCAGCCTCCGGTCTGCCCTGGTACGCCATCCTGACCCTGCCGGTCCTGTTCGCCGCGGGCATGTCGCTCCTTGACACCATCGACGGCTCGTTCATGAACTTCGCCTACGAGTGGGCGTTCTCCAAGCCGGTCCGGAAGGTCTACTACAACCTCACCATCACCGGCCTGTCCGTCGCCGTCGCCCTCATCATCGGCACGGTGGAACTCCTCGGCCTCCTCGCCGACAAGCTGGACCTGCACGGCGCCTTCTGGGACTGGGTCTCCGGCCTCGACCTCAACACCGTGGGCTTCGTCATCGTCGGCCTGTTCTTCGCCACCTGGGCGATCGCCCTGCTGATCTGGAAGGCGGGCCGCATCGAGGAGAAGTGGACGACGGGCCTCGCCCGGCCCGCCGAGCAGACCGAGGCGTAGCCCGCCGCCGTCAGCCGCGGATCTTCAGGTCCGCCCGCCACTTGGCGATCTGCTTCTCCGCGTCACCGGTGTACGACCACGGGGTGCGGGTCACCCGCCGCCCCTGGATCCGCAGCAGGGCCGAGGCGATGTCCATGACCCCCGCCTGGCAGGCCGCGTGCGTGAGGTAGTTGAGGTCACGCAGTTCGCCGGGGGCGACGGGCTCCTCACCGCGCTGGGCGATCCAGCGCTCCCAGGTGCGCCGTACGTCGCTGACCGCGCCGTCGTGCTTCCAGTGCTGGCCGTGCCCCACCGAGGTCTGCTGTCCGCTCGCCTCGTCCAGGGCATAGCGGAACTCCTCGACGCGGGCGTACTGCACGAGGACCGGCAGCGCGCAGCCGGGCGGAGCGACCCCGGCCGCGTCCCGGGCGAAGTCGTACATCAGGCCGTGTGTGCCGTGCCAGCGCGCGGAGTAGTAGTGGAGCACCTGGAGATGGCCCTCCACGTTGTACGGGTCGCGCCGGTGCAACTCGTCCCACCAGCGTGCGAGTTCCTGCCGGCGCACGCCGGTCGGATACAGCCGTGCCACCGAGATCAGGGAGACCCAGGGGGTGGGGTCCTGCGGGTACGCCTCCGCGGCCGCCAGGCAGGCCAGTACGGCGGCGTCGATCCTGGACCGGTCGATCGGGGCACCCCGGCCCGCCGAGATGGCCAGGGTGAACGCCCGGGCCGTCTCGGTCGCCGCCCGCAGCGCCAGCGCGTCGGCGCCGTGCGGTTCCGCGGCCAGCCAGGACTCCGCCGTCGAACTGCCCGCGCAGGCCTGCGCGAGGAGACGCACCCGGTGCCCGCGGACCAGCCAGTCCGGGCCGGTGGCCCGCAGCAGGTCCCGCAGGCCCTGCCAGCGGCCGATGACGATGTCCTGACGGGCCGAGGTGAGGGCGGTGTCCCCGCAGTCCGGGTCGAAGTCGGGGACGAAGCGGTCTCTCGCCATCGGGTACTACCTCAGAAATCCGTGGGGAGGCCTTCGTAAGCCTGGGCCTGTGCGGTGGCGTGGTCGTCGGGCACGTAGTCGGTCTCGACGGTGTGGGTGGCGTCCAGCTTGGCAGGCCGGTAGTAGTCGCTGCCCTGTTTCCAGTACCAGAGCATCGGGATCAGGCCGACGGCCAGACCGCCGACGCCGATGACGATCGCCGCGCCGCTCAGCTCGCTCAGCGACTCGACGAAGATCCAGAACATGAACACCGCGCCGAGCAGCGGCCACAGCCCTCCGAGCAGGAAGTTGCCCGTGGACTTGAAGAGCACCTTGCGGTAGGCGACGACCACCGCGAGGCCCGCGAGACCGTAGTAGACGGCGATCTGGAGGCCGATCGCCGAGATCGCGTCGGCGAGGATCTCGCCCACCGAGCGCAGCGCGTTGGAGGCGATGAACATCATGAGCGCCACCGCGCCGACCACGCCGATCGCCACGTAGGGGGTGTTCCAGGTGCGGTGCACCTTGCCCAGCGCGGCCGGCATCGTGCGGTCGCGGCCCATCGCGAACAGCGAGCGGGTGACCTGGATGAGGGTCGTCTCCAGGGTGGCGATGGTGGACAGCATCACGGCGACGATCAGCAGCTTGCCGCCCCACCCCGGCGCGATCTCGTCGCCCAGCACGGCCAGCACGTTGGCGTCGTTGGCCGCGATCTGGTCGGAGGAGAGGATGACGTTCACGGCGATGGTGAACACCTCGAAAAGGGCGAAGACGATGCCCACCCCGATCAGACCCGCGAGTCCGGTCGTACGGCGGGAGTTGCGGGTCTCCTCGCTGAGGTTGCTGGTGACGTCCCAGCCCCAGTAGTAGAAGGCGGCGATCAGCGCGCCCGAGGCGAAGCCGGAGGCGCTGTCGAAGTGGCTGAAGCCGAGCCACGACCAGTGGAAGGCGCGGGCGTTGCCGGTGTGGAAAAGGGCGAGCACCGCGAACAGCAGCAGGATCGCCAGCTCGATGCCGGACATCAGCAGCTGGGCGCGGACCGTGAGCCGGGCGCCGCCGAGCACCACCGCCAGCATGACCAGGAACCAGGCGGCCCCGACCACCGTCGACAGCGCCACGTTGTCGGCGAGGCCCGAGTCGAACAGGGACAGCGTCATCGAGCCGGCGGGCAGTGAGCCGGCCACCATGAAGATGGTGGCCGACACCACCAGCGCCCAGCCGCTGACGAAGCCGAGGAAGGGGTGCAGGGTGCGGCCCACCCAGGAGTAGCTGGCACCCGCGTTGACATCGATCCGGCCCAGGTAGCTGAAGGCCAGCGCGATGCCCAGCATGGGTATCGCGCACCACAGCAGCGCGGCCGGACTGGCCAGCCCCACCGCCCCCACCAGGACCGCGGTGGTCGCGGCCAGCGAGTACGCCGGTGCGCTGCCCGCTACGGCCATCACCACCGTGTCGAACGTGCCGAGGGCGTTGGCCTGCAGCCCTCTGCCCCTGTTGTTGCTCATGGTTGTGCCGCTTTCCGGTCGTGCAGGGCGCACGGGAGTGCAGGCCCGCGGTGGTACGGGGAGTGCACGACCCGCCTCGCAGCCGGTGAGGGTTGGCCTCGGGCAGGGGGCCGGTCGGAAGAGACAAAGGGGTGGTGAAGGCCGCATGCCGAGAGTCGGCGAACGGTCACACCGCGTGGGTGGGTGTGACTATAGCGGCACCCTTTGACCTTTCAAGCTGACCGACCGGTAATCACATATGCCACTCGGGGTGGCCAACCCCCACACCGGAAGCAGTGGTTCCGTGAGTTCCTCAGTCCTCCAGCCGGTCGAGCTGCCGCAGCTTGTTGGTGGCGTCCAGGGCCGCGACCTTGTACGACTCGGCGAGCGTCGGGTAGTTGAAGACGGCGTCCACCAGGTAGTCGACCGTGCCGCCGCAGCCCATCACCGACTGACCGATATGGATCAGTTCTGTCGCTCCGGTGCCGAAGCAGTGCACACCGAGCAGCCGCCGGTCGTCGGGGGAGACCAGGAGCTTGAGCATCCCGTGCGAGTCCCCGATGATCTGGCCCCGGGCCAGCTCCCGGTAGCGGGCCACGCCGACCTCGAACGGCACGCATTCCTCGGTGAGTTGGTCCTCGGTCCGGCCGACGAAGCTGATCTCCGGGATGGTGTAGATCCCGATCGGCTGCAGGTTGTCCATCTGTCCGACCGGTTCCCCGAAGGCGTGGTAGGCGGCGACCCGGCCCTGTTCCATCGAGGTCGCGGCGAGCGCCGGGAAGCCGATGACGTCGCCGACGGCGTAGATGTGCGGCACCTCGGTGCGGAAGTGCTCGTCCACCTTGATCCGGCCCCGCCGGTCCGCGGACAGGCCCGCCTTGTCCAGGTC
This sequence comes from Streptomyces sp. NPDC001220, assembly GCF_053597895.1. Classification (NCBI taxonomy): domain Bacteria; kingdom Bacillati; phylum Actinomycetota; class Actinomycetes; order Kitasatosporales; family Streptomycetaceae; genus Streptomyces; species Streptomyces sp. NPDC001220. The sequence continues at coordinate 204,690 of NZ_JBSFJE010000003.1, forward strand.
GAGTTCGTCGGTCAGCCCCTGCCGGCCCGCCGAGTACATCACCGTGTCCGCCGGTATCTTCTTGCCGCTCTCCAGCACGGTCAGGGTGCCCCGGGGGTGCCGCTCGACGGCGGCGACCGTCTCGCCGAACCGGAAGGTGACGGCCAGGTCCCTGAGGTGGTACTTGAGCGACTCGACGACCTCGACGTCGCACATGTCGAGCATGGCCGCGCGCTTCTCGACCACCGTGACCTTGCTGCCGAGCGCGGCGAACATCGAGGCGTACTCCATGCCGATCACACCGGCACCCACGATGACCATGGAGCGCGGCACCCGCTCCAGCGACAGCACGTTGTCCGAGTCCATGATGGTGCGGCCGTCGAACTCGACGCTGTCCGGGCGGGCCGGCCGGGTGCCGGTGGCGATGACGACGTGTTCCGCCGTCAGCAGCCTCTCGTCGCCGTTCGGTTCGCGCAGGGCGACGGTGTGCGGGTCGACGAACCGGCCGGTGCCGGAGCAGAGGGTGACGTGGTTGCGGGAGAGCTGGTTGCGGATGACGTCCACCTCGCGGCTGACCACGTGCTGGGTGCGCGCGGTCAGGTCGGCGACGGTGATGTCCTCCTTCAGCCGGTAGCTCTGGCCGTAGAGATCGCGCTGGGTGAGACCGGTCAGGTAGAGGACCGCCTCGCGCAGGGTCTTGGAGGGGATGGTGCCGGTGTGTATGGAAACACCGCCGACCATCTCGGGGCTGTCGACCACGGCGACCCGGCGGCCCAGCTTGGCCGCGGCGATGGCGGCCTTCTGGCCGCCGGGTCCGGATCCGATGACGAGCATGTCGAAGTCTGGCACCTTGCGGAGTCTGTCAGCAGACGCCCCCGCTTAGAAAGAGAGAACGGCCGACCTTCGCGTGAAATCCGGTACGGACCTGGGCCGTTGCGCATCCCGCGCCGCCCGGCCGGCTCACCGCGCCCCGCCCGGCCGGCCGCCGCGCAGGAGCTGGGCCCGCCGGAACAGCGCGTCCGTCGTCCCGGCGAGGACGCCTCCCAGCAGCCGGGGCGTGTAGAAGGACCTGGCCGCGTCGGCCACCGCCCGTGCCGGGAGGGCGATCTGGTCCAGCCCGGTGCGGCCGAGCCCGTCGATCGAGGTGCCCCAGACGACCTGCCCCACACCCGCCCAGGCGCAGGCGCTCATGCACATGGCACACGGCTCCCCGGTCGAGTACAGGGTGGTCGCGGCCCATCCGCGGTTGCCGACCCGGCGTACGTAGTCGGCCATGGCGAGCATCTCCCCGTGGTACGTCGGGTTCTCGGCCGAGGTGTTCACCCCGCGTCCGAGGACCCGGCCCGAGCCCACGAGTACCGCGCCGAAGGGGTAGCGCGGATTCCGGCGCGCCTCCTCGACCGCGGCCCTCATGAACCGCTCGTGGTCCTCGCTCCTGAACGGCGCGTGGTCCGCGCCGTCGCCGCCCGTGGACGTGGCGACGACGGCGGGGACGGCCCGCGGCGGGAGCACGGCGGGCCCGGACGACACGGCGGCCGCCGATCCGAGGAGGCCGAGGAGGCGGCGCCTGTCCAACGTCAGGGCAGGAGCCTCTCGATGCAGTTCGGCCCCTCACGCTCCATCTTCTTCCTGGCCCATTCCAGCGTGGCCGGGGTGACGTCCCGGCCCGAGGCCATCACCAGGTCTTCGGGCGCCACCCCGGTGCCGGGGGCGCTGTGCAGCAGGGAGTCCGGGGTGGCGCGGTCGTCGGACGACCGGGACGCTTCGGGTTCTGAGGTCGACATGGTCTCTCCTTCGCGGAGCGGGGTGCACACTCTCACGATTGCCCGGCCGGCCGCACCCCGCATCCGGAGCGGCCCGGGGCCCTTCCGGCACCGGGTACCCGATGCCGGAAGGAAATTATCCCCTTTTGGATGTAATGTGCCCATACATCCGTTCCGGGGAGGCCGCCGCGATGATCGAACAGCGGTTCTTTCAGAATGCGCCCGGTAGCCCCCGCTACCTGACGATCGCCGAGCACGGGCTGATCGGTGACCTGCGCACCGTGGCCCTGGTCGGCAGCGACGGCACCATCGACTGGTACTGCTGCCCGTCCTTCGACGCCCCCAGCGTCTTCGCGGCCGTGCTGGACGCCGAGCGCGGCGGCCACTTCGCGCTGGCCCCGGCCGTACCGGCCCGCACCAAACAGTTCTACTTCCCCGACACCAACGTGCTGATCACCCGGTTCTTCACCGACGACGGCGTCGGCGAGGTCCAGGACTTCATGCCCGTCACCGGCGAGTCCGGGGACTGCGAGCGGCACCGGCTCATCCGCCGGGTGATCTGCGTGCGCGGCACCGTACCCTTCCGGGTCCGGGTCGCCCCCCGCTTCAACTACGGCGCCGACCCGCACACCCTGCGTCTGGTCGACGGCACCGCCCTGTTCGAGTCCGAGACGCTGTCCCTGGCGCTCACCGCCACGGTGGTCATGGAGAGCGACGGAGCGGACGCCCACGCCGACTTCAAACTCGGCGAGGGCGAGTCCGCGGTCTTCGCCCTCGACCAGGCCGGCGAGCACATCGCGCCACGCGGCTGCGCCCACATCGAGGCCGAACGGCAGTTCGAGGCCACCGTCCGCTACTGGCGGCGCTGGCTGTCCCGGTCCCGCTACCGGGGGCGCTGGCGCGAGATGGTGCACCGCTCCGCACTCACCCTGAAGCTGCTCACCTACGCGCCCACCGGCGCCATCGTGGCCGCGCCCACCACCAGCCTCCCCGAGCAGTTCGGCGGCGAACGCAACTGGGACTACCGCTACGTCTGGGTCCGGGACGCCGCCTTCGCCGTCTACGCCCTGCTGCGGCTCGGCTTCACCGGCGAGGCCGAGGCCTTCATGAAGTTCCTCACCACCTGCATCACCCCCGGCGACGGCGCCGCCTCGGGGCCGCTGCAGATCATGTACGGCATCGACGGCCGCACCGACCTGCCCGAGCGTGAGCTCCCGCATCTGGAGGGCCACTGCGGATCCGCCCCGGTGCGCGTCGGCAACGCCGCGGCCGACCAGCTCCAGCTGGACATCTACGGCGCCCTCATCGACTCGATCTACCTCTACGACAAGTGGGCCCAGCCCATCTCCAGCGGCCAGTGGGACGACGTCACCCGGCTCGTCGCCTGGGTCTGCGACCACTGGGACCAGCCCGACGAGGGCGTCTGGGAGACCAGGGGCGGCCGCAAGAACTTCCTCTACTCGCGCCTGATGTGCTGGGTCGCCATCGAGCGGGCGATCCGGCTGGCCCGCCGGCGCGGCCTGCCCGCCGACCTGGCCCACTGGCTGGGCGCCAGGGACGCCATCTACCGCCGGATCATGGAGCGCGGCTGGTCCGAGCGGCGCCACGCCTTCGTCCAGTACGAGGGCGGTGACGTCCTGGACGCCTCACTCCTCATGATGCCGCTGGCCAAGTTCATCGCGCCGACCGACCCCAAGTGGCTCTCCACCCTGGACGCCCTCGGCGAGGACCTGGTCTCCGACTCCCTCGTCTACCGCTACGACCCGCAGGCCAGCCCCGACGGCCTGCGCGGCGACGAGGGCACGTTCTCCATCTGCTCCTTCTGGTACGTGGAGGCCCTGGTGCGTGCCGGACGCGTGGACGAGGCCCGGCTCGCCTTCGAGAAGATGCTCACCTACGCCAACCATCTCGGCCTGTACGCCGAGGAGATCGGCCGCACCGGAGAGCAACAGGGCAACTTCCCGCAGGCGTTCACCCATCTCTCGCTGATCAGCGCGGCCTTCAACCTGGACCGGGCGCTCGGCTGACGGTCACGCGAAGCGTGAACTGCGCACCGGTCCCGAAGAGTTGACGCGGGCCCGGTCGCCGGTGAGCCAGCTGTCCCGGACGGACTCCGCGAACGCGGCGAACGCCTCGTCCGGGTCGGCGGGCCCCTCGCCGTCGCCCTCGTCAGGAGTCGCGTCGGCCCGGGTGATCTCGGCGGCCAGCTCCTCCTCGGGCCGCTCGTCGGCCGCCTCCCGCTCCGCCTCGCCGTTCTCGCCGACCCGCAGCCGCTCGCCCCACGGGCCACCACCGACTGGTGCAGCAGACCGATGCTGTCGGCGGTGACGGCCGGGGTGTCGGTCCAGCAGCTCGCGTGCTCGTGCAGCACCTGGCCCGGCGCGCGCCCGAAGAGGGAGCCGATGATCTCCGGGCCCGACGGGTGCCCGGCCAGCTCGTCGAGGTCGTACGCCACGACGACGGTGTCCTGGCGGTCCGGCTCGAACGGCACGGCCGGCAGGTCCAGCACCTCCGCGGCGGCCAGGCCCAGGATCCGCGAGCCGCGGTCGGGCAGCAGGGACACCGAACGCGGGCTCGTCCGCGTCGTGGACAGCAGGAGCGCCAGCCGCCGCAGGGCGCGCAGGCACATCTCCGGGCTGTCCTGGAGCCAGGCGTACCGGCCCGCCATGCCCGCGGCGAAGCCGAACGGGGAGAGCGTGCCCAGCACCTGGCCGCCGATCACGTACTGCCAGTCACGCAGCCCCGACGGCTCGCCGAGGGCGGCGGCCCGCTCCAGCATCCGGGTCTGGCGCTCCCGGGTGGGCAGCCACTGGGCGTCCGCCGGCTCGGGCAGCAGCGCGTGCTGACGGCGGGCCATCTCGAGGTCGCCCGCCATGAGCGCGTTGTACACCAGCAGATACCGGTCCGGCCAGTCGGCGAAGTCGCCCTCGTGCCGGGCCAGTTCGGTCATCGCCTCCTGGTGGCGCTCCTCCCGCTCGTACGCCGACACCAGCTCCCGCAGGACCGTCAGCGCACCCGGGTTGTGGCTCAGCACCGTGCGCAGCGGCGGGATCGCCAGGAAGGACAGGCCGCGTTCGACACACGCGTACCCGAAGTCGAAGAGGTTCTTGGCATGGTCGGGCCGGGCGGCGAGCGCGGCGGCGGCCCGTCCCAGGTCGTCGAAGCCCGCCGCCTCGGCGGCCCGCTCGACCACGAGGGCCACCTCGACGACCGGGGCGTCCTCCCCGGCGGCCCGCAACTGGCGTACCGCTCCGGGCAGATCCCCGGAGTCCAGGCACTCCCAGGCCTTGACGAGTTCGGCGGACTTGGGGCGACGGCTGCGGCGCGAGAACATACCGGAGATCATCACCCGCGGGGTGACGTGTCCTCAACACAATTGTTCGAGGCACCCCCGCGGGGCCTCAGGGCAGCGGCTGTTCCGCCCAGATGACCTTGCCGGCGGGGGTGTACCGGGTGCCCCAGCGCTCGGCCATCTGCGCGACCAGGAACAGCCCCCGGCCGCCCTCGTCGGTGCTCGCCGCGTACCGCAGGTGCGGCGAGGTGGTGCTGGCGTCGGAGACCTCGCAGATCAGCGTCCGGTCGCAGAGCAGCCGTACCCCGATGGGCGGGCGGCCGTGGCGGATGGCGTTGGTGACCAGTTCGCTGAGGATCAGTTCGGTGGTGAACGACAGCTCGTCCAGGTCCCAGTCCGCGAGCTGACGGGTCACCTTGGCCCGCACCTCGGAGACGGCCGCCGGGTCGGCCGGCACCTGCCACTCGGCGACCTGGTCCGCGCCGAGCGCCCGGGTGCGGGCCACGATCAGCGCCACGTCGTCGCTGGGGCGGGCCGGCAACCGCTCCAGGACCGCCGCACAGGTCTCCTCGGGGGTGCCGCCCGCCGCCGACTCCAAGGCACCCGCGAGCAGTTCGAGACCCTCGTCGATGTCCCGCTGCCGGTCCTCGACCAGCCCGTCGGTGTACAGGACCAGGCTGCTGCCCTCGGGCAGCTCCAGGTCCGCCGTCTCGAAGGGCAGTCCACCCACCCCCAGCGGCGGCCCGGCCGGCACGTCCGGGAACCGCACGCTGCCGTCGGGCCCGAGCAGCGCGGGCGGCGGGTGACCGGCCCGGGCCACCGTGCAGCGCCGGGAGACCGGGTCGTAGATCGCGTAGATGCAGGTGGCCCCCGTGACCGGGGCCGTGCTGTCCGCGGGGATCTCGTCCTGGTCGATGCGGCTCACCAACTCGTCCAACAGGCTCAGCAGCTCGTCGGGGGTCAGATCCAGCGCCGCGAAGTTGTGCACGGCCGTGCGCAGCCGCCCCATGGTCGCCGCCGCGTGCAGCCCGTGCCCCACGACGTCCCCGACCACCAGCGCCACCCGGGCCCCGGACAGCGGCAGGACGTCGAACCAGTCGCCGCCCACGCCCGCCTGCGCCGGCAGATAGCGGTAGGCGATGTCCAGGGCGCTCTGCTCGGGCAGCCTGCGCGGCAGCAGACTGCGCTGGAGGGCCACCGCCATGCTGTGCTCGCGCGTGTAGCGGCGGGCGTTGTCGATGGAGACGGCGGCCCGGGCCACCAGCTCCTCCGCGAGCGCCAGCTCCTCCGTGTCGAACGGCGCGAGCTTCTCCGAACGGCAGAAGTTGGCCACCCCCAGCACCAGGTTCCCGGCCCGCAGCGGCACCGTGATCAGCGAGTGGATGCCGAAGTCCAGGATCCGGCCGGTGAGCTCCACGTCCTGGGCCCGCCAGCCGGGCGCGTCGCGCAGCCGCGGCTCGACGACGGAATCGCCGGTCTCCAGACAGCGGGCCTGCGGCGAGGACGGCACGAACCGGATCCGCTCGCCGACCCGGTAGAGCGGGGCGTCCTTGTGGAGGCCGGTGAACGCCACCCGGCGCAGCGCGTCCCCGGGCTTGGGCTCCTCGCCCTTGAGGACCGCGTCGTACAGGTCGATGGCGGCGTAGTCCGCGAACCGGGGCACGGCCAGCTCCGCCAGTTCCTCGGCCGTCCGGGTGACGTCCAGGCTGGTGCCGATGCCCACCCCGGCGTCGTACAGCATGTTCAGGCGCTCCCGGGCCACCTCGGCGCGCCCGGACAGGGCGCGCAGCTCGGTGGAGTCGCGCAGGGTGATGACACTGCCGGGCGGGCCGCCGCGCACCTCGATGGGGCGCTGGTTGACGGCCAGCAGCCGGTCCTTGACCAGGTGCACCTCGTCGGTGGCCATCCGTCCCGAGGCGATCAGCTCCGCGGTGTCGCTGTCCAGGCCGAGGTCCCGCACCTTGCGGTGCTCGGCGTCCGGGGGCAGGTCCAGCAGGCGCTGTGCCTCGTCGTTGGCGAGCATCAGCCGGCCGTCGCCGCCGACGATCAGCACCCCCTCCCGCACGGAGTGCAGCACCGCGTCGTGGTGCTCGTACATGCGGGTCATCTCGTGCGGGCCGAGGCCGTGCGTCTGACGCCTCAGGCGTCGGCTGACCAGTGCCGTACCCGCCGTCGCCAGGGCCAGCGCGGCGGCGGCCGAGGCCAGCAGCAGCGGCAGTTGCTGGTCGGCGGCGCCGCCCACGTGCGCGGTGGTGATGCCGGCCGACACCAGCCCCACCACCTTGCCGTCGGCGTCCCTGACCGGGACCACGGCCTGCACCAGCTCCCCGATGGTGCCGTGGACCTCCTCGGTGACGGTCTGGCCGGTCAGCGCGGGCCCGATGTTCCCGACGAACTTCTTCCCGATGCGGTCCGGTTTCGGGTGGGTGTAGCGGATCCCCTCGGTGTTCATGACGACGATGAAGTCCACGCCGGTCGCCTTGCGGGCCGCCTCGGCCTTCGGCTGGAGCACGGAGGTCGGATCGGGCAGCCGCAGCGCGGCGGCGGTGCCGGGCGCGTTGGCGAAGGACTCGGCGACGGCCACGGACCGGTTGCGGGCCTCCATGCTGCTGTCGTGCCGCACCTGGAGGACCTGCTCCACCACCGCCATCACGACCAGCAGCAGCACGATCACCACCTGCAGCAGGAACACCTGTCCGGCCACGCTGCGACCGTTGCGCGCCGACCACCACCGCCCGGCACGCATGTGCCCCGGCCGGGTCGCCGTCCGCTCCCGCTCCGCGAGCGGCGCGTGCGGAGCCTCGGAAGGAGGCGGCCGGGTCTCGGACCGGCCGGGCAGACGGACCATGAGCCCATGTCTACACTGCCCGGCCCTGCGAGGCGAGAGGGTCTCCGGAGGCAAGCGGCCCGAGGTTCCGTCGTGCCGGGTCATGGTCGGTCTCCGGGCGCCCGGCGGCGGGTGGCGAGCAGCAGCGCCACGTCGTCGGGCCGGTCGGTGGCGTGCCGGGCCGTGGCGGTGAGCCGGTCGGCCACCCCGGCCAGCGAACGGCCGCCGCGCCGGCCCGGGGCCGCCCCGGCCTCCGCCAGCGCCAGCCGCAGCGCCGTGATGCCGTCGTCGATGTCCTCGCCCGGCCGCTCCACCAGCCCGTCCGTGTACAGGGCGAGGATCGCGTCCGGCTCCAGCTCCAGCTCGGTCACCGGGTAGCGGGCCCGCGGGTCCACGCCGAGCACCACTCCGCCGGCGATCTCCAGGACGCGGGTGCGGCCGTCCGGGGCGCGCAGCAGGGGCTGCGGATGACCCGCCCGGGCGACCCGGGCCCGTCCGGTGGCGGGGTCCAGGCGCACATAGCAGCAGCTGGCGAACTGGCCCGGGTCGAGGTCGATGAGCAGATGGTTGGTGCCGCTCAGCACCTCGTCGGGCGGCCGGTCGCCGAGCGCGAACGCCCGTACCGCGCTGCGCAGCTGGCCCATGGTGGCCGCCGCCTGCACCCCGTGGCCCTGGACGTCCCCGATGACCAGGGCCAGTCCGTCGCCGGCCTCGACCACGTCGTACCAGTCCCCGCCCACGTCCATGCCCTGGGTGCCCGGCAGATACCGGCCCGCGGTCTCCACCCCCGGGTGGGCCGACAGCCGGCGGGGCAGCAGCGCCTGCTGGAGTCCGCGGGCGAGGGCGGCCTCGCTGTCGTACCGCTGGGCCTTCTCCAGCGCGTGCGCGATCAGGCCCGCGAGCGCCGTGAGGACGGTGCGCTCCTCGGTCGTGAAGCCGCGCTCGACGTCGAAGCCGAGGATGCAGGAGCCGACCGGGCGACCGGAGGCGATCAGCGGCAGGAAGGCGCGGGCGCCGACGTCGGCGTCCAGGGCGAGGCCCGGGTAGGTGTCCCCCAGCCGCCGCATCGACTCGAAGAACAGCGGTCTGCCGGTGGTGAGGGTCTCGACGCCGGGGATGCGGGCGTCGAGACCGACCCCGTCGAAGGGGTCGAGGAAGCCCGGCGGGAAGCCGTACTCCCAGGCCAGGTAGAGATGCCGGTCCTGGAGGAGGTAGATGGCCAGCCGGCGGCCGCCGAAGGCCGGGAGCAGCTCCTGCATCACCACCGCCGACACCTGGCGCGCGGTCACCGCGTCGGTCAGCGCGATGGCCAGGGCGATCGGCCGGTACAGGGGGGCCGTCGGGGCGCCGCCGACGATGGCCGGACCGCCCGCCGCGCCCGGCTGCGGCGGGTTCGGCAGGTGCACGGCCGGGTCGATCCGGTTGGTGGGGACGACCGTACCGGTGACGACGTCGGGGCCGGGGTGCAGGGACAGGGCGAGCCAGTCGCCCTCGCCGGTGTCCCCGTGGCGGACCTGGAAGTGCACCGGGTCGCGGGCGAGCAGCGCACCGCGCCAGTGGTCGTCGTACGGCGCGCCGCCCAGCCACGGCATGACCTCCCACACGGGGCGGCCGAGCAGCTCGGCGGCCGGCCGGCCGGTCAGGCGGGCGGCCGCCGGGTTGACGTAGCGCAGCAGCCCCGCGCGGTCCAGGCAGAACACACCCTGGGGGAGCAGATCGGCCACCCCGTCGGCGAACCCGGTCGGGCCCGGGTCGACGACGACCCCGGAGACCAGGGTCGGGTCCGGGGCGCCGGGCGGCGGCCACAGTCCCAGCAGGCGCGGGGCGCCGTCCGCGGCCCGCACCCGCAGCGGGCACTCCGGCGGGCGGCCGGCCGCGGTCTCGCGCAGCGCGGTCAGCACCCGGTGGGCTTCGGTGGGCGTCACGGCCGCCGCCAGCTCGGCGCCGGTGGTGGGGAAGTCCTTCGGCGCCACGCCGAGCAGGGCGTGCAGCCGGTCGTCCGCGCACACCACCGAGGTGGCCGGGTCCCAGGTGAAACGCCCGGCGTGCGCTGTCCCCGGACGCGTCGCGGGCGGGCGTACGCACACCGGCTCGCCCTCCCAGGCGACCGCCGCGTCGCCCTCCTCGGCCACCAGCGCGCGCAGCCCGGCGCCCAGGTCCTCGGCCAGCCGGCCCAGGTGGTCCAGGCCGGGCAGCTCGTCCTCCGCGTCCGGGACCGCCGGCCGCAGCACGGTGAGCACTCCGAAGGACGGCGCCGCCCCGGGCACCGGCGTGTACACCGATCCGAACTGGAACGGCAGACCGGCCGCGAACTGGGGGTAGCGGCGCACCATCTCGGTGGCGTTGGGCAGCACCACCCGCACCCCCAGCCGGTAGGCGTCCGCGACCGGGAACGGCCGGTCCATGTGCAGCCGCCACCAGGGCCGGAACAGTGGGCCGGGCAGCCCCACCAGCGTCGCGAGACGCAGCAACCCGGGGGCGCCGGCGCGCAGGTACACCCCGGCGACGTGGCCGCCGGCCGCGTCCAGGGCGCCGATCGAGGCGTCGACCAGCAGTGCGGTCAGCCGTTCACGCGCCCGGCCCAGGTGCTCGCCGCTCCCAGTCATCCGGTCCTACCTCGTCCGTGCACCGCTGGGTGGGGGACACAGCAAGAATGCGCCTCGACGCCCACGGAACGCACCCGGGCGGCACCGACCGGTTCCTCCTCGCGGAACGCCGGCTCAGCCGTCGGCGACCGGGCGCAGCACCAGGTGGCCGTCCTCCCGGGCGGCGGCCATGGCGAACGGCAAGATGTCCGTCTCCAGGCACAGCGGTACGTCCTCGGGGTGGATGCCCTCCCAGCCGAGCCGCGCCCCTCGGCGAGCCGCGCGGCGGCGTCGGAGTTCCGGGCCCGGTCCACGAACGGACCCGGGTCGAGGCCGTCGTCGGTCACGCGCCCGGCGATGTACTGGGCGCAGGCCAGATCCTCCTCCCACGGCGACATCGGGCGGCGAGGAGAGCCCGGAGACACCGGTGAACGTGGTTCGCATCGGCCCATCATGCCCTGGGCGGCTCAGAGTTCGGGCTCCTCCGTCGGCAGCACCCGGGCCGCGCGCATCGAGCGCAGGGCCAGCAGGAGGACGCCGATGTCGTCCAGGTAGATCGGGTCGGGCAGGAGGTCGGTCGGGAGCACCAGGTACAGGACGGCGCCCCAGAACACCCAGCGCGGCCCGGTGGGCAGCCCGGCCCGGCGCAGGGTGCGCCGGGTTCGGACCAGTCGTACGAGCACGGTGACCGCCCCGGCGAGCAGGGCCGCCGCGACGATCGCGCAGATCACGAGCACGGTCGTGGTGGTGTCCATGGCTGTCCTGTCGTCCTGCCCCGGTCCGGCCCGGGGCTTCTCACTGGTCCGTCTTCCCGGTTTCGTCCTCGGGCATCGCCGTCGGCCCGGCATTCTCCTTCGGCGGCCGCAGACCCTTGAAGACCCGGGTCAACTGCTGGAAAGGGGAGCCGGGTTGGGAGGCCGGTACGGCGGGGGTGGGAGTGTCGCGGAGGGCGGCGAGCGCCTCGTCGGCCCGCTCGGCGGCCTCCCGGTACAGGTCGCGGGACCTGGTCATGGCCTCCAGGGCCTCGGCGTACTGCGCGACCCGCTCGCGTTCGCGGGCGAGCTCCTCCTCCAGCGTCATCAGGGTCCAGTTGTCGCGCAGATCGGCCAGCGCCTCCTCGGCGCCCTGCGGCGCGGGCTTGGGCAGCGCGGCGAACCGGCGCAGCACGGCGATCAGTTCGGTGGACTCCGAGCCGTCCAGGAAGACGCTGCGCACCGCGTACTCCCGCGCGTCGTAGCCGGCCGGTGCCGGGTCCGGGGGCAGCAGGACGGCGCCGCCGCGCGGCACCTCGACGCCGAGGTCGCGCACCGCCCAGTTGACGGCACGGAACTGCTGGGGCGTGGCCCGGTGCTCCACGACACGGTGGGCGAGGCCGGGCGGCAGCTGCCGGACCAGCGGCTGCCGGCCGAGCGCGTCGGGCGTCATCGCCTCGTGCACCACGAGGTTGACGCACCAGGCGTCCTTCGCGGCCTCGCGCAGCACCCGCCGCATGTCCTTGTCGTCGGCGGGCAGCGGGTTGACCGTGCGCAGCCGCAGGCCCGCTACGGCCGGGTGGTAGTCCCAGGCGGCCTCGCCGCCGTCCCCGGCCTCGTCGCCGTCGGGCCAGAACACCGTCGCCGGCGAGGGCCAGGCCTCGTCCCAGGGCCGCTCGGCCTCGGCGACGAGCTGCCACTCCCGTCCGGCCGCCTGTGCCACGAGGGTCAGCCGGGCGCGCACCGTCACCGTGCCGTCGTCGACGCGCCAGCGCGCCTCGAAGACCCGCGGGCCGGATTCACCGGGTACGGCGGGTTCGGCGGCCACGGCGGGCTCGGCGAAGTCGTCGAGGGCGCCGGTCTCCCTGCGGCGGCGCAGGATCCGGCGGATCACCTCCTCGGAGTCCGGGCCCGTGTGGCGACCGCGGGCGGTCCAGACGGTCGGCGGGAGGACGGCACGGTCGGTGGCGGAGTTCGACATGGGCCAATCTGCTGATGGGAGCGGGGTGTGCGTTCCAGTATCACCGCTCGGGAGCGTGTTCCACAGGGCGGGGGCCGCCCGCGCACGGGGAATGCGCCCCGCACCCGGGGTGTGCACCGTGTGCGTCGTGCGACGGCGGTTCACCCGTGTCCCCGACCAGGCGGATTCCGGACAATGGTGCGGCGAACGGGGTCTGCTCGTCCATCCGCATAGGGGCGGGCCCCGTTCGCCCGGCCGACGGCGAACACGTGAGGGGCCGACGGCGATCCGTCGGCCCCCCTGCGAGCCCTTCGTCGAGCCCTCCGAGGCTAGCCCTTCGAGTGGTTCAGCGTCGTGTCACGCGCCGCTCTCCCGGAGCATGTCCTCGCGCTCGACGAGCTTCACGCGCTCGCGGCCCTGCGGCTCGCCCAGCGCCCGCTCGGCGGCGTCCAGCCGGTACCAGCCCTCCCAGGTGGTGAAGCGGACGTTCCGCTCGGCGAGGAAGGCGTCGACGGCCTCCGGCGCGGGCGACCCGGGAGTGTGCAGCCGGTCGTTCGCGTAGTCGTCCAGCAGGTTGGAGACCGTCTCGTTGGCGTCGCCCTTGGTGTGGCCGATCAGACCGACCGGGCCGCGGCGGATCCAGCCGGTGACGTACGTCGACCGGAGGTGGTTGCCGCTCTCCTCGACGACCCGGCCGCCCTCGTCCGGGACCGTGCCCGAGTCGATGTCCCAGGGCAGCTTGGGCAGCTTGTCGGAGAGGTAGCCGACCGCACGGTAGACCGCGCCGAGCTCCCAGTCCTTGAACTCGCCGGTGCCCTTGACGTTGCCGGTGCCGTCCAGGGCGGTGCGCTCGGTGCGCAGGCCGGTGACCTTGCCGTCCTCGCCGAGGATCTCGGTCGGCGACTCGAAGAAGTGCAGGAAGAGCTTGTGCGGGCGGTCGCCGACATCGCGGATCGCCCAGTTCTCCAGGGTCTTGGCGACCATGTCGGCCTGCTTGTTGCCGCGCCGGGTCTCGATCGAGCCGTCGTCGTAGTCGATGTCCTCGGGGTCGACGATGACCTCGATGTTGGGGGAGTGGTCCAGCTCCCGCAGTTCCATCGGGGAGAACTTCGCCTGCGCCGGCCCACGGCGGCCGAAGACGTGCACCTCGAGGGCCTTGTTGGCCTTCAGGCCGTCGTGGACGTTCGGCGGGATCTCGGTCGGCAGCAGCTCGTCGGCGGTCTTGGCGAGGATGCGGGCCACGTCCAGCGCCACGTTGCCGACACCGAGGACGGCGACCTTCTCGGCCTGCAGCGGCCAGGTGCGCGGCACGTCCGGGTGGCCGTCGTACCAGGAGACGAAGTCGGCGGCGCCGTAGGAGCCGTCCAGCTCGATTCCGGGTATGCGCAGCTCGCGGTCGGCCGTCGCGCCGGTCGAGAAGATCACCGCGTCGTAGAAGGTGCGCAGGTCGTCGAGGCTGATGTCGGTCGGATAGTCCACGTTGCCGAAGAGCCTGATCTGCGGCTTGTCGAGCACCTGGTGCAGGGCCGTGATGATGCCCTTGATGCGCGGGTGGTCGGGGGCGACGCCGTAACGGATCAGGCCGAACGGGGCGGGCATCCGCTCGAAGAGGTCGATGGACACGCCGGGCTCGGCGGCCACCCCGGACTTGAGCAGGGCGTCGGCGGCGTAGATCCCGGCGGGGCCGGCTCCGACGATGGCTACCCGCAGGGGGCGCGGCATGATCAGGTTCCCTTCGAGTGAGGACAATCGATCTCGAACGGGAAGCCTAAGCTAAGGCAGTCCTAAGTTAGTACGCGGGTCCGGTCTATGACCTCATAAGACGACCTTATGACCTCTGTCGGGTCCCGCTTATGGCCAGGAGACGGTACAGCTCCCCTCCCGGTCCTTGGCGGCCGCCCCGGGCATGCACCAACCTGTCCTCTGCGGCGCACCGAGGCGCGGTGGCCGGAGGGCGAGGGGTGAGAGCGTGGACGCACGCGGGGAGACGACCGTCGCGGTCACCGGCGGCAGCGGATTCGTCGGCAGCCATCTGGTGCGCAGGCTGCTGCAGCGGGGCTACCGGGTGCACGCGACCGTCCGCAGCGTCTCCGACGCGGCCAAGGTCCGGCCCCTGTGGGAGTTCCAGGAGGCCTTCCCGGGCCGGCTCACCCTGTTCGAGGCGGACCTGCTCAAGGACGGCTCCTTCGACGAGGCGTTCCGCGGCTGTGCGACCGTCTTCCACGTGGCCTCGCCGTTCCTCATGCCGCAACGGATCAGGGACGGCCGACGGGACGTGGTGGACCCGGCGTTGCTCGGCACCCGCAACGTGCTGGCGAGCGTGGACCGCGCCCCGGACGTGGCGACCCTGGTCCTCACCTCCACCGTCGGAGCGATCTTCGGCGACTACTCCGACGTCCGCGAGATGGCGGGCGAGATCCTGACGGAGAAGTACTTCAACACCACCAGCACGGTGGCCGGCAACCCCTACCACTACGCCAAGACGGTCGCCGAGCGCGCCGCCTGGGACGCCGAGGCCGCCCAGGACCGCTGGCGCATGGTCTCCGTCAACCCCGGCCTGATACTGGGCCCTTCGCTCACGCCCGCCTCCGAGTCCGGCAGCCTGTTCCTGCTGGACGAGCTGTTCAAGGGCTACTTCTGCTACGGCGCCCCGGACTTCAGCTTCACCACCGCGGACGTCCGCGACGTGGCCGACGCGCACATCGCGGCGGCGGAGAACCCGGCGGCGGGCGGCCGTTACATCGTGGCCAACGAGACGATGACGTCCTTCCGCGAGATGTCCCGGATCATCCGCACCCGCCGTCCCTGGGATCCGCGCCTTCCGCGCACCGCGCTCCCGCACTGGCCGGTACGGATCCTCGGCCCCTCCTTCGGCCTCACCCAGGACTACATACGCAACCACCTCGGCATCCGCTTCCGCGTCGACAACAGCCGGGGCGTCCAGGAACTGGGCCTCACCTACCGGCCCGTCGAGGAGACCCTCCTGGACCACCACGAGAGCTGGCGCACGCGGCGGCGGAGGGTCTGACCCCGACGCACCCGACCGCCCGGGCTCAGGCCGGGCGGACCACCCGGTGGATCGCCGACTCCCCGGCGGTGTAGATCGACTCCTCGCGGATGGCCGCCCCCGGGCTCGGCGCGTGGATCATCATGCCGTTGCCCGCGTAGACCCCGACGTGACTGTCGTTGTCGAAGAAGAAGACCAGGTCACCGGGCTCGATGGCGGCCAGCGTCAGCGGGGTGCCGGCGAAGGCCTGGTCCGGCGCGCTGCGCGGCAGCGACACTCCCGCGGCCCGCCAGGCGGCCTGGGTGAGGCTGGAGCAGTCGTACGACTCCGGCCCGGTCGCGCCCCAGACGCAGGGCCGCCCGATCTGTGCCCGGGCGAACGCCAGCGCCTTCATGGCCTTGCCGGGCTCGGTCGCGGCACCGGGCACGAGGAAGGAGCCGGTGTCGGTGACGGCCGCGGCGGGGTAGGCGGCCGGGGGCGCGCTCGGGACGGGTGTGGTGGGGAGCGGGGCGGTGAGCACGGGGGGTGCGGTCGGGACGGGGGCGGTGACCACCGGGGGCGCCGTCGGGACGGGCGCGGTGGGGAGCGAGGCCGGGGCCGCCGGGGCGGCGGTGGCCATCGCCAGGGGAGGCGCGGTCATCGCGGCGGGGGAGGCCATCATCGCCCACGGCGGGTCGGTCACCGCCGTCGGTATCACCGCCGTGGGCATCGGCCCGTCGAGCGCAGTCGTGCCCGGTGCGGTGGCGTAGGCGGCGGCCGCGGGCTGCATACCGGCGGCGTAGCCGCCCATGCCGGGGGCGGGCGCCGCGAGGAAGGCGCCGGTGCCGTATTCGGCCGACGGCATCGCGGCGGTCGGCACGGCGTACCCGGCGGTGGGGTAGGCGGTCTCCGCGGCGGTGGGGGGCACGCCGAGGTAGGCGGCGGCCGTGTCCGGCGCCATGCCCGGGAAGGAACCGGTGGCCATCGTGCCCGGGACCGGCGCGGCCGGCATGGCGGGAGCGGCGGTGGGGAAGGCGCCCGCGTCCGCAGGGACGGCGGTGGAGAAGGCGCCCATGTTCGGGAAGGCGCCCATGTTCGTGGCGGCGGCGGTGGGGAAGGCCCCCGTGTTCGTGGGAGCGGCGGTCGGGAACGCGCCCGTGTCCGTCGGGGCCGCGGTCGGGAACGCGTTCGTGTCGGCCGGCATCGGGAACGTGCCCGTGGCGCCGGGCGTCATCACCCGGAAGGAGCCGGTGTCGGCCGGGCTGGCGGCGGGCATCGCAGCCGTGTCCATGGGCGGCACGGCCGGGAAGCCGCCCGTGGCGCCTGGCGTCATGACGCGGAAGGAGCCGGTGTCGGCCGGGCCGGTGGCGGGCATCGCAGCCGTGTCCATGGGCGGCACGGCCGGGAAGCCGCCCGTGGCGCCCGGCGTCATGACGCGGAAGCCGCCCGTGTCCGCCGGGGACATGGGCTGGGCGGCGCCCGGGGACATGACCCGGAAGGAGCCGGTGTCCGTCGCCGGCACCACCGGGATGGCACCGGTCTCCGTCACGGTCACCGCCGGGAAGGCGCCGGTACCGGTCAGGGCGTCGGTCGGGAAGGAGCCGGTGTCGCCGTACTGGCCGGGCATACCGGCGGGGGCCGGCCACTGCTGGGCCGGGACCTGGGCCTCGGGCGTGGGCCAAGGGGTCCGGGCGGCCGGGGCCGCCTGGGGAGCCGGGGCGGGCGCGGCCGGTTCGAGCGCCGCGATCGCACGCTGTCCGGTGCGCCGCGACAGCACCTCGCGCGCCTTGGCGATCTTCAGCTGGCTCTTGGTCTTGGACGCGCCCGGTGTGGCCCGCCGCGGCGCCGCGGCGGGCAGCGCCTTGGCCGCGCTCGACGGTCCCGGGGGCAGCGCCGCCGGGGACCCGGCCGTCAGTTCCAGCTTCGGGCGCTCCGTCAGTTCGCGGACGACCTCGATGTCGCTGTTCGCGGACGGCCCCGCGGTCAGCTCCGGCCGGGACGGGCCGGAGCCCTCCAACTGGCCGAGCAGGTCGGCTGCCATCGCGCTGACGGGCCGTCGCGGGCCGGGGCGGGCGGGCTGCCGGTCGGCGGGCAGCGCCGCGGGGACACTCGGCCCCAGCCGCGAGCGCGCGCTGTCGAACCACTCCTTGGCGATGCTGTCCAGCCCCGGGTCGTCGCGCCGGGGCCGCTTGAACAGCGGGACACCGCGGGACCGCGAGCCCCCGTTCATCGCACGTGTGGCGTTGTAGTTCCCGGTGGCGTTCTCGGCCTGGTCGTAGAGGCTGTCGATCCGCTGTCGAACCTCGTCACGGCTCTCGGGCGCCATGGGGGTCGTGCTCCTTCCGTGCTCCGCCTACCGAGTTAGCTGTCGGGTTCGGGCGGGTCGATCCGGAAGGCATGCCCTACGGTCCCTGCCCCTAAGGGCAGTTGGCCGATTCACCCCAGTGGTTCGGATGGGTCCCCGGCTCCGGATCGCCCCGTTGGGCACCGGATTCGGCGGAGGCCGCGCGGCCCGACGGGATTCGCCGGGGGGAGCCGAGCGGCTTGCCCGTCAACTTAGCCAACTTGTGTCACTCGTGTGAAGGTTGAAGTGCCTAATGTCCGATACGTAATTGTGATGTTCGTCGTAGCGTTCGAGAACCGGCCGTCGCGGGAGGGCGTTTCGCCCACGTGGCGAGCGCCGTCGTACGCCCGTCGGAGCGCTGCCGGCGGCGGCTTGAGCGACCGCTTCCTGTGAGGTCACCGTGAATTCGTGGGGCCGTTGAACGCGGTGGCGCCGCGCCGCGTATAGGGCGGGGGAATTCCATGCCCGGCCGCCCACGACATGCAGGGGAACGACCTTGAGACCCAACAGGCGCAGACGCCCGACCGGCGCACAACGCGCGACCTTCGCAGCGGTCGCCCTGATGCTCGGCGGCGGAACACTGGTCGCGGTGAACGTCTACGCCTCGGCCACCGAATCGGACCAGTCCGGGCAGGCCGCCACCGCTCAGGTGCTGTCCGCGCCCACCGTCTACTGCCCCGACGTCGGCAGCCGGCTGACGGACGTGCCCGACGCGGCCCGGGATGACGTCGACGGTGAACTCGCGCAGCTGGACCAGCAGATCGCGGCCGCCTACCAGCAGCTCAAGGAGTCGGCCGCGGCGATCCAGCAGAACCCCGGCCTCGCCGACCAGACGATCCTGGATCCGCTGAAGGAGAAGCGGTCCGAGTCCCTGCAGCGCATCGCCGACGCCATCGACCGCGAGGGCGACCGTCCGCAGGGCCTCGACGACCTCGCCGCCTGCACCCTGCACTCCTCGGACCAGGGCGGCGGGCAGTCGGCGTCGCCGCAGGACGGCGCCACACCGAGCCAGAGTGCCAGTGCCAGTGCCAGTGCCAGTGCCGGCATCGGCGGTCAGGGCGGCAACGGCCCCGTCGCCGCCGACTACGCCGACATCACCACCGTCCAGCCCAATGTCGCGACCCCGGCCGAGCAGCCCGGTGGCTCCACCGGCACCTTCGCGTCCAGCTGCGGCGTCAACGCGAACGGCCTGTTCAACTCGGACAACGTGATCGTGGCGCCCGGCGTCTCCAACGGCGCCCACCACTTCCACGACTACATCGGCAACCAGTCCAACAACGCCTTCGCCAGCGACGACGACCTCGCGAACGCCGACACGAGCTGTGCGGACCAGGGCGACAAGTCCACGTACTACTGGCCCGTGCTGCGGCTGCAGAACGGCAAGCAGGAGCGGGACGCCGACAAGCCGGGCGGCGGCACCGAGGGCAACGCCGGACAGATCGTGACGGCGAAGGAGGTCACGCTCACCTTCGAGGGCAACCCGACCTCCAAGGTCACCGAGATGCCCCGGCTGCTGCGCATCATCACCGGCGACGCCAAGGCCTTCGTCAACGGCCCGGCCAACGCCAACGCCTCCTGGAGCTGCACCGGTTTCGAGGACCGGCAGCTCAAGGACAAGTACCCGCTCTGCCCCTCGGGCAGTGACGTCGTGCGCACGTTCAGGTTCCAGAGCTGCTGGGACGGCCGGAACATCGACAGCGCCAACCACCGCACCCATGTGGCGTTCGCCGCGGCCGACGGCAGCTGCCCGGCCGGGTTCCAGGCCATTCCGCAGCTGGTGCAGCGCATCGTCTACGACGTCGACGCGCCGAGCCTCCAGGACGGCGGCCGTACGGTCCCGCTGTTCGCGGTGGACTCGTTCCCCGAGCAGCTGCACAAGCCGGTGACCGACCACGGCGACTTCATCAACGTCTTCGACGAGAGCCTGATGCGGAAGATGGTCGGCTGCATCAACTCCGGCCGCACCTGCGGGGCCGGGGCCGACGAGCAGCCGCCGTCGCAGAGCGCCGAACCCGACCCGTCGGAGTCGGCGAGCCCGGAGAACCCGCCGTCGGAGTCGGCGAGCCCGGAGAACCCGCCGTCCGAGTCGGCGAGCCCGGTCACCGAGCCGAGCGACACGGCGACCCAGGCCGACCCGCCTGCCGAGACCGAGAGCGCCCAGCCCTCCGAGCCCGCGGCCGAGCCGTCCGCCACGAAGTCCGCCGCGGGCAACACCGGTCTGCCGCAGGTCTACACGAGCGCTTCGCCCAAGAAGTCGTCGGGTACGGGGGGCGGTGTCATCAGCCGGCCGACCGAGCGGCCCGCGACCGAGACCCCGGCCGGCACGGCGACCACGGCCGGCGCCGCTCCGGCGGGCCAGGGCGCGCCGTCCACCGCACCCCAGACCGAGCCGCAGGCCGTCCAGGGTGATCTCGCCGAGACCGGCGCCCACCTGTGGCCGGCCCTCTTCGGCGGAGTGCTGCTGGCCGCCGGGTTCGTGCTGCTGTGGCGCACCCGGTGGAGGTCGTCCTGACACGTCCGACGCGACTTTGCCCGGCCTCGGCCTGACGAGGTCGACGCGGCTCCGCCTGACCCCCGTGTCCGGGGTCAGGCGGAGCGCAGCGTCTGCAGGGCGAGCTCGAACGCGGGGAGCATCTCGTCGTGCTCCGCGCTGTCGAGCCCGCCCAGGTGCAGTACGACGGGTCCGCGAGGCGTGACCACGGCCAGTGCGGACTCCCTCTTGGTCTCGTCCAGCAGCTCGCTCGTGTGGACGTAGTCGACCCGTACGCCGGTGAGCCCGCCGGACGTGAAGGTCCGGTACCCGGCCTTGCCGGTGCCGTCCTCGGCGGCCACGAAGGCCCGTAGCACCGCGCCGGCGTCACCGCTGCCGGGCTTACCGGTCGACACCCGCAGAAAGCCGATGGCCCCGGCGGGCTTGGCGTCGATCTCGCAGGCCAGGGTCACCGGCCCCTGACGCAGCAGGCTCCGAGCCAGGTCGCCGTCCGTGCCGTCCGAGGCCGGGCCGTCGACGGCCTCCGCCCGCCAGCCGCGCGCGATGTCGAACGTGACCGGCAGCGCACACGCCGAACCGGCGGCGCCGACCGTGCCCCCGCTCCGGGCCGCCCCGCCGGACGCCTGCCCCGAGACCGTGACATCGGTCGCGCGCGCCGACACCCCGCACCCCGTCAGCAGCCCCGCGAGCAGCGCGAGCGGTACGGCTCCTCTCGCCAGGGTCCCCACCCGTTGCCTCCCCTTCGGCTTCCGGCGGGTCACTGTAATCGAGGGCGCCGACACGGCTGGACGGATTTCCGTCCGGTGAGCCGCGGTTGACGGACTGTCATATTACTGAACCGTAACCTTACGCCCGCTACCGCCGGTAACACGCTGCTCGCTACCTTCGGGGAAGCCGCACCCGTCCCCTGGGCCGCACCGGGGACGCCGCTCCTCGCTCCCCGCACCACCTCCCACGTCCCGCACGTCAAGGAGGTACCCCATGCCTGTCCGCATCCGCCTACTGGCCACCGCCGTCGCCGCTGCCGCCTGCCTCTGTGTCCAGACCGTGCAGGCCACGGCCTCCCGAGCGGAGGTCTCCCGGGGTGTCACCATCCCCGCCTTCTACGATCCGCCCGCCGGCCTCCCCGGCGCCGACGGCGCCCTCATCCGCACCGAACCCCTCCCGCTGGCCCTGAGCCTGCCGAGCCTGCCCGGGCCGCTGCCGGGCCGGGCGACCCGGCTGATGTACAGGTCCACCGACTCGGCGGGCGGCCCCGTCGCGGTCACCGGCGCCTACATCGAGCCGACGCTGCCCTGGACCGGCCCCGGCGCCCGACCGCTGGTCGCCCTGGCGCCCGGCACCATGGGCCAGGGCGACCAGTGCGCCGCCTCCCTGGGCCTGGAGCACCCGCTGCTCCTCAACGGCCGGACGGTGTCCGTCGGCTACGAGGACCTGTCGATCTACCGGCTGCTCGCCGAGGGTGTCGCGGTCGTCGTCACCGACTACGTCGGGCTCGGCGCGACCGACCGGCTGCACACCTACGTCAACCGGCTGGACGGCGCCCACGCGGTCCTGGACGCCGTACGCGCCGCCCGGCGCGTCCCCGGCGCCACGGTCACCGCCGCCTCGCGGGTGGGCCTGTTCGGCTACAGCCAGGGCGGCGGCGCGACGGCTGCGGCCGCCGAACTCCAGCCCGACTACGCCCCGGACGTCACCCTCTCCGGCACCTACGCCGGGGCGCCGCCCGCCGATCTCACCGCCGTCACCGCGGCCATCGACGGCACGGACCTGGCCGGCGCACTCGGCTGGGCGGTGAACGGCTTCGTCCAGTCCGACCCGGCGCTGAAGCCGATCGTCGACGCCCACCTGGGCGCCGCGGGCCGGGCCGCCCTCACCGACCTGTCGACCATGTGTGTCGGTGACGCGATCCTCGCCTACGGCTCCCAGCACAGCACCGCCTGGACCACCGACGGCAGCTCCGTCTCCGACATCATCGGCGAGGAGCCCGCCCTCCGGGCCTTCCTGGACGACCAGCGGATCGGCAGGACGGCGCCGGCGAGCCCGGTCCGGCTGGCGACCGGCGTCAGCGACGACCTCGTCCCGCACGCCCAGGCCCGGCGGCTCGCCGTCGACTGGTGCGCCGAAGGCGCGGACGTCACCTATGTGCCGGTCGTGCTGCCGGACGTGGGCCGCGCCCTGCTGAACCACTTCGGCCCCCTGCTGACCGACCAGGGCGACGCCGTCGCCTGGCTCACGGCCCGGCTGTCCGGCCTGCCGGCCGTCTCCAACTGCTGGACCATGCCCGCACAGCCCTGACCGGCGGCCCGCCGGTTGCCGTCGGCGGCCCGCGCACGGCAGGGTGCCGGTGTGCCCACCTTGCTGATCGTCCATCACACCCCCTCGCCGCACTGCCAGGCCATGTTCGAGGCCGTGGTCTCCGGGGCGACGACCCCGGAGATCGAGGGCGTCCGGGTCGTGCGGCGGGCGGCCCTGTCCGCCACGGCCTCCGACGTGCTGGCGGCCGACGGCTACCTCCTCGGAACCCCGGCCAACCTCGGTTATGTCTCCGGCGCCCTCAAACACTTCTTCGACCAGATCTACTACCCGTGCCTGGACGAGACACAGGGCCGTCCCTTCGGCGCCTACGTGCACGGCGGCAACGACGTCACCGGCGCCCTGCGCGCCCTCGACTCCATCACCACCGGCCTCGGCTGGCGCCGGGCGGCCCAGCCGGTGACGGTGACCGGCGAGCCGGGCAAGGCCGACCTCGAGGCGTGCTGGGAACTCGGCGCGACCGTCGCCGCCGGCCTCGCCGAGGACGCCTGACGGGCTGCGCGTGGCGCCCACCGTCGCCCGTTGCCGAGGACGCCTGACGGGCTGCGCGCCGCGCCCCACGCCGAGGACGCCTGACGGGCTGCGCGTGGCGCCCACCGTCACCCGTCGCCGTCGACGCCTGACGGACTCCGCGGCGCCCGCCGTCACCCACACGGACGAAGGTGCGCGCACCGGGCCCAGGGCACACGATGGGACCAGGCCATGTCGTCGATCCGAGGGAGCGCCGGATGGCAGCGCACCGGCATGCCTCGGGGCCGCCCACGGAGGTGCCGCCCACGGAGGAACTGCTGCGGGAGTGCGCCCGTGACGTCGTGGACGTCGCCGAGGGCATCCGCGAGGTGTGCGCACGGACCAGCTCCGTCCTGTTCGCCCCGGCGCTGACGGGTTCCGCGCGCCGCCGCCCCCGCACCGGCTACGCCGCCCGCTGGGCGCTGCTGCGGGCGCTCACCAACAGGCAGGGGCTCGGCGGCGCGGCGATCGTGGCACCGGACGGCGTGGGCCGTCTCCTCGGCGCGGCGGGGGAGGCGCTCGGCCGGGAGTCCCTGGCCGCGCTGGTGGCGGTCACCTCGCTGCGGCTCAGGATCGCCGCCGTCCTGCTCGACCACCCCGAGTTCCGGCACGACCCGGGCATGCGCCGGCTGACCGCCGCGGTCACCGCCGACCGGGACTTCGAGGCCGTCCGCGCGCTGCGGGCCCTCTTCAAGGACCATGACGCCCGGCACGCGCTGTCCGCACTGGCCCCGATCCTGGCCGAACTCCTGGCCGTCAGCGGCCTGTTGGGCGAGGACCCGGTCAACGACGAGACCGCCTGGGCGCTCGCCGCCGGCCGTGAGCTGACCGCCGACCCGGCGCGCGGCATCAGCGCCGCCCACCCCTCGTCCCCGGACCGGGGCGAGGGCGCCGTCCAGGCCGTCGAACCGTCCGCCCGGGAGGCCCGCGGCCTCGCCGGCGAGGGCTCCCTGCTCGCCTTCCTGCGCAACCTGGACGTCCTCGACGCCGAGGGCCGCGTCCTGCTCCAGGAGGTACGCGGCCCCGACGGCGTGCTCCGGTACGTCGTCCAGGCCCCCGGCACGACCCCCGGCCGCCCCCGCGACGACTCCCCGCAGGACTTCGCCGACGCCTGGCGCAACCTGTTCATGACCGACTCGCCCTACACCCGCTCCATCCTGCTGGCGATCCGGGACCACGGCGTCCCGCGCGGCGCCGACCTCGCCCTCGTCGGACACGGCGAGGGCGCGATCGCTCTGCTGAACCTCGCCCAGGACGAGGAGTTCTGCCGCGCCTACCGGGTCACCCACGTGGTCGCCGTCGGCGCGCCGACGGACCACCGGGAGCCCGCCGACCCGCGCACCTGGGTCGCCGGCATCACCAACCGGCACGACATCGTCACGGCGTTGGGCGGCCGCGGCACGGGCGCCGCCCCCGGCCCGCGCCCCCACCGGTACCGGGCCGACTACTCCGGCCCCGACCACGAGTTCCCGCGCTGCCACCTGCTCCGCGTCTACATCGACCACCTGGAGACGGTGATCCCGCAGGTCACCCAGGACGTCGACGAGGCCCTCACCCCCTACCGGGGCCCCGTGGAACGCACCCGTGTCTACCGGCTCAGGGACCGCGGACAGCCTCCCCAGGGCTACCCCCTGCTGACCGTCCCCACCACCAGCGTCCCCACCTCGGTGGGCCCGGTCGAGGTGCCGGTCCGCTACTACGACTCCTCCGCCGCCCACCTCTGCTACCCGGTCGACGCGGACGTCGCCCGCAGCCTGTTGCCGGACGTCACCTGGATGGTCCCCACCCGCTTCGGTCGCCGCGCCGTGGCCGTGCTCTCCCTGTACGAGCACCGCTGCACCACCATCGGCCCCTACACCGAACTCGGCCTGTCCGTCCTGGTCGACGACCTGTGGCGGCCGCACGCGTACGACCTCGCCAGGGACCTGCTGCGCCGCGTCGACCTGCGCCGCACCGGACGGTACGTCGTGGCGCTGGCCGTCGGCACCCGGGAGGCGCGGGCGGTGGCCGAGGAGCTCTGGGCCCAGCCGGCCGTGCAAGGATCCGCCGAGGTCACCCTGCAAGGACGTGAACTCCGGGTCGAGGCACCGGAGCTGGGCCTGGACGTCGAGGGCAGCCCCGGCCCCGGTGTGCGCTGTCCGGAGGCGGACTGGGTGTTCTACGGCCGCCGCGGCGACAGCACCGTACGCACCCTGGTCCGCGCCGACGGGCGACCGCGTGTCCACACCCGGCCCCGGGTACGGCTGCGGCTCGACGGCGGGCACGGGCCGCTGGCCCGCCACCTCCAGATCCTCGAACTCGACACCGTCCGGCCCGGGTTCGTCCTGACCAGCCCACGGTTCATCGCCCACAGAAGTGCCGGCGCGCCGCTGCCGCGCTGAGCCCGAGAACAGGTGCGCCACCATGGTGACCGAACCCCGCCCCACCGCCGCCGCCCCCGAACTCCTCGCCTACGTCGACGACCTGAGAGTCGACGCGGACCGGATGGACGGCTTCGCGCAACGGCTGCGCGGTGCCGCCGTCACCCTGGCCGGCTGTGCCGAGGCACCGGAGTGGAGCGGGACCGCCCTGGAGCGGCAGGCGACGGCCTGCGCGGCCGCGGCGGCCCAACTGCGCTCCGCGGCGACGGCGTTGCTGTCCCACGCGACGAACTGACCGGCGTCCGGCCGGCCGCCTGGCGTCAGCCGCGCAGCGCCGCCTCCAGGACCAGCAGGCACGTCTCGCCCGGTGCCGAGGAGTCGTCGGGCAGCGCGTACAGCCGGAGCCGGTCGGTGCCGGCGATCTCGAAGTCCACGGCCCTGACGGTGACCGCGCGCCCGGCGGGGGAGAGGGCGGTGACCGCCGCGCAGTCCTGCACGCCGACGTGACGGCTCGGCACGGGGGCCCCGTCGACGGGTTCGCCGTCCGTGGACAGCACCAGGACCCGCCGGCCGCCCCAGGTCGCCGCGTGCAGCAGCCCGGTCTCGGGGTCACGGGCGATGTCCCGGAGGTGGTCCGGGTACCGGAACATCTCCTCCACCTCGCCGGTCGCCGGATCCAGCCGGTACACGATGGACCGTGAGTCGGGCCGGTCCTCGGCCACCGCGACCCACACGAACTGCCCGTCGTGGGTGAGACCGCCGGCGTGGTAGAACGTGTCCTCGCCGAGTTCCCAGTGCCGCAGCAGCCGCCCCCGCCCGCTCATCTCGAAGAGGTGCCCACGGCCCGTGCCCGGGGTGTACGACGTCCCCTCCGGCCCCGCGGTGGCCGCGGCCGGCCGCAGGATCTCCGAGCTGCTCACGAAGAAGCTGCCGTCGGCCCGGTCCATGCCCTGGGGGCGATGGCAGACGAAGTCCAGCGGCACCGTGTCCACGAGGATCCACTCGGCGGCCCTGGCCACGCGGGCGATGGCCTCGTCGACCGTCGCTTTCATCGAGGTGCCGCCTTCCGCCGCGGGCCCCTTCCCCCGATCATGCGGCGCGACCCCGACGGCCGCATCCCGTGCCGGGCGCCCGCCATGCACACACGACGGCCCGGGCCTCGCAGGAGGCCCGGGCCGCGGGGCGGGACGGGGAGCGGGTCAGCCCGCCGGAGTGGTGTGGGGTTGGTCGGGGCCCGGCTTCGGACGGGTGCGGGTCCAGGACGGGTCGGCGGCGAGGTCGGGCGTGGGGGGATGGTTCATGAGACGACGTGCTTCCTGAGATGGGGGGAGAAAGCGGGGAGGTCAGTCCGGTGCCGTCGACAGCTCGGCCCAGACGACGCGTGCGGAGGATCCCTCCGGCGCGACCGTGACGCCCCAGTCGAGGCTGAGCGCGTCGACCAGGAACAGTCCGCGCCCGTTCTGCTCGTCGGGTCTGGCCTGCCGGGGCGCCGGGAGCGTGAAGCTCCCGCTCTGGTCCTCGACCTCGATACGGATCCGGTCGGGGACGGCGTGCACCCGGCAGATGATCCGCCGGCCGGCCGAGTGGACGATCGAGTTGGTGACCAGTTCGGAGGTCACCAGGACCGCGTTGTCGCAGGCCTCCTCGCACACGCCCCACGAGGCCAGCAGCTCGCCCACGCTGCGGCGGGCGTTGCCCACCGCCCGGGGTGTCGGCGCCAGGTCGAACGCCAGGCTGTGCGGGACGGGCCGGTCCCCGGAGGCGAACCGGTCGAGGCCTTGCGGCCCAGGGAGTCGACCGAGGCGTTCGCCTCCGGGTGGTCGGGGGATGCCGGCCGCGTCCGACGGGCGGTGCGGGCCCTCGGCGCCGGCCGCGAGCGCCGGTCGGGGCAGGCCGGGTATCCGGTCATCGGGCAGTCGGTCGAGCGGCTGGGGGAGAGAGGGCGGGGCCATCGCCGTGCGCCTTTCGTCCGGCTTCGCAGCGTGGGGGGCTGAGCGGTCGCATCCGCCCCTGCCGCACGGGGGCAGACGACGACCCGTGCCTGGCCGACACCGGATCGCAGCTCAGTCTCCCCCAACTGGACTGCTTCGCCTGCTCCTTGGTCAGCGGGAGCAGTAGGTCCACTCTGGCATCTGCCAACATCGCCTCGCAACCGGCAAGTTGAAAATTGCAAGAAGTGAAGTGCATGCTGCTCCCGACAGGAAGTGATCGAATGAGTCCGCGAGCCGATCAGGAACGCGTGAGACGGTGACCCTGAAACCTGTGCGAGGGGGTAGGGCGTGACCTCGGAGACCGACTGGGGCGGTGCCCCTTCCGTCCTGCGCATGATCCTCGGCCGGCAACTGGAGGAGATGCGGACCCGGGCGGGCCTAACCTACGAGCAGGCCGGCATCGCGATCGGCGTCAGCCACTCCACCATCCGCCGGATGGAGGCCGCCAAGGTGGCCCGGCTCCGGCTGGCCGACGCCGAGAAGCTGCTGCAGATCTACGGCGTGACGGACCGCCAGGAGGTCGACACCTTCCTGCAGTCGGTGCGCGAGGCCAACAAACGCGGCTGGTGGCACACCTACCGCGATGTGATGCCGGACTGGTTCGCCGCGTATCTGAGCCTGGAACAGGCCGCGTTGCAGATCCGCGCCTACGAGAACCAGTTCGTGCACGGCCTGTTGCAGACCCGGGAGTACGCCGCCGCCCTGCTCGGCGCCGGCAACCCGCACGCGCCGACCGAGGCCACCCAGCGCCGGGTGGCGCTGCGGATGCGCCGTCAGGAACTGCTCAACCGCGAGGCACCGCCCAGGCTGTGGGTCGTGATGGACGAGACGGTGCTGCGCTGGCCGGTCGGCGGTGCCGGGGTCATGCGCGCCCAGATCGACCATCTCATCGAGATCAACCGGCTGCCCAACGTCACTCTGCAGATCATGCCGTTCGCCAACGGCCCGCACCCGGCGATGCGCGCCGGTGCGTACCACCTCTTCCGGTTCCGGGCCCCCGAACTGCCCGACATCGTCTATCTCAACGGCCTGGTGGGCGCCGTCTACCTGGACAAGAGCGAGGATGTCGTGGTCTACCGCGAGGCCCTGGACCGGTTGGGCGCCCAGGCGGCGCCCGCCAGGAAGACCGAGGTCATCCTCGGTGCGATTCGCGAGGAGCTCTGACGTGCACCACCCCGTACACAACGGCATTCCGTCCCGGCAACTGGGCGCGCGCGGCTGGTCCAAGCCGTGGAGCGACGACGCCGGCGGCGCCTGCGTGGAAGTGAAGAAGCTCGCCGACGGGCGGGTAGCGGTACGCCAGTCGACCGACCCGGACGGCCCGGCGCTGGTCTTCACGCCCCGCGAGATGACCAGTTTCCTGTCCGGTGTGAAGGCGGGTGACGCCGACTTCCTCATGTGAGCCGTGTTGCCGGAACTTCCTTGCTATAGCTGATCGTTCACCCAACCCCCCACATCTGACGCAACCACCCCCCCCCCGCACCCCCCTCACTTCACCCGAATGGGAGACACGGCGTTGCCCGACAACGGATGGCCGGCCGACCGCATCGACACCGAGAACGCGCACTCCGCCCGGATCTACGACTACATCCTGGGCGGCAAGGACTACTACCCCGCCGACCAGGAGGCGGGCGACGCCATGTCCCGGGAGTGGCCCGCGCTCCCGGTCCACATGCGCGCCAACCGCGACTGGATGAACCGTGCCGTGC
Source organism: Streptomyces sp. NPDC001220 (assembly GCF_053597895.1). Lineage (NCBI taxonomy): Bacteria > Bacillati > Actinomycetota > Actinomycetes > Kitasatosporales > Streptomycetaceae > Streptomyces > Streptomyces sp. NPDC001220. Next base: position 233,775 of record NZ_JBSFJE010000003.1, read on the forward strand.
GCTGGCTCGCCGAGGAGGCGGGGGTGCGCCAGTTCCTGGACGTGGGCACCGGCATACCCACCTCCCCGAACCTCCACGAGATCGCCCAGGCGGTCTCCCCCGACTCCCGGGTCGTCTACGTGGACAACGACCCGATCGTCCTCACCCTGTCCCAGGGCCTGCTCTCCAGCGCGCCCGAGGGCAGGACGGCGTACATCGAGGCCGACTTCCGCGACCCGGCGGCCATCCTGGACGCCCCCGAGCTGCGCGACACCCTCGACCTCGACGAGCCGGTGGCGCTCACGGTGATCGCCATCGTGCACTTCATGCTCGACGCGGACGACGCGGTCGGTGTCGTACGACGGCTGCTGGAGCCGCTGCCCTCCGGCAGCTACCTGGCGATGTCCATCGGCACCGCCGAGTTCGCGCCCGACGAGGTGGGCCGGGTCGCCCGTGAGTACGCGGCCCGCAACATGCCGATGCGGCTGCGCACCATCGACGAGGCCCACAAGTTCTTCGAGGGCCTGGAGCTGGTCGAGCCGGGCATCGTCCAGGTGCACAAGTGGCTCCCGGACGGCCACGGCGAGGAAGGCATCCGCGACGAGGACATCGCGATGTACGGAGCGGTCGCCCGCAAGCCGTGACCCAGAGCCCCGTGCCGGGGCCCGGCTCACCTTCCCGGCCCCGGCACGGTCGTCCCACGGGTACCGTGAGGTCATGACCAGCACGCGCGTCACCCGGCGGGTACAGGCGCCCCCGGCCGCCGTCTACCGGGCGCTGCTCGACCCGGAGGCGGTCGCCGCCTGGCGGACGCCGGACGGCATGACCGCCCGGGTGCACGCCTTCGACGCCCGGGAGGGCGGCGAGTTCCGGGTGTCCCTCGACTACGACGACCCCGGGCGCGCCGGGAAGTCCGGCGGGCACACCGACACCTACCGGGGGCGCTTCGCCCGGCTGGTCCCGGACCGCCTCGTCGTCGAGGTCATCGACTTCGAGACCGCCGACGACGCCGTGCGCGGCACCATGACGATGACGACGTCCCTCACCGCGGCCGGCGGCGGCACGGACATCGAGGTCCTGCACGAGGGCGTCCCCGAGGGCGTCCGCCCCGAGGACAACGAACTGGGCACCCGGATGGCCCTCGACAACCTGGCCCGGCTCGTCGAGGGCCGCGGGTGACTCACGCGTTCGGGTCGAAGGAGATCCCGGACGGCATGGAGTAGGACAGGTTGGCGTTGAACGAGCCGTCCTTGATCTTGATGGTGGCGTCGCCGAAGTCCGCGTTCATCAACTTGTCGCGGTAGCCCGCCGGGTAGCCGTCCCAGCCCACCAGACGCGGGAAGAACCAGCCACCGGTCACGTTCTCCGGCGGGTCGTCGTTGGAGTTGGCGAAGCGGAAGTCGTGGGTGGACAGGCCGTCCTTGTGGTACACGATCTTCGGGTGGGTGCCGTCGAACCGGATCGCCGAGGCTGCCGCCACCTGGTAGCTGCTGTGCTGCGACACCGAGACGTACTGCACCTGGTTGTTCTGGATCCACACGATGACGTGTTCCCAGTCGTGCCGGTGCCCGATGGCCGCGGGCCCGTACGTCGCCTGGTCCTTCTCGAAGTAGCTGGCGTACATCACCGCGCACCAGCCGTTGTTGCACTTCTCGCGCGAGTAGGTGTTGGCGTTGGCCAGCTGCGCGTAGTCGTGGCAGTGGCCGTTGACGTCACCGCCCAGCCCCAGACCGGGGTTGAGGGTGCCGTCCGCGCCGATCGCGGCGGTGGTGTAGCAGCCGTCGCCGTCGTAGTCGTAGGCCGGGGAGAAGGTCTGTTCCAGCCCGTCGGCGTTCTGCGGCAGCAGGGTCAGGACGTCGGCGTGCGCGGTGGCGGGCACGGCGACGACCAGGGCGAGGGCTCCGAGGGCGGCGGCCAGGGCCTTGCGCAGCGGCCGTCTGCGGGTGGGGGACTGCAGGTCGGGCATGTCGACTCCCTGTCTCTGAAAGGCGAAGCGGAGTCTGACAGTCAGCCAATGGTCGAGACCACCCTTACGACTTAACTTTGACCCAAAGACAATTGAACAGCTCGATCAACTCCCTTGCTGTCAGACCCTGTTGACCTGCTGTGAGTAGCCCGGTTGCGCTTGCCGCGGCGCTCGGCCCGACGCCAGGCTTCTCGTCGGCTCGCCCCCCCCACGACCCGAAAGGGAGCCCGGTGAACGACAGAGACATGCCTCCGACCGCGCTGAACCGGCGCGGCTTTCTCGGCGCAGCCGCCGCGGCCGGGCTGCTCGGCACGCTGCCCACGCCGGCCGAGGCGGCCCGGAGCGCGGCCGACGCCGACCCGGTCACCACCGAGTCCGGCCGGACCACCGGAGTCCAGGGCGGCCTGCGGGGCGTCACCGTCTACAAGGGCCTGCCGTACGCCGCCTCCACCGCGGGCGCCAACCGCTGGCGCCCGCCGCAGCCGGCCCCCTCCTGGGACGGCGTGCGCACCGCCGACAGCTGGGGGCCGGCCTGCCCGCAGCCCGTCACGGGCATCCCGGCCGGCCAGGTGCCCGAACTCGGCGAGGACTGCCTCAACCTCAACATCTGGACGGCGGCGACCGGTTCGGGCGGCAGTCGCCCCGTCCTCGTCTGGCTCTACGGCGGCGAGCAGGCCCTGTGGTCGGGCCAGGAGATCTACGACGGCTCCCTGCTCGCGTCCAAGGGCGTGGTCGTCGTGACCCCCGACTACCGCGTCGGCCCGCTCGGCGGTCTCGCCCACCCCGAACTGACCGCCGAGTCCACGTACGGCGGCTCGGGCAACTGGGGGATCCTGGACGTCGTCGCCGCCCTGGAGTGGGTCCAGCGGAACATCGCCGCGTTCGGCGGCGATCCGGACCGGGTGACCCTGGCCGGCTGGGCGCAGGGCGCGTCCGTCGTCAACACCCTGCTCGCGTCCCGGCGCGCCAGGGGCCTCTACCACCGTGCCCTGCTCTCCTCCGGCGTCCGGTACACGAAGGACCCGGCGATCGCCCGGGAGACCGGCCGCTACCGGACCCTCGCCGACGCCGAGGCCGACGGCACCGAATTCGCCGCCCGGCTGGGCGCCGACGGCCTCGCCGCACTGCGCGCGCTGGGCCCCGACGACATCGTGGCAGGGGCCCTGGCCGACTCCTCCGCCGACTTCGGCCAGGTGCTCGACGGACACGTCCTGCCGGACACCTACACGGCCGTGCTGGCGGCCCGCGCCGAGACCGACGTGCCCGTCCTCACCGGTGTCTGCAAGGACGCGAACGGCGCGTCGCCCGGCCTGCGGACGACGCTCGACGCGTTCCGGGACCACGCCCGGTCAGAGTTCGGTCCGCTGGGGCTGGCCGACACCTTCCTGGAGCTGTACCCGGCGGACAGCGACTCGACGGCGGCCCAGCAGTACAACGCCTACGCCCGTGACGAGGAACGTGTCTCCGCCTTCCTGTGGGCGACCCAGTTCAAGGACACCGCCGGCAACACCGGCCCCGTCCACACCTACTTCTGGACCCGGGTCCCGCCCGGCCACGACGCCACCAACCCGGCCGTCGGCACCGACGTGACCGGCGCCTTCCAGGGCTCCGACGTCTACTACCTGCTCGGCTACCTCTACAGCACCGACCGCCCCTGGACCTCCCAGGACTACGACATCGCCGACACCACCGCCTCCTGCGTCGCCCGGTTCGCCGCCACCGGCGACCCGAACGGCGGCTCCCTGACCGACTGGCCGGCCCTCGCCACCGACACCCCGCGGACGATGGAACTCGGCGCGGACTTCGGCCCGGTCGCGGTGGCGGACAGCGACGCGAAGCTCACCTTCCTGAAGACGTATCTGGAGTCGCAGACCAAGGAGTTCTGAGGCCCGCTACGCCCGGTTGGCCCCGTGGCCGAGGACACCGTGGTGGTGACGGCGATGCACGGTCGGGGTGCGGTGCAGGGCGATCAGGGCCGCGTCGTCGCCGAGGTGGCCGCCGGCATGGGTCAGCAGATCGCGCCGCACGTGGTGGATCAGTGCCTCGGGAGAGTCGTCGGTCCACTGCGCCACCCGGTCCGCGAGCGGGTAGAAACGGCCCTGCGCGTCCCGTGCCTCGACGACACCGTCGGTGTAGAGCAGCAGGGTGTCGCCCGGCTCGAAGGAGAACACGTCCAGGGTGTGTTCGGTGCCGCCCGCGCCGGGCACACCCAGCGGCGGCGACGGATGCAGGCTCGGGACGGTCACCGCGTGCCCCGGGCTCAGCAGCAGGGGCGGCGGATGGCCGCAGCTGGTCATCCTGGTGACCGGGTCCTCGTCGGGGATCTCGACCAGCAGCGCGGTGGCGAACCGCTCGGCCGCCTCCTCCCGCGGCTCCAGGTCCACCGCGTAGCGCTGCACGCTCTGCTCCAGGGCGGCCGCCAGGTCCGGCAGGGTGACGTGCCGGTGGGCGGACTCCCGGAAGGCGCCCAGCAGCAGCGCCGCCTCCCCGATCGCGGACAGTCCCTTGCCGCGGACGTCGCCGATCAGGACCCTGACCTCGCCGTCACGGCGGGTGACCGCGTACAGGTCACCGCCGATCTGCGCCTCGTCCTCGGCGGCCAGGTATAGCGAGGCGATCCGCAGCGGGCCGATGTGCTCGGGCAGCGGCCACATCAGCACGTGCTGCGCGGCCTCGGCGACCGTGCGCACCTGGGCCAGCTGGGCACGGCGCCGCTCGCGGACCGCGCTGTAGACCACCACCATCACCGAGAGCAGCGTCAGGGTGACGATCTGCACTATGTGGTTCGCGGTGAACAGCCCGCCGTGGAACACGGCGATCACCACCTGGGCGGCCACCGCGAGTACCCCGACCAGCGCGGTGGCCCGGGGGCCGGCGAAGGACGGGGTGAGCGCGGGGGCGATGACCAGGGCGGGGCCCAGATGGATGTCCCTCGGCGCGCGCAGGTCCGCCACCGCGATCACCACGATGAGTGCGATCGGGAGCAGCAGCAGCGCGTGGGACGACTGCCACGACCGCCGCAGGCCCGCCGTACAGCTCCGCAGGTTCACCATGCCACCAGCGTGCGCCACCCCCCATCGAGCGGCCACCGAGAGCGGAGACCTAGAGGTTCACGCTGTTCATCCCGGCCTCGTCGTAGCGCTCGCCCGCGGCCTTGGGCACCTCGGCGTCGATGCGGGCCAGATCCTCCTTGGTCAGTTCGACGTCGACGGCGCCGGCGTTCTGCTCCAGGTAGGTACGGCGCTTGGTGCCCGGGATCGGGACGATGTCCTCGCCCTGGGCCAGCACCCAGGCGAGGGCCAGCTGGGCCGGGGTCACGCCCTTCTCGGCGGCGATCTCCTTCACCTTCTCGGCGAGCCGCAGGTTCGCCTCCAGGTTGTCGCCGGTGAAGCGGGGGCCGGTGCGGCGCCAGTCGTTCGCGTCGAGGTCGTCGGGGGAGGAGAACCGGCCGGCCAGGAAGCCACGGCCCAGCGGCGAGTAGGGGACGAACCCGATGCCCAGCTCCCGGCAGACCGGGATCACCTCGTCCTCCGGGTCGCGCGTCCACAGCGAGTACTCGGTCTGCACCGCGGCGATCGGGTGCACCGCGTGGGCCCGCCGGATCGTCTCGGCGCTCGCCTCGCTCAGTCCGATGTGCCGCACCTTGCCCTCGGCGACCAGCTCGGCCATGGCGCCGACGGTCTCCTCGATCGGCACGTTCGGGTCGACGCGGTGCTGGTAGTAGAGGTCGATGTAGTCGGTGCCGAGACGCTGCAGCGAACCGTGCACCGAGCTGCGCACGTGCTCGGCCGAGCCGTCCTGCCGGCCGATGCTGCTCATGTCGCCGGGGACGGCGTCGTCCATCCGGTAGTTGAACTTCGTGGCGATCACGTACTCGTCCCGGTGTCCCCGGACCGCCTCGCCGACCAGCGTCTCGTTGGTGAGCGGCCCGTAGAGCTGCGCGGTGTCGAGGAAGGTGATCCCGAGTTCCAGCGCACGGTGGATGGTCTGCGCGCCCTCGTCCTGGTCGGCGGTGCCGTAGAAGGCGGACATTCCCATGCAGCCGAGGCCGATGCTGCTCACCTGAAGGTCTCGCAGACTGCGCTGTCGCATGTTCACTCCCAGCCTTTCGTTCCTGCTCGGTTCGGGCTCCGGTTCCGGAGGGCCCGCGGGCCCCGTTCCATTCAGCTGCGGAATCCGCGCGTCGGCATCCCGGCGCCCGGGGCCTGGTCCGGTGGAGCGCTTCGGACGCTACGGCTTCGAGCGCACTCGATGTCAAACGGCCGCCCCGGGCCCGCGTTCCCGGTCCGTACCCCCGTCCGGTACCCGTGGACCCGATACGCGCGGATCCGGTGCGGCCAGACCGGGAACAGGCAGACCCGATACCCGTGAACCCGATGCCCATGGACCCGATGCCCATGGACCCGATACCCGTGGACCCGGTACACGTGGACCCGGACACGGCGACCGCCGTCGATCCGCCGCCGAGCCCTTCCGGGAGGCCGCATGCTGCTGCGCCGGCTCGAATACCTGGTCGCTCTCGCCCGGGAACGGCACTTCGCCCGCGCGGCCGCCGCCTGCCATGTCTCCCAGCCCTCCCTGTCCGCCGCGATACGCAGGCTGGAGCACGAGCTCGGCGTGCCGATCGTGCGCCGGGGCCGCCGCTACGAGGGACTGACCCCCGAGGGCGAGGTGGTGCTGGCGTGGGCGCACCGCATCCTCGCCGAGCGGGACGCGCTGCGCCAGGAGCTGTCGGCCCTGCGGGACGGCCTGACGGGCACCCTGCGCCTCGGGATCGTCCCCACCGCGGTCCCTGTGGCCGCGCTGCTCACCGGGCCGTTCTGCGACCGGCATCCACACGCCCGGGTGGCCATGGAGTCCCTGTCGTCCGTCGACATCCGGCGCGGTCTGGCGGAGTTCGAGCTGGACGCGGCCATGACGTACCTGGACGACGACGAACTGCGGCAGGTCCGCCGCTTCCCGCTCTACGAGGAGCGCTACGTCCTGCTCACCCCGGTCGGCGGCCCCCTCGGCGACCCGGCCACCGCCACCTGGTCCCAGGCCGCCGCCCTCCCGCTGTGCCTGCTCGGACCACGGATGCGCAACCGGCGGATCATCGACGAGTGCTTCGCCGCCGACGGTGCCGCGCCGGTTCCGGCGGTCGAGTCCGACAGCGTGGCCGGCCTCTACGCCCACCTCCCCGGCGGGCGCTGGTCCAGCGTGATCTCGCACGCCTGGCTGCACATGTTCGGCGTCCCGGCGGGCATGCGCGTGGTCCCCTTGGAGGGCCCGGCCCACGGTCCCCGGGTGGGCCTCGTGGTCGCCCGCAGCGAACCCCAGTCCGTGCTCGCCGAGGCCTTGGTGAAGGTCGCCCGTCAGGCGCGGCTGCGGGACGCGCTCGACAGCCTGCTGACCGCCCACCTGGACGGCCCCGACTGATAGCCGCGGGCTATGAGCACATAACAAAGTTCGCTTTGACCTGCGCAGTTGAACCCGGGGATCGTGAAGGGAAGCCATCCGCAACGGAGTTGAGGAGCCGCCACCATGGCCAAGGTGCTCTGCGTCCTGTACGACGACCCGACCGACGGATACCCGAAGAGCTACGCCCGCGACGACGTCCCCGTCATCGACCACTACCCGGGCGGCCAGACCACCCCCACCCCCGAGGCGGTCGACTTCACCCCCGGCCATCTCCTCGGCAGCGTCTCCGGCGAACTCGGCCTGCGCACCTTCCTGGAGAAGGCCGGCCACACCCTCGTCGTCACCTCCGACAAGGACGGGGCGGCCTCCGTCTTCGACCGTGAGCTGGTCGACGCCGACGTGGTGATCTCGCAGCCGTTCTGGCCGGCCTACCTCACCCCGGAGCGGATCGCCGCGGCCCGGAACCTCAAGCTGGCGATCACCGCCGGCATCGGCTCCGACCACGTCGACCTCGACGCCGCGATCTCCCACGGAGTGACGGTCACCGAGGTGACGTACTCCAACAGCATCAGCGTCGCCGAGCACGTGGTGATGATGATCCTGGGGCTCGTCCGCAACTACCTGCCCGCGCACCAGGTGGTGCTCGACGGCGGCTGGAACATCGCCGACTGCGTGAGCCGTTCGTACGACCTGGAGGGCATGCACGTCGGGACCGTCGCCGCCGGCCGGATCGGTCTGGCGGTGCTGCGCCGCCTCGCGCCCTTCGACGTGAAGCTGCACTACACCGACCGCGCCCGGCTGCCCGAGTCCGTCGAGCGCGAGCTGAACCTGACGTTCCACGAGAGCGCCGCCGCCATGGCCCCGCACTGCGACGTCGTCACCATCAACGCGCCCCTGCACCCCGAGACCGAGGGCCTGTTCGGCGACGAACTGCTGGGCACGATGAAGCGCGGCGCGTATCTCATCAACACCGCGCGGGCCAGGATCGCCGACCGGGACGCAGTCGACCGGGCGCTGCGCAGCGGGCAGCTGGCCGGTTACGCGGGCGACGTCTGGTTCCCGCAGCCCGCGCCCGCCGACCACCCGTGGCGCACCATGCCGCACCACGGGATGACCCCGCACATCTCAGGCTCCAGCCTCTCCGCCCAGGCCCGCTACGCGGCCGGCACCCGGGAGATCCTGGAGTCCTGGCTCGCCGGCCGGCCGATCCGCGACGAGTACCTGATCGTCGACGGCGGTGGGCTGGCCGGCACGGGAGCCAAGTCGTACTCCGTCAAAACCCGTTAGGGGTTCAGCCGGACAGGCAGCTCGAAGAGGTCGTTCTGGGTGACCACCGGCTTGTTGCGCAGCTCGGACGCCGGTACCGCGAGGTCCAGGCCGGGGAAGCGGTCGTACAGGGCGGGCAGCGCGACGCCCGCCTCCAGCCGGGACAGCGCCGCGCCGGGGCAGACGTGCGGGCCGTGGCCGAAGGAGATGTGCCGGTTCTTCGACTCCCGGGTGACGTCGAACTGCCCGGCACTCGGGCCGTGCGCGTCCTCGTCACGGCCTATCGCGGCGTACGACACGATGAGCGCGTCGCCCGCCGGCAGCACCTTGTCGCCGACCGGCACGTCCTCGGTGGCGAAGCGGATCAGCACGTGCGAGGTCGGGGTGGACCAGCGCAGGGTCTCCTCTACCACCGCCGACCAGTCCACCTCGCCGCAGAGCACCTTGGCCCGCTGGTCGGGGTGGGCGGAGAGGTTGACCACGGCGTTGACGATCAGGGAGATCGTCGTCTCGTGCCCGGCCGCCACCATCAGCTGGAGGGTGGAGACGATCTCCTCGTCGGTGAGGTGGTCGCCGTCCTCGGAGGCCAGGATCAGCGCGCTGGTCAGATCGTCGCCGGGCTCGGCCCGCTTGGCGGCGACCGTCGCCGCCATGATCCCGGCCAGCTCGGTGAGGGTGGCGATGACCTCCGCGGGCGGGGTCTGGGTCGAGAAGAACTTCTCGAACAGCACCTTCAGACGGGGCAGTTCGGCCTCGTCGATGCCCATCAGGTCGGCGACCACGAACATGGGCAGCGGATAGGCGAAGGCCGCCTTGAGGTCCAGGCTCTCCTGGTCCGCCGGGAGAGCGTCCAGCAGGTCCTGGGTGAGCTTCTCGATCCGCTCCCGCATCTGCTCCACCCGGCGCGGGGTGAGCGCCTGCGCGACCAGCGCGCGCATCCGGCGGTGGTCCGCGCCGTCCACGGTCAGCATGGAACGGCCGGGGTTGGCGAGGCCGATCAGCGGCCAGTCCGGCGGTATCTCCCCGCGCTGCCAGGCCCCCCACACGTTGATGTCCTTGACCAGACGCGGGTCGGTGAGCAGCCCCTTGGCCTCGGCGTGACGGGTGACCGCCCAGACGGGCACCCCGCCGGGCAGCTCCACGGCGGCGAGCGGACCGGCGGCACGCAGCCGCGCGCTCTCGCCGTCCAGGTCGGTGACGAAGGGGTCGAGGGCGATCCGGGTTTGTTCGGTACCGGTCGTCATCGTGACGTGCCTCCCAGGGCAGGGTCGGAGTACTGCGCCAATCGGTGCCGCGCCTGACCGTCGGTGTCGGACTACAGGGCGGGTACGGGCGTGAACCGGACGGGAAGCTCGGTCAGCCCCCGCAGCCAGGGCGAGGGCCGGCGGGCGAGGGAGCCGGCGGGCACCGCCAGGTCGATGTCCGGCAGCCGGTCGAGGACGACCTCGATACCGGTCCTGGCGATCACCTCGGCGACCTCCTGCGCCGGGAACGGGCAGCGGTGGTCGCCGTGCCCGAAGGAGAAGTGCGCGCTGTTGCCGCCGGTCAGCGCGGAGGCGTCGGTGCGCACCTGCGGATCGGAGTTGGCGCCCTGCAGGCCGAGGATCAGCAGGTCACCGGCGCGGATCCGGCGGCCGCCCAGCTGGGTGTCACGGGAGGCCCAGCGCCCCGCTATGTTCTGGCTGGGGGTGTCCTCCCACAGCACCTCGTTCATCGCCTCGGCGACACTGTTGCGGCCGCCGAACAGCGAGGCCGCGAACCGGTCGTCGGTGAGCATCAGGCGCAGCGAGTTGCCGATCCAGTCGGCCGTCGGCTGGTGCCCGGCCGCCATCATGACCATCAGGTCCTGCATGATCTCTTCGTCGGTGAACCCGCTCTTGTCCTGGAGCATCCGCGACACCACGTCGTCGGCCGGGTCCGCCTTCCGGTCGGCCAGCAACTGCGCCATGGACGTGGCCAGATGCCTCTGCCCGTCGATCGCCCGCTCGCGCCCGTCGATCATGTCGTTGAGCGCGGTGACCAGGCCGGGGCCCTCCTCGTCGGAGAAGCCGTACAGCCGCGCCAGCACCCGCACCGGCAGCAGCATCGCGTACTGGCCGACCAGGTCCGCCTCGCCGCTGGTGCACAGCGCGTCGATCAGCTCGTCCGCGAACCGCTCGGCGTGGCCCCGCAGTTCGAAGGGGTCGACGGCCTCCAGCGCGTCGCTGATCATCCCGGCGCGCTCGCGGTGCCGCTCGCCGACCGTGTAGAGGATCGACGGCTGCTTGCGGCCGATCATCGGCAGCAGCGGCCAGTCGTCGGGGATCACGTCCCACTGGTTCCACAGCTCGGAGTCCCGGCTGAACAGCACCGGGTCTCCGGTCACCTGGTGCAGCTCGCGGTAGCCGACGACCAGCCAGGCGGGCACGTCCCCGTCGAGCACGACGGGGGTGACGGCGCCGTGGTCGCGCCGCATCTCGCGGTACAGACGCGCCGGTTCGGTCTGGAACCGGGGGCCGCCGAGCGGCACGGCTTCGGGGGTCACACGAACTCCTGTCGGGGCAGGTCCGCCGGTGCCGAGGGGCCGGCGTACCGGTTCTTGACGTGCTGGACCAGCTGGATGAGCACCTGTTTGCCGGACTGCCGGGAGCGGGCGTCACAGGTGACCAGCGGGATGTGCGGGTCCAGGTCGAGCGCGTGCCGGACGTCCTCGGGCGTGTGCACGGGGCCGCCGAAGTCGTTGCAGGCCACGATGAACGGCGTGCCGTGCTTCTCCAGCCGGTCGATGGCGTACCAGGAGTCGTCGATCCGCCGGGTGTCGACGAGCACCACCGCGCCGAGGGTGCCGGAGAACAGGCGGTCCCACAGGAACCAGAACCGCTCCTGGCCCGGCGCCCCGAACAGGTACAGCACGTTGCGCGCGTCCAGCGTGATCCGGCCGAAGTCGAAGGCGACGGTGGTGGCGGACTTGCCACGCACCTCGCGGATGTCGTCGACCTCCTCGCCGGCCTGGGTCATCGTCTCCTCGGTGTTGAGGGGACGTATCTCGCTGACGGAACGGACCAGGGTGGTCTTGCCGACGCCGAAGCCGCCCACGACCACGATCTTGAAACCGTGGTCGGCGGAGGCACCCAACGGGGTGCGCGCGTCAGAGGTTGCGGAGTCCAACGAGCACCTGCTCCAGGATGTCGGGGTCGGTGATGGCCGGCCGGTACGGATGGCGGGCGCTGACCCGGCCGGCCGCCTGCAGGTCGCACAGCAGGACCTTGGTGATGCTCACCGGCAGCTTCAGCTCCGCGGCGATCTCCACCACCGAGGTCGGGAACTCGGCCAGCCGCAGGATCGCCGCGTGCTCCGACTGCATGCCCGGGGTCGGCTCCGACTCGGCGACGACCAGCGTGACCAGGTCGAAGGGGCTGTCCGGTCCGGTGCCGCTGCGGCCGCCGGTGATGGTGTACAGGCGGTCGGGTGCGTCGTCCCTGCCGGGCCGGCTCATGACGTACGGGGCTGCGCGGTCAGGTGCTCGCCGAGCTGCTCGACCAGTTCGCTCATGTTGTGCCCGACCAGCCCGGGGTCCGCGTCCTCGCTGGTCACCACGGCCAGATGGGCGCCGTCGCCGGCCTCCACGATGAACAGCACGCCCCCGTAGAACTCGGTCATCGCCGACCGCACACCGCCGCTGCCGTCGCCGAACTCGACGGACGCCCCGTGCGACAGAGACTGGATGCCGGCGGCGATCGCCGCGAGCTGGTCGGCCTGGTCGACGGAGAGCTCCGGGGTACGGCAGAGCTTCAGCCCGTCGCGGGAGAGCACCAGGGCGTGCCGCGCGCCGGGGGTGCGCTCCAGGAGGCCCTCGATGAGCCAGGTGAGCTTGTCGTCGGCGGTGGTCCTGCCGGTCATGAAGTGGTGTCGCCTTCCGGGTGCGCGTGCGGGTGGGACGTGGGCTCGGGGCCGGACTCCGGGTGGGGGGCGGGGACCGGGTCGTGCGCCGGGCTAGGGGTGTAGGGGGCGGTGGCGGCGTCGGCCGCGCCCTGGGCCCCGGCCGAGCCGGGCGCGCCGAGGGCGTCGGCGTGGTCCGATGCGCCCGGGGCCTCGGCGGGGTCGGCCGCGGCCGGGCGGACGGCCTGCCGGAAGCTGTTGAAGCGGGCGGCGCGGACCCGGGCGTCCTCGGCGGCGGGCGCCGGGCGCGGCTCGGCCGGCTGGGGCGCCGACCGGCGCTCGGCCTCGGCGAGGGTCCGGCCGCGGCGCCGCCTGGGCAGCCCGGTGGGGCCCTCCTCGTCCTCGTCGGGCTCCGCGGACTCGTGCACGGGTGCCGGGTCCGGCGGGGCCGGTACCGGTTCGGCCGCCTCCGGCCGCCTGGGCAGCGCGGGTTCGTCGGCGACCGGGCGGGTCAGCAGGTCCTGCGGGACCAGCATCAGCACCCCGGTGCCGCCGCGCGCCGACGGCCGGAACGACACCTTCAGACCGTGCTTGCCGGCCAGCCTGCCGACCACCGCGAGCCCGAGCCGGGTACCGGTGAGCCCGCCCAGTTCGGTGGTGTCACCGGCGACCGCCCGCTCGGCGCGGCGCAGCTGCACATCGCCCATCACCAGCCCGCTGTCCTCCACGGACACGATGACCCCGGCCGGCACCTCCTCCACATAGACGTGGACCTCGGCCGTCGGGGGCGAGAAGTTGGCCGCGTTGTCGAGGAGTTCGGCGAGCGCGTGCATGACGCCCTCGGCCGCGTGCCCGGTGACGGCCGTCTCGCTCACCGAGTGCACCCGCACCCGGCGGTAGCCGCTGATGCGTCCCAGCGCGCCGCGCAGGATGGACTCCATGCTGATCGGACGCGCCCAGCGGCGGCCGGAGCGCGCCCCGGTCAGGACGGCGATGGAGTCGGCGATCCGGCCCGCCTGGGCGGTGCGGTGGTCGAGGTGCAGCAGGTCGGCGAGCACCTCCTCGTCGGTGTGCCGCTCCTCCATGGCCCGCAGGTCGGCGAGGGTGGCGGTGGCCAGGGCCTGCATCCGGCCGGCCGCGTTGCCGGCCGCGGCGATCGCCGCGGCCCGCTCCCGGGAGGCCTGCTCCAGGTCGGCGGTGAGCCGGCCGTTCTCCTGCCGGTACCAGTCCAGCTCCTGGCTGCTGCTTTCGTGGATCCGCGCCCGCTCCTGCTCGAAGGAGTCCGCGAACTCGCTTCGCTGCTGGGCCAGTTCGTCGATGAGCCGCTGCTGCTCCTGGCGCGCCTCCTCGGTCGTGCGGACCTGTTGCTGGAGCAGCCGGCCGATGTCCTGGCTCACCGTCTCCAGCCGGCGCCGGGCGCGCCGGGCGGCCCGCGCCGCGTGGGCGGCCCAGGTCACCGCCGCGCACAGCACCAGCGCGGCCGCGCCGGCCCCCAGGGCGAGGGGGGTGCGGACCGAAGGCGGCGCGGCGGTCACCGCGGCGACGACCACGAGGGCCGACACCACCGCGGTCGGCGCGAGGGTGAGAACGAGCGTGCGGAGGGCAGGTCGATCGCCGGTATGCGTGGGCGCGGTCATCGGTCCGGTCTGGTCCTCGGAGCGGGTAGGGAAGTGTTTCCGGTGAAGGAGATGTGACGCTCGGTACTGAACTGGCCGTCACTATACGAGAGTTCGTGATCGAAACAGAACAGTTCCGGTCCCCTTGCCGGAAACCGCTGTCCGTGACGCCTACTTGCCGTGTCCCGACTGTGAACGATGCTATGAATCGCCTCGCGTGAGCACGTCGGCCACCACGGCGGCCGCCTCCTTCACCAGCGCCGAGTCGGCCTGGGCGGCGGGGTCGGTGTGGGTGGACAGGACGGCGACGACGACCGGGGCGCGGCCCGGGGGCCAGGCGATCGCGACGTCGTTGGCGGTGCCGTAGGCGCCCGTTCCGGTTTTGTCACCGACTTTCCAGTCCGCGGGGAGCCCCGCGCGGATCCGCTCCCCGCCGGTGGTGTTGGCGAGCAGCCAGCCGGTGAGCCGCCGCCGGTCCGCACCGTCCAGGGCGTTGCCGACGGCCAGCCGCGCATAGCTGGTGCCGATGGCCCGGGGAGTGGTGGTGTCGGTGACCCGGCCGGGCTCCGCCGAGTTCAGCTCCGGCTCCCACCGGTCGAGCCGGGTCACCCGGTCCCCGATCGAACGGCACAGCCGCGTCACCGCCACCGGACCGCCCAGTTGCTCCAGCAAAAGGTTGGCGGCGGTGTTGTCGCTGTACGAGACGGCCGCCGCGCACAGCTCCGCGACCGTCATTCCGGCGGCGAGATTCTCCGGCTTCCCCGTGATGGGCGCCCCGCCCGACTTCTCGACATCGGTCCGGTCGTAGTGGACGACCTCGCCGAGCACCTCCTCGTCCAGGTCCCGCAGCACCGCGGAGACCGCGAGCGTCTTGAACGTCGAACACATCGGGAAGAGTTCACCGCAACGGTGCCGGACCTGGGCCCCCGAGCCGGTGTCCCAGGCGAACACCCCCAGCCGGGCCCCGTGCGCGCGCTCCAGCGCCCGGAATCCGGCCGTGGTGTCCGGGGCGGTGCGGGCGGGCAGTGCGGTTCCCAGGGCCGCGGTCAGCACAACACGGCGCGACGGCTGCTGCATTACCACTCCTTTGCCGAGGTTTCGACGAGGGGGACGTGATCACGTCCCCGGAGGTTCCGTCGTGGACGGGTGACAAACCTGACGCCGATATCCGGCCGGTAGTAGCTCCCGCATCGTCGCAAATGATCCAAACGTCTCTACGATGACGCGTGGAACGGCCGGAGAGCGGAGAGGCTCTTCAGGGGCGCAGGGCCGACGGCCGGGGGCCGGTGTCGAGGGGACGATGCCTTTCATGACGGGGAACGGAAGCTGGGGGACGGCGGCCGCGCGTGCGGTCCGGTTCGCAGGGCGGACCCTGCGCGACGAAGGGCGCTCCATCGTCGTGGAGCCGGTACGGCAGCTCGTACGGCGTGGTCTCCGCGGGATCGTGCTGGCGTTCGTGGCCGCGTTCGGCGTCATCTTCTTCCACGGCATCGCCCAGCACCCCTTCGGCAGGAGGCTGGTGTGGCACCTCGGCGGTGTCACCGCCGACCTACCCCTGTGGCTGTCCCTGCTGCGCACCCCGGTCTCGCTCTACGTCCCCGCGCTCGACCTCCCGGTCTGGGCCGGCATCACCCAGCTCTTCCTCGCCTTCGCCCTCGCCGAACTCATCCTCGGCCGTGCCCGGACCCTCGCCGTCGCGTACCTCACCACCCTGGCCGGCACCATGACCGCCCGGGTGATGGTCGCGCTGGGCCCGGGCTGGTGGGGCTTCGGCCTGCCCGCGGAGGCCGGCCGGATCCTCGACACGGGGCCGTCCGCCGCTGTGGTGGGCCTGTTCACCTATCTGGCCGTGGTCCGCCGGGCGCCCGTCGTCTTCGCGCTGACCGGCGGTTCGATGGTGTGGGAGTCCGTCGCCGTACCGAACCTCGCCGGCCGCGAGCACCTGATCGCGGTGGCCACGGCGATCGCCCTCGGCCTGCTGCGCGGCCGCAGGCTGCCGATGTCCGCCCGGCTCGTCGAACGCCCCGCCGAACGCCTCCGCACCCCGCCGACCCCGCCCCGGTCCGACCCGCCCGTACCCCGGCCCGACGCACCGCAGCGCCCCGTGCCGTCGCTCCGGATCCCCTGAGACTCCCCAACTCTGTCGTCTTCCCCGAAACCCCATAAGTCACGCGGCCGACCCGCCGAACTGCTCATCGACGTCAATGTGATGGTTTTCGCACTTCAGCCGGTCCGGGCAACCCCTAATGTTGCGCGGGCTACGGCAGGGCGCGGCTGACACCATGGTGTTCGTCGCCGGCAGGCTGAAGGGATCCAGGGATGTTCCGCAAGGTGCTGGTCGCCAACCGTGGAGAGATCGCCATTCGCGCTTTCCGCGCGGGCTACGAACTGGGCGCGCGCACGGTCGCCGTGTTCCCCCACGAGGACCGCAACTCGCTGCACAGGCTGAAGGCCGACGAGGCCTATGAGATCGGGGAACCAGGGCACCCGGTACGGGCCTACCTCTCCGTCGAGGAGATCGTGGCCGCCGCCCGGCGGGCCGGGGCCGATGCCGTCTACCCGGGCTACGGCTTCCTCTCCGAGAACCCGGAACTCGCCCGCGCCTGCGAGGAGGCGGGCATCACGTTCGTCGGGCCGAGCGCCCAGACGCTGGAGCTGACCGGCAACAAGGCCCGCGCGGTCGCCGCCGCCCGCGCCGCCGGGGTACCGGTGCTCGGCTCCTCGCAGCCCTCCAACGACATCGACGAACTGGTCCGCGCCGCCGACGAGATCGGCTTCCCGGTGTTCGTGAAGGCCGTCGCCGGCGGCGGCGGCCGCGGCATGCGCCGGGTCGAGGACCCGGCCGCGCTGCGTGAGTCCATCGAACAGGCCTCCCGGGAGGCGGCCTCCGCGTTCGGCGACCCGACCGTCTTCCTGGAGAAGGCGGTCGTCGACCCGCGCCACATCGAGGTGCAGATCCTCGCCGACGGCGAGGGCAACGTCATCCACCTCTTCGAGCGGGACTGCTCGCTGCAGCGCCGCCACCAGAAGGTCATCGAGCTGGCCCCCGCGCCCAACCTCGATCCCGAACTGCGCGACCGCATCTGCGCGGACGCGGTCCGCTTCGCCCGCGAGATCGGCTACCGCAACGCCGGCACCGTCGAGTTCCTCCTCGACCGCCAGGGCAAGCACGTCTTCATCGAGATGAACCCGCGCATCCAGGTCGAGCACACGGTCACCGAGGAGGTCACCGACGTCGACCTGGTCCAGGCCCAGATGCGCATCGCCTCCGGCGAGACCCTGGCCGACCTCGGGCTGTCGCAGGAGACGGTGAAGCTGCACGGCGCCGCCCTCCAGTGCCGTATCACCACGGAGGACCCCGCCAACGGCTTCCGCCCCGACACCGGCCGGATCAGCGCCTACCGCTCCCCGGGCGGCTCCGGTATCCGCCTCGACGGCGGTACCACCCACGCCGGTACGGAGATCAGCGCCCACTTCGACTCGATGCTGGTGAAACTCACCTGCCGGGGCCGGGACTTCAAGGCCGCCATCGGCCGCGCCCGGCGTGCCGTCGCCGAGTTCCGCATCCGCGGTGTGGCCACCAACATCCCCTTCCTCCAGGCCGTCCTGGACGACCCGGACTTCCAGGCCGGGCGGATCACCACCTCGTTCATCGAGCAGCGCCCGCACCTGCTCACCGCCCGCTCCTCCGCCGACCGCGGCACCAAGCTGCTCACCTATCTGGCCGACGTCACCGTCAACAAGCCGCACGGCGAGCGCCCCCACCTGATCGAGTCGACCACCAAGCTGCCCCCGCTGCCGGCCGGAGAGCCGCCCGCGGGCTCGCGGCAGCGCCTGGTCGAACTCGGCCCGGAGGGCTTCGCCCGCGCGTTGCGCCAGTCGCCGACCGTCGGCATCACCGACACCACCTTCCGCGACGCCCACCAGTCCCTGCTCGCCACCCGCGTACGCACCAGGGACCTGCTCGCCGTCGCCCCGGTCGTCGCCCGCACCCTGCCCGGACTGCTCTCCCTGGAGTGCTGGGGCGGCGCCACCTACGACGTCGCGCTCCGCTTCCTCGCCGAGGACCCCTGGGAGCGGCTGGCCGCCCTGCGCGAGGCCGTCCCCAACATCTGCCTGCAGATGCTGCTGCGCGGCCGCAACACCGTCGGCTACACGCCGTACCCGACCGAGGTGACCGACGCCTTCGTACACGAGGCCGCCGCCACCGGCATCGACATCTTCCGCATCTTCGACGCCCTCAACGACGTCGGCCAGATGCGCCCCGCCATCGAGGCGGTACGGCAGACCGGCACCGCCGTCGCCGAGGTCGCCCTCTGCTACACCGCCGATCTCTCCAACCCGGACGAGCGGCTCTACACCCTCGACTACTACCTGCGGCTCGCCGAGCAGATCGTCGAGGCCGGCGCGCACATCATCGCCGTCAAGGACATGGCGGGCCTGCTGCGCGCCCCCGCCGCCGCGAAGCTGGTCTCCGCGCTGCGCCAGGAGTTCGACCTCCCCGTCCACCTGCACACCCACGACACGGCGGGCGGCCAGCTGGCCACCTACCTGGCCGCGATCCAGGCGGGCGCGGACGCGGTGGACGGCGCGGTGGCCTCCATGGCGGGTACGACCTCGCAGCCCTCGCTGTCGGCGATCGTGGCCGCGACCGACTACTCGGAGCGTCCCACGGGGCTCGACCTGCGGGCGATCGAGGACCTGGAGCCGTACTGGGAGAGCGTCCGCAAGGTCTACGCGCCCTTCGAGGCGGGCCTCGCCTCCCCGACCGGCCGCGTCTACCACCACGAGATCCCCGGTGGCCAGCTCTCCAACCTGCGCACCCAGGCCGTCGCGCTCGGCCTCGGCGACCGCTTCGAGGACATCGAGGCGATGTACGAGGCCGCCGACCGGATCCTCGGCCGGCTGGTGAAGGTCACCCCGTCCTCGAAGGTGGTCGGCGACCTGGCCCTGCACCTGGTCGGCGCGGGGGTGCAGCCGGAGGACTTCGAGGCGACCCCCGACAGGTTCGACATCCCCGACTCGGTCATCGGCTTCCTGCGCGGCGAGCTGGGCACCCCGCCCGGCGGCTGGCCCGAGCCGTTCCGCACCAAG
Source organism: Streptomyces sp. NPDC001220 (assembly GCF_053597895.1). Taxonomy (NCBI): domain Bacteria; kingdom Bacillati; phylum Actinomycetota; class Actinomycetes; order Kitasatosporales; family Streptomycetaceae; genus Streptomyces; species Streptomyces sp. NPDC001220. The sequence continues at coordinate 252,954 of NZ_JBSFJE010000003.1, forward strand.
GCGCTCCAGGGCCGCGGCGCCGCCAAGCCGGCACCGGAGCTGGGCACCGAGGACCGCGAGGGCCTCGCCAAGGACCCCCGCGCCACTCTGAACCGGCTGCTGTTCCCGGCCCCGACCCGGGAGTTCGAGACGCACCGTCAGACCTACGGTGACACCAGCGTCCTCGACAGCAAGGACTTCTTCTACGGCCTGCGCCCGGGCAAGGAGTACGCGGTCGACCTGGAGCCCGGCGTCCGGCTGCTCATCGAGCTCCAGGCGATCGGCGAGGCCGACGAGCGCGGTCTGCGCACGGTGATGTCCAGTCTCAACGGCCAGCTGCGGCCCATCCAGATCCGCGACCGGGCGGCCGCCTCGGACATCCCGGCCACCGAGAAGGCCGATCGCGCCAACCCCGGCCATGTCGCGGCCCCGTTCGCCGGAGTCGTCACCCTCGCCGTCGAGGAGGGCGCGGAGGTCGAGGCGGGCGCCACGGTGGCCACCATCGAGGCCATGAAGATGGAGGCCACCATCACCGCCTCGAAGGCCGGCCGGATCTCCCGGCTCGCCATCAACCGCATCCAGCAGGTCGAGGGCGGCGACCTGCTGGTCGAGATCGCCTGAGTCCGGCCGGTACCAGGGCGAGGGGGGGGCCGGCCGGTGCCGGGCCTCCCCTCCTCGGTCATGAGCGGGCGAAGTGGGCGCGCAGCCGCGCCTTCAGCAGGTTCGGGTCGCGCTGGGTGGAGTAGGCGCCGCCCGCCACGAACAGATCGCGGCCGTTCACGGCCAGCGAGGTCGGGTTGGACAGGCCCTCCTGCACGGTGAGGACGGTGCTGCGGGTGCCGTCCGGGCGGACCATGACGACCTCGTTGGACGTGTTCAGCGCGGCGAGCACGACGTCCGAGTGACCGGGGAAGACGAAGTCGTCGACGCCGGTGAGGCCGGTCGCCCGGGTCTCGGTCGCCCCGGCCGAACCGTCGGCGCCGACCGGGATGCGCAGCAGCGTCCCGCGGTCGCTGTTGGTCACCCAGACCGCGTCCTGGTGCACCTTGACCCCGTTCGCGCCGAAGCCGCTGGCCGGCGCGGGAAGCCCGCGGAGTTCGGTGCCCTTGGCCCAGGCCGTCGGCGTGCCGCCGGCCTGCGGGATGCGCCACACCGTGCCCAGCGCCGAGTCGGCGGCGTAGAGCACCCCGTGCCGCTCGTCGAGGGCCAGGCCGTTGGGCAGGCTGTCCGACGGCAACTGGGCGATCCGCTCGGGTGTGCCGCCGCCCGCCGGGACGCGCCAGACGCCGGTCCGGTCGGTGCCGGTGGCGTAGTTGACGTAGAGCGTGCCGTCGTGGGCGCGGGCCAGGCCGAGGGTGACGGCGCCGCCCATCAGGGAGGTGCGGGGGTGGTCCTCGGCGGGCAGGGTGGCCAGTACCCGGACCCGGCGTTCCCGGGTGACCCTGGCGACCTGCCGGGCGAACGCGAAGGTCACGTCGACCGAGCCGCCCCGCTCGGTGACGACGTTCTCGGGCGTCTGCCCGGCGGCCAGGTCGAAGTGCGCGATGACGTGCGGACTGGAGACGACCGGCTCGTCGCTCGCGGCGGGAGCCGCCGCGAGCAGGCCGATCGCGATCGCGGCCGGGGCGACGGCGGCCGGACGGAGAAATCGGGGCATGTGACCTCTTTCGACGGGAGCGCGAAGCTCCGGCGTACCGGTCACACCAACATGACTGCTCGTCGGTCCCGGCCCGGGGCAGCCCCGGCCGGGACGTCGCCCGCCCGGCGCACGGCGTGGCCCCGCTTGCCGTGCAGCCGGGTGACGGTCCCGCTCAGTTCCACAGCGGGTAGTTCATGACCTGCGTGTATCCCTCCGGCTTGGCGCCGGAGTAGTTCAGGCTCATCCGCGTGAACTGCTCCACGTTCGGATGCTTCGTCCAGGCCGTCGGCCGGTCGAGCCGTACCGTCACCGGATACTTGCGGAAATGGCCGGCCGCGCAGTACGGCTTGCAGTCGTTCACCGCGTTCACGCCGTGACCGACCGCCGTGTTGTCGTTCCACTGGGTCCAACGCATACCGGTCAGCAGGCTGTTGCCGTCACCGCAGGCCAGCAGGAAGTCGGTCGGCCGGAACCGCTGGTGCCAGAGGCAGTCGACGAGCACCGGGTGCTGGACCGCCCGCGACGCGGCCGGTGTCGGCGGTGTCGCGGAAGCCGTCGTCATGCCCGCCGTGAGCAGCAGGGCCGCCCCGAGTCCGATCGCCGTTCCCACCACTGGTCTGCGCATGGTCGCTCCCACCAGTTCCGCCGTATTGCCTTCCCTTCGACGCTACGACCGTCCCGCCGGATGTACCACTTGCGCCGGGTGGGCGAGCCCGTTGTCGTCGTAGTCGGCGGTGGAGCGGGAGAAGACCTGGGTGAGCAGGCCGAGAACCAGGAAGAGCCAGACGAGGACCTTCGCGGTGGTGTCCAGGAGCAGCGGACGGGTCGCGGAGCGGGCCTCCTGCGCCTTGGCGGCCGGCTGGTCGCCGAACAGGCCCTTGGGGTAGACGGGCGTCAGCATGCCGGCGTACGCGCCTAACCGCATCCGGTAGCGGGCGACCGCCGCCGTCGCCCCGAAGACCGGCCCGGGCAGCCGCCCCAGCACGATCCCGGTGATCCAGAAGATCCAGCCGATCGCGAACCAGCCGGCCGCCGCGAAGTTGGCGACGATCCCCGCCGGGATCATCAGGATCAGCCGGAACAGCACCGCGAACCGGTTCAGGGTGGTGGGCCGCAGCTCGATCTGCACCGGGTACTCCGGCGCGGTCAGGGCGAACGGCGGATAGCGGTCCACCAGGAGCATGGAGCTGGCCGTGACCCGGGTCTCGTACGCCAGGTACCTGCCCAGGAAGCCGGCGATCCCGTCGGGCAGCCGGCCCAGGACGAGCGCCGCGAACCAGCCGGCCACCGTCACGAAGAACGCGGCGATGCCCAGCAGGCAGACGACGACGAACTGCGGGATCAGCAGCAGCCAGCGCAGCAGTACCGTCCAGCGGCGCTGCGGCCCGGGTGCCGGGATGTCCAGCGCGGGCCGCCACTCGGCGTCGTCCGCAGGGACGGGAGGACGTGGTGCCCAGCTCTGCGTCATGAGTCCTCCCGTCGTCCGGCCCGCGGCGCGGATGGCATGTCCATCGTGCGGCGGAACCACCGCCCCCGCCAGAGCGGTGGCAGAACTCAGCCGTGATTGACGGTCAGGCCGTAGAACGCGACCCGGGCGCCGTTGGTCGTGCTGTCGGAGGACGACTGGTTGTACGAGCCCGCCTTGAAGTACTGCTTGTACGGGTTGAAGGAGGACGGGATGGCGTAGTGGGTCGTGGTGCCGTTGACGGTCAGGTCGATGGTGTTCCCGCCGGAGACGGCGATGGTGTAGGTCCAGGTCTTGCCGATCGACACATGGCCCACGTCGTGCGTGGTCTGGCCGCCGGACGGGGAGTTCTCGGTGCCGAGGACGATGTCGCCGTTGGAGTGGTAGTACAGCTCCAGCAGGGGCTTGGTGGAGGAGCCGCCGGTGCCGAGGTGGATCTGGCCCACGCACACGTTCTTGGTCACCGAGACCACCCGCAGCGTCGCGCTCATCCGGTGGCTGCCGCTCAGCGACCAGTTGGCCGCGCTGCCGTCGCGGTTCATCTCGCGCAGCTCGGAGCGGGCGTAGTTGGAGTTCGGCGTGGTGACGCCCTTCTCGGGCGCCCAGAAGGTCATCGCGCCGTCGCGGGTGTCGGTGTAGAAGTACGCGTCCTGGTAGCCGTTGGCACCCTGCAGCCGGGACGAGGGGATGGTGGTCGGTGAGCCGGGGGAGCCGACCGGCTCCTGGAGCTGCCAAATGGACAGGTCGAAGTTGCCGCCGGGCGCCTTGCTCGGGTCCGCGGCGCCCGCGCTGCCGCCGGTGAGCAGGACGAGGGCGAGGACGAGGCCCGCGGCGGGTGGAGCCGCGAGCAGCCGGGAACGGTTCATGTGGGGGGTCCCTTCGGAGGAGGGGTGCGTCCGGAACTCGGCAGGGGGTTCATGTCGGTGAACTCCGGACGCATCCATAACCGTCGATGACCCGTGAAGCTAAAGGTCCGAACCAACCCCGTCAAGAGGTTCAGCAGGCGCCCTCGTCCTGCCAGGGGCCCCACTCCGAGGCGCTGGGCACCTCGTTCTGGGTCCACCACTTGGCCTTCCAGTTGTGGCTGTTGTACGAGACCTCGTTGCCGGCCGTGTACACCGCCGTCGAACTCCACGCGGTCTTGCAGGAGGTGGACGGCGGGGTCGGGGTCGGAGTCGGGGTCGGCGTGGGAGTGGGCGTGCCGGTCGGCGGGGTGACCCCGGCGAACCTCACCGAGTACTTGGCGAAGTCCCAGTCGCTCTGTGCCACGCTGGAGCAGGTCCCGGACGTGGTGCCGTTGTTGTCGGGCGGGCTGCACTGCCGGTCGCGGTTCAGGGACCAGAACGTGAAGCGGTCCATGTTGTGGCTCGTTGCGTAGTCGAGCACCGTCTGGAAGTCGGCCTGGGTGAAGTACTCGCCGCTGTCGCTGCGGCCGTTCATCCCGGAGAAGCCCTCGTGGGCGTAGGCGGTCGCCTGGTCCCAGCCGAAGGTGGACTGCAGGATGGCGTTGAAGTTGGTGAGCGCGCTGGTCTGCGAGGCCGCCCCGCTGAATCCGCCGTCGAACGGCATGATGGAGAAGTTGTTCGGCGTGAACCCCTGGGACTTCGCCTCCAGCAGCATCTGCTTGCCGAACCAGCCGGTTCCGTCCGCCGTGCCGGCCGTGGTGACCGAGACGTACAGGCCCGGGTTGTTCTGCTGGAGGATCTTCGCGGCGCCGATCTCGTTCTTGATCGCCGCGGTGTTCTCGTACTCCGGCTCCTCCAGGTCGAAGTCGATCGCGTGCAGTCCGTACTTGGTGATGACCTGCTGGTAGGCCGCCGCGGTGGAGGTGGCGTCCGCGCAGGTCTGGCCCAGCTTGGTGCCGCCGTAGCCGCCGATCGAGACGGAGACGTCGCCGCCCTTGGCGCGGATGGTGCTGATGACCGACTGGACGGCGGTGTCCGAGGAGACCGCCGCCGTGCCACCCCAGGTGGGGGAGCAGCCGCCGCCGTTGGGGGCCAGGACGAACGCCAGCTGGAAGGCCTTGAGGCCGGTGGCGTCCATGATGGTGGCCGCGTTCGGCGGGTTGTTGTCCAGCGGCATCAGGTAGGGGGCGGCCGCGTACCACCGGTTGCTCAGCGCGGTGGTCGCACCCGAGGCGTTGCTCGCGACGAGCGCGGTCGTGCCGGCGGCGGCGAGGGTGACGGCGGCCGCCGCGCCCAGACATGCGCGAAGGGGTCTCACTGGTGCCTCCAGGGGGCGGGGGGAGGTGGGGGTGGTGCCCCAGCTTCCGGAGGTGTCGCGATCACGTCAATAGATTGGACTGGACCAAAGCGCACTTTGGACTAGACCATACGAGTTCTTTACCTGGCGCGCCGGGACAGCGTGGGCCGCCCGAACCGCACCTTCACGCCCGGCGACCACAGCACGCTGACCGGCGGCCCGGCAGGTGCGGGCAGGCCCGCCGCGGCCACCAACTCGTCGTCCAGATCGAGGAGTTCGGCACGGTGCAGCGGCCAGGGCGGGTGCTCGGCCGGCTGGTGCATGGTGCGCCCGTGCCAGGTGGTGTGCAGCCCCCAGCGCGCGGTCAGGAAGTGCTCGAGCGGCGACGGCTCGGCGATCGGCGGCCCGATCCGTACGACCGCCCGGCTACCGGTGGCCGGGCGGCCCCGTCGCCGGCAGGTGTAGGTGATCGTCTCGCCCTCGCGGCGCAGCCGCATCGAGGACCAGAAGTACGGCAGCCGGAATCCGAGCCGGCCCCCCAGTGCGGGGAACAGTCGGGCCGCGTCCAGGGATCTGAACACCACACCGCGCCGGCCCTGCTCGTCCACCGAGTACAGCCGTACGTTCGTCTCGCAGAAGGTCCCCAGATACGGCAGTCCGGGTCCCGGGCCCAGGCCGACGCCCCGCATCAGGAAGGGGACCAGGCCGACGTAGCTGACCCCGTCCAGCGTGTCCGGCCGGGTGCCGGCGGGCAGCAGCCCCGCCACCCGCTCCGGCGCCACCGGCCAGTGCAGAAAGGTGAGTTCGTGCCAGCCCTGCACCTGGGTCGGCCGCCGCACGGGCCGTGGGGTGGAGGGGGTGATCGGCTCGGGTTCCATGGACAGGGTCTTAGCACACCAGTGCGAGGCGGCGGTGGGAAGGGTGGCGGACCGGATGCCGCAGCTGCCGTGCGTGATCAGGACTTTCACGCCTCCCACCCCGCCCACCTGGGTAAACTGTGGACGACACAGAGGCCTTGAGGACGAGGAGCCGGGATGCCGTCGCACAGCTCTTCCGCGGCCGGGGCCCCGGCCGAGGGTGAGGAGCACGACGGGCCGCCTCCCGTCCGGCAGGCGCTGTCGGACAGTGTGTACGAGAGCATCAAGGCGATGGTCATGGACCACGAGATCGCCCCCGGCGCCCGCGTCGGCATCGACGCGCTCGCCCGCACCCTCAAGGTCTCGCCCACCCCGGTCCGTGAGGCCCTGGCCCGGCTGGAGTCCGACGGACTGGTGGTCAAGCGCGCCCTGTCCGGATACCGGGCCACGGAGCTGCTGACCCGTCAGGGCCTCGCCGAACTCTTCGAGATGCGGCTGCTGTTGGAGCCGCGGGCCGCCGCCCTGGCCGCCGCCAACGCCACCGAGGACCAACTCGACCACCTCGAACGGATCGTCGAGGAGATGCAGGCCCAGCCCAGCCCGAACGGCCGGTACGCGTCCTACCGCGACTTCGCCGCGCTCGACCAGCGCTTCCACGAGGCGATCGGACAGGCCGCGCACCGCCCGCTCCTCGTGGACGCGGTGGAACGCCTCCACGCCCACCTGCACATCTTCCGGCTCAGCAAGGTGGTCGGCGCCGGCGGCCCGACCGTCGCCGAGCACGAGCGGATCGTCCGGGCCGTACTGCGCCGCAACCCCGAGCGGGCGGCCGAGGCGATGACCGACCACCTCACCCGCAGCATGGAACGACAGGTCGCCGAGGGCGACGGCGAGGGCGGCGGCCGCGAGGGCGAGGACGCCCCCGAGCCGCCGGCTGCTCCCTGACCCGGGGCGCCCCGCGCTTCACGAGCGCACCGGGTCCTGGGCGTGGATCAGGCGGATGATCCGGCCGCTCATGCGTTCGTAGTCACGGTCGTTGTCGAGCTCGCCGCGGACGCGGTGGTCCGTCATGACCACGATCCGGTCGGCGAGGGTGACCATCTCCGCGAGGTCGCTGCTGATCAGCAGGATGGGCAGGCCGTCGCCGGCCAGCTCCCAGATCAGCTCGTGGAAGGCACGCTTGGTACGGACGTCCACACCCACCGTCGGCTCGTCCACGATCAGCAGCCGGGTGTCGGCGGCCAGCCACTTGGCGAGGCTGACCTTCTGCTGGTTGCCGCCGGAGAGCTCACCGGCGTTCTGCGAGAGGCCGGTGATCCGGATGCCGAGCCGGCCGACGAGGTCCAGGGCGACCGCGCGTTCCTCGGCCGCCGGGACGAACCCGAACGCCCTGGCCAGCCTCCGCCACACCGTCACCGTGATGTTGCGGACGATCGGCTGCTCCAGGAAGACGCCTTCCTCCTTGCGGTTCTCGGTCACGTACCCGATGCCGAACTCGTGCAGCGCCTGGCGCGGCGAGGCGATCCGGGCCGGCCTGCCGTGCACCCGCACCTCCCCGCCGGTGACGCGGTCCAGGCCGAGCACCGCCTTGACCAGCTCGCTCCGCCCGGCGCCGACCAGCCCGTACAGACCGACGATCTCCCCGGGCCGTACCGCCAGGCTGATGTCCCGGTGCCCGCCGGCGGTGGCGACCGCGTCCAGTTCCAGGACCGGCGCGGCGGACCGGTCGACCGCGCGCGGGCGCATCTCCGCCGCCGCGTGGGCGCGGCCCACCATGAGGCTCACGATGTCGTCGTGGGTGTGCTCGGCCAGCGGCGCGGACTCCAGCACCGACTTCCCGTCCCGCAGCACGGTGACGGTGTCGCAGACGGCGAACACCTCCTCCAGCTTGTGACTGACGAACACCACACAGGCGCCGCGTTCGGCCAGCCGCCGGACCACCTCGAACAGGCGTTCCGTCTCCTCGGGGGACAGCGAGGCGGTGGGCTCGTCCAGGAGCAGCACCCGGCTCTCGGTGTACAGGGCCTTGGCGATCTCCACCAACTGCTGCTGGGCGACGGACAGTTCGCGCACCGGCCGGTCCGGGTCGAGGTCGACGCCCAGCTCGGTCAGGCAGCTGAGGGCCGGTTCGGTCATGGCCGCGTAGTCCACCAGTCCGCGGCGCGCGGGCGGCTTCTGCAGGGTGATGTTCTCGGCCACCGAGAAGCCAGGGATCAGGTTGCGTTCCTGGTGGACGACGCCGATGCCGGTGCGGGTCGCCTCCAACGGCGAGCGGAGCTGCACCTGTTCGCCGCACCAGACGAGGGTGCCGCCGTCGGGGGCGTGCACCCCGGTCAGGACCTTGATGAGGGTGGATTTGCCGGCGCCGTTCTCCCCGAGGAGCGCGTGCACACTGCCGGCGGTGAGCCGCAGCCCCACGCCGTCCAGCGCGCGGACCCCGGGGAAGACCTTGACCAGGTCGCGGCATTCGAGAAGGACCGGATTCACCGCGCACCTCCCGGCTGCGGAGACGGCGTGGCCCTCGCCAGCCGGGTCTGGTGCAGGTGCCCGCCGGCGACCGTGCCGAGCACGACCAGCCCGATCAGGAGGTTCACCCAGCTCGGGTCCAGCGAGAACTGGGCGCGTGCCGCGTCGATGAGCCGGGTCACGAAGGCCGCCAGCACCGTCCCGAACACGGCGATGGAGCCGCCGGTCAGCGCGACACCGCCGATGATCGGCGCCGCGAAGCTCGGCAGCAGCCAGTCACCGCCGACGCTGCGGTTGACGCCGGGCAGCGAGGCGGTCGCCGTCACGGCGGCCACCCCGACCAGCAGTCCGGACAGCGTGTGCGCGACCACGATCTGCCGGTCGGTGGAGATCCCGGACAGCCGGGCGGCCAGTGGATTGCCGCCGGCGGCCAGCAGTCGCCGTCCCGCGACCGTCCGGTAGACGAACCCGCCCAGCAGGACCGCCGCGACGATCGCCGTGACGAAGACGAGCGGGACGTTCAGCGGCGCCGCCGTGCCGAGGTCGCGCAGGGCCGGCGAGTAGCCGTCGACGGTACGGGTGCCGGTGAGCCGGTACTGGGCGCCGAGGAGGATCGTCATGGTGGCGAGCGTGACGATGAAGCCGTTGATCCGCGTGGCCACGATGACGATGCCGGTCACCAGGCCGACGGCGGTCGCCGTCAGCAGGCCCGCCGGCACGGCGACCACGGCCGGCACTCCGTGATCGGCCATGAGCACCCCCGTCAGACAGGCGGTGAAACCGCCCAGGGCGCCGACGGCGAGATTGAGCTGGCCCACGCACAGCGCCACCATCTGCGCCAGACCGATCAGGATGGGCGTGGCCAGGTACTGCAGGAAGACCCGTACCGAGGGGCCCTCGAAGAAGGAGCCCGACGACGCCACCTCCAGCGCCACCGAGCCGGCCACGACCACCAGCAGCAGCATGGCCGTCGTCGTGCGGGAGAACCGGTGCAGCACCGCGGCCGCACGGTTGTGCTGATCGATCGTGCTCATGTGGAGCGCACCACCTTGCGATAGGACACCACGGTGCGGATACGGTCGGCCGACAGGGCAAGGAGGAGGATGCAGCCGAGATAGATGTTGAGGCTTTCCAGGCCGACGCCGAGCAGGTCGAGCCCCTTGCGGATCACACCGACCAGCGCGGTGCCGAGCAGCGTGCCCAGGACGGAGACCACCCCGCCGGTGAGCAGGGTGCCGCCGAGCACCGCGCCGAGGAAGGACGGCAGCATGAAGTCGTCGCCGATGGAGGCGCGGAACGTGCCCGTCCCGGCGGCGGCCATGAAACCGGCGAGCGCCGCGAGCAGCCCGGAGAGGGTGTGGGCCAGCAGGACCCGGCGTCCGGTGGGGATCCCGGACAGCTCCGCGGCGGCCGGGTTCGCCCCGGTGAGCAGCAGTTCCCTGCCGATGCGCGTACAGCCGTACAGGAAACCGAGACCGAGCATGGCGTACACGGTGAACTGGGCCAGCTGCGGGATGGCCGGCGAGCCGCAGACCGGTCCGACGCAGATGTCGGCGAGGGAGTAGGACCGCAGCGCGTCGATGCCGGCCGGGCGGGTGGTGAAGGCGGCGTCCTCGGTGAGGGCCGAGTACAGCAGGGAGACCAGGCCCAGCAGGGCGAAGTCCATCGCCAGCGTGACGACGAAGGAGCTCACCCCGGTGCGGGCGATCAGCCAGCCGGTGACCGCGCCGATCGCCGCGCCCGCGGCCAGGCACAGCAACAGGCCCAACTGCATGGGCAGATGGAGCCTGTCGTAGCCGAGGCCCGCGAACATGGCGCCGAAGGCGGCCATCCGCCCGACCGCGAGGTTCATGTGCCCCACGGACAGGGCGACCATCTGGGCGAGCGCCACCACGGTCAGCGTGGCCACGTCCCGCAGCAGCGGGAAGAGCACCAGGCGCTGGTCGAGGAAGGCCGGCCGCAGCACGCCGAACAGGACGCCGAGCGCGATGACCAGGACGAGCAGGCCGAGCCGCTGGTTGACCCAGAACGGCATGCGGTGACCGGCTGTCCTCTCCTCCGGGACGGTGTCCGGTGGGCTGACGGACGTCGTCATGCCACCCTCCGGTCGTCGAGGGCGTCCCGGTCCCAGTCGATGCCGATGCCCGGCACGTCCGGCGCCACGGCCAGGCCGTCGCGGATGGCCAGCTCGGTCCGGGTCACGGCCCGCAGCTGCGGGATGTATTCGACGAAGCTGCCGTTGGGCACCGCGGCGGCCAGGCTGACGTGCAGTTCCATCAGGAAGTGCGGGCAGACCATCACGTTGTGGCTCTCCGCCAGGTGCGCGACCTTCAGCCACGGGGTGATGCCGCCGATCCGGGCGGCGTCCACCTGGACGACGGAGGCGGCACCGGCCTCCAGGTAACTCCGGAACTGCGCCGGCGAGTACATGGACTCGCCGACGGCCACGGGTATCCCGGTGGCCCGGGCGAGCCGGGCGTGCCCGCTGATGTCGTCCGCCGGGAGCGGCTCCTCCAGCCAGTAGGGCGCGTACGGCTCCAGCGCGGCCGCCAGGCGGAGCACCGAGGACGCGGTCTGGGACTGGTTGGCGTCGGTCATGATGTGCAGCGCGGGGCCCACGGCCGCGCGTACGGCGGCCAGCCGCTCCGCGTCCTCGGCGGGATGCGGCCGGCCCACCTTGATCTTGACGCCCGCCCAGCCCGCCTCCTGGGCCCGCAGGGCGCTCTTCACCAGTTCCTCGGTGCTCAGATGGAGCCAGCCGCCCTCGGTGTCATAGACCGGGACCTCCTGGCGGTGTCCGCCGGCCAGCCGCCACAGCGGCTCGCCCGCCCGCTTGCAGCGCACGTCCCACAGGGCGGTGTCCACGGCGGCGAGCGCGAGGGAGGTGATGGCTCCGGTGGTGGTCGCCCGGGTCAGCGCGAACAGCCGCTGCCAGAGGGCCTCGACGTTGCGGGCGTCCTGCCCGACCAGGGCGGGCAGCAGATGGTCGCGCAGCAGGGCCAGCACGGAGCTGCCGCCGGTGCCGATCGTGTAGGCGTAGCCGGTGCCCGTGAGGCCGTCCGTCGTCTCCAGGTCGACCAGGACCGTCTCCTGCTTGACGAAGGACTGCACCGCGTCGGTACGGTCCGTCTCGACGGCGATGTCGGCCAGCCTGGCGGTCGCGGTCGTGATGAGGGTCATCGATGTCCGTTCTGTGTCGGGGCGGTCAGCCGCACGCGAGGATCTTGTCGGCGAACTCCTGCTTGAGCTGCGCGGTCTTCGTCCGCCGGGCCTTGTCGTAGTCGGCCACGTTCGCCTTGTCGACGACGAACGAGCCGGAGTCCACCTCCACCCCGGGGTCGCGCACGGTGCACTGCTTCGTCTGGAGCAGCGCGAGCGCCCAGACACCGATCTCGGCCTGGCCCACCGGGTTCTGCACGACGGTGGCCGTGACCGTGCCCTGCCTGATGCCGCTGAGGATCTTGGCGTCGTCGTCGATGGCGATGACCTTCGCCTTCGACCCTGACGACCGGACGGCGTCGGCGGCGGCGACGGCGGGGTTGTAGGCGGTCGCGACGATGCCCGTGATCCGGTCGCCCTTCGCCGCCATCAGGTCGGACACCGCCTTCTGCGCGGTCTGAAGGTCGGTGTCGATGTCGGTGACGGTCTGCAGGAGCCGCACCCTGCCGCCGGACTCCTCGACGGCCCGGGCGACCCCCTTGATCCGCAACTGGGTGTTGGCGTCCACGTTGTTGCCGGTCAGATGGACCAGGGTGCCCTGGCCGCCCATGGCCTCGATGGCCGCCTTCGCCGCCTTGTACGCGGCGAGTTCGACGTTCGTGGAGAGACAGAAGTCGGCCTCGTCGGTACCGCCCGCCGGACACGAGCCGAGGGAGGCCACCGGGAAGCCCTGCGACTTGAGGTCCGCGAAGGTCGTGTTGATGTCGGTGGGGGAGACCCCGAACACCCCGAAGGCGTTGTAGCCGCGCGCCGCGAGCGTGGACAGCAGGTTGTTCTGCTTCTGCTGGTCCCACTCGGCCGTCTCGTCGAACGTCACGGACCCGAGGCCGTACGTCTTCTTCGCGACGGCGCCCGCGGTCTTCCAGGGCTGGAAGTAGGGATGTGCGCCACCGGGGACCAGGGCCACCTCGGTCCGGGAGCCGTCCGCCAACTCGGCACCGCCGCCGGTCCGTTGGGCAGCCGTGGCCCCACCGGCCGCGGGGCCGGGGGCGTTGCGGTAGGTGCAGGCCGCTGTCCCCGCGGCGAGCAGGGCCGCTGTGAGAAGCCCGGGCAGGACGGATCTGGTCGGGAAGTGCATCGCCCACCCCTGCGGAATCAGATAGGAAATCGATGCGGAGATCGTGGGTCAGGGAGGGCTGTGCGTCAAGACTTGTGACAGGAACCGATGTGATCAGCGGTGATGCGGGCGACGCTCGCCCCGGAATCACCCTCCGCGCCGCTTGAGCGTGTGTCCTCCGTGCATCCGCCGCCAAAATCCTATAGGAAATCGCCTGCCCGCGTGATGCCTCTGGCCGCCTCGGAATATCTGACAATCCCCGTGTGCAGAACTCTGGTCGCCGCCCGCCACCTTGGGCTACCGTCGGTAACACCCTGCCGTCCCGGCAGTCTCAGACCTGTCTCCCGCACCGCCCGCATCCGTACGGAAGGCACCCCCATCCATGGAGAATCCCAGAGCAGGCGCCGGCCCGATCGACGGCACCGGCCAGCCGTCCCGATTCACCCGCCGTCAGGTACTGACGGTGGCCGGCGGCACGCTCGCCGGTATGGCCCTCAGTCAGGCGGGGGCGTTCGCCGCCGAGTCCCAGGACGCGGACGCGATCGTCGTCGGCCACGGCCTCGCCGGCCTGGTCGCCACCGCCGAACTCGCCGCCGCCGGCCGCAAGGTGCTGCTGCTCGACCAGGAACCGGAGGCCAGCCTGGGCGGCCAGGCGTTCTGGTCCTTCGGCGGACTGTTCTTCGTCGACTCCGACGAACAGCGGCTGATGGGCGTCAAGGACTCCCATGACCTGGCCTGGCAGGACTGGCTCGGCACGGCCGGCTTCGACCGCGACGTCGACGACCCCAAGGGCCAGGACTACTGGGCCTACAAATGGGCCCAGTCGTATGTGGACTTCGCCTCCGGCGAGAAACGCTCCTGGCTCTCCGGCCTCGGCGTGCAGTGGTTCCCGATCGTGGGCTGGGCCGAGCGCGGCGGCGGCCTCGCCGACGGCCACGGCAACTCGGTGCCCCGTTTCCACGTCACCTGGGGCACCGGTCCGGCCGTCGTGGAGCCGTTCGAGAAGAAGGTGCGCGCGGCGGTCGCCGCGGGCAAGGTGACCTTCAAGTTCCGTCACAGGGTCGACGAGTTGGTGACCACCGCGGGCGCCGTGACCGGCGTGCGGGGCGCGGTCCTGGAGCCCAGCAGCGCGGCCCGGGGCACCCCGAGCAGCCGTACCGTCGTCGGCGACTTCGAACTGCGGGCCCCGGTCGTGGTGGTCACCTCGGGCGGTATCGGCGCCAACCACGACCTCGTACGGCAGAACTGGCCGGCCCGGCTCGGCACCCCGCCCAAGTTCATGGTGACCGGAGTCCCCGCGCACGTGGACGGCCGGATGCTGGCCATCACCCAGCAGGCGGGCGGCCGGATCGTCAACCCCGACCGGATGTGGCACTACACCGAAGGCCTGCGCAACTACGCCCCGATCTGGCCGAACCACGGCATCCGCATCCTGCCCGGCCCGTCCTCGATGTGGTTCGACGCGAAGGGCCGGCGCTTCAACACCCCCGACGTACCCGGTTACGACACCCTGCACACGCTGGGGTGGATCACCGCCTCCGGCTACGACTACTCCTGGTTCGTCACCACCCAGAAGATCATCGCCAAGGAGTTCGCGCTCTCCGGCTCCGAGCAGAACCCCGACCTCACCAACAAGAACGTCTGGCAGCTGCTGTCCCGGATCTGGCAGACCCCCGAGCCCATCGAGAAGTTCAAGAACAACGGCGCCGACTTCGTGGTCGCCGACAACCTCACCGACCTCGTCACCGGCATGAACAAGCTGACCGGCGACCACCTCATCGACCTCGCCGACCTCAAACGGCAGATCGAGGCCCGCGACCGCGAGATCGACAACCCGTACACCAAGGACGTTCAGGTCCAGGGCATCCGCAACGCCCTGAGCTACATCGGCGACTCCCTCAGCCGTACGGCGCCGATCCACCGGATCCTGGACTCCAGCGCCGGCCCGCTGATCGCCGTCCGGCTCAACATCCTCACCCGCAAGACCCTGGGTGGTCTCCAGACCGACCTCTCCGGACGCGTCCTGAACAGCGACGGCTCCCCGGTGCCCGGCCTGTACGCCGCCGGTGAGGTCGCCGGCTTCGGCGGCGGCGGGGTGCACGGCTACCGCTCGCTGGAGGGCACCTTCCTCGGCGGCTGTCTCTTCTCGGGCCGCCAGGCGGGCCGGGCGGCGGCCGCGGCGACGGCGACCTGACGGAAAGTACCGGGAAAGTCCGAGTCACCCCACCCCCATCCCGCCGTGACAGTGGCACTCTTGACAGCGTGCGTACTGTTTCGCCACGTTTGAGCGACACCTCCGGACCGGCGACCCCGTCGCCGGTCGCGGACCGAAGGTGTACGGCGGGGAACAGGAGCTGTTCGTAGCAGCGGCAGAACGCGGAATCCGCGTTATGGGGGGGAGTGGTCGCCCATGCGATCCAGAGGCCAGTGCAGAGGCCCGTCC
Source organism: Streptomyces sp. NPDC001220 (assembly GCF_053597895.1). Lineage (NCBI taxonomy): Bacteria > Bacillati > Actinomycetota > Actinomycetes > Kitasatosporales > Streptomycetaceae > Streptomyces > Streptomyces sp. NPDC001220. The sequence continues at coordinate 268,281 of NZ_JBSFJE010000003.1, forward strand.
GGGAGTAGGTCCCGGAGTCATGCGCCACGCACCTCGTCAACCGAAGGGCGGTTGATCTGAGGTGGACATCACGATCCACAGACCCGGCGAGCTGACCCAGTCGCTCTGCCGGGCCTGGCACCATGCGATGGACGAGTCACCGGAGTACGCCAATCCCTTTCTGGCCCCGGAGTTCACGATCGGGGTCGGCAGGCACCGCGGGGGCGTCCGGGTCGCGGTCCTGCGCGACGCCGGCGAACCCGTCGGCTTCTTCCCCTTCGAACGCAACGCCCTCGGGGTGGGCCGGGCCATCGGCCTCGGCCTCTCCGACTGCCAGGCGCTGGTGCACCGGCCGGGAGTCACCTGGGACGCCCAGGAGCTGCTGAGCGCGTGCGGGATGTCCATCTTCGAGTTCGATCATCTGGTCGCCGAGCAGGGCCCGTTCGCCGGCCATGTCACCGGCACCTTCGCCTCGCCGGTGATCGACGTCAAACCCGGCGACGGCGGCTACCCCGAGTGGCTGCGCGCCACCTACCCCGGTCTGGCGAAGACCACGCTGAAGAAGGAACGGCGCCTCGGGCGCGACATCGGCGACCTGCGGTTCGAGTTCGACGAGCGCGACCCGGCGGCCCTGCGCACCCTGATGCGCTGGAAGTCCGCCCAGTACCGGCGGACCGGGCGGATGGACCGCTTCGCCCGCCCCTGGATCGTCGACCTCGTGGACCACCTCTTCCATGTCCGCGAGGAGCACTTCACCGGTGTGCTCTCCGTGCTCTACGCGGGCGACCGCCCGGTGGCCGCGCACTTCGGGCCGCGCTCGGGCACCGTACTGGCCGCCTGGTTCACCGCCTACGACCCCGAAATGCACTACTACTCACCCGGGTTGATGATGCATCTGCGCACCGCCGAGGGCGCGGCGCGCGGCGGTGTGACCCTCGTCGACCTCGGGCGCGGGGACAAGGAGTACAAGGACTGGCTCAAGACCCGCGAACTGCGGGTGGGTGAGGGGTTCGTCACCCGCACCCATCCGGTGGCCGCCGCGCACCGGCTGTGGCGCCGCCCGGTCCGCGGGCTGCGCAACACCGTCCTCGCCCATCCCCGGCTGCGTGAGCCGGCGGACCGGCTGCTGAAGACGGTCGGCACGCTGCGTGCCTCGCGCCGCCCGGACGGGATCCGCCAGGGGTGAACCCCCCGTCCGGACCGCGAGCCCGCCCCGCCCGCCGGGCCGTCCCGTGGTCAGGACGGCGACGGCCGGCCGTGCCCGGCCGTCGCCGGTGCGGCCGACCTGCTGCCCGTCATGCGCACTATGATCCTGTAAAGGTGAAAATCCAAGGGTTTGCCCTGGAAGGGCTGCCGCCCCGGCCGGAGTGATCCATGCCCCGCAAGCGCTCCATGGACGACGACGAGCTGCTGGTCAGACTCAGGTCGCTCACCGCCCAGGCACGCGAGCGGGCCGAGTACCAGCGCTCCCAGGTCGAGCTGGCCATCGCCCTGCAGCGCGGCATGCTGCCCCGGGACCTGCCCGACACCCCCCGCTTCCACCTGGCCGTCCGGTACGCGCCCGCCACCTACGGACTCAACGTGGGCGGCGACTGGTACGACGCCTTCATGCTGCCCGACGGCCGTATCGGCCTGTCCATCGGCGACGTCCAGGGCCACAACATCGAGGCGGCCGCCTTCATGGGCCAGGTCAGGGCGGGGCTGCGGGCGCTCGCCTCGGTGACCAGCGAGCCGGGCGAACTGCTGGCCCGCACCAACGACCTGCTGGTCTCCCTGGGCAACGACCTCTTCGCCACCTGCACGTTCATGCGGCTCGACCCGGAGACCGGGGTGCTGGAGAGTGCCCGGGCCGGTCACATCCCCTTCGTCTGGGCGACCGCGGACGGAAAGTCCGGGGTCGGCGAGGACGAGGGCGGGCCGCCGCTGGGCATCGAGCCCGGCTTCGAGTACCCGGTGTCCCGGTTCCGGATCACCACCGGGGGCATGTTCGTGCTGCTCACGGACGGGGTGGTGGAAGGGCCGTCGATGAGCGTCGAGGAGGGCCTCGACCAGGTGGTGCGGCTCGCCGGCATCGCCGCCGTCGCCGGCCTGGAAGCACACTCCCTGGCCGCCGCCGTGATCAAGGGCGCGGAACAGGTGGGCCACGAGGACGACGCCGCGGTCCTGGTCGTGGGCCACGACAGCCTCGACCGCACGGCGTGACGAGCTTCCGGTCGTGGGCTGCGGTGGCTGCGAGCGTGTGGTGTGATGGGCTTCCGGTCGTGGGCTGCGGTGGCTGCGAGCGTGCGGTGTGATGGGCTTCCGGTCGTGGGCTGCGGTGGCTGCGAGCGTGCGGTGTGATGGGCTTCCGGTCGGGGGCGGCGGCGGTCGCGATCGCACGCCGTGAAGACCCTCGCCCTCGCCCTCGCCCTCGCCCTCGAGCGGAACGGCCGTGGGACGGGTGTCCCGGTTGTAAGGGGCGTGGGTGAGCGGTGTCGGCCCGGGGTTTCAGCCGTAGGCGGTCCCCGCCTCGCCGACCCGGCCGCCTCGGTGTCTGATGGCTGCTGTGGTGGGTATCCAGGATCCGCGCCGACCGGCCGGCTACGCCCTCCTGACGCTGGCCGTCGCCGTCTGTTACTACGCGGCAGGGCGGCTGGGGCTGCTGTGCCGGCTCACCGTCGAGGGCGCCGTCTTCACCCCCATCTATCCGCCGACCGGAGTGGCGGTGGCCTGTCTGCTCGTCTTCGGCCTGGGCTGCTGGCCGGGTGTCACGCTCGGCGCCTTCTTCCTCGTGCTGTCGCTCGGTGCGCCCGGGCCCGACGTCCTGGGCATCCTCCTCGGCAACACGGCCGGGCCGGTGTGCGCCTACGTGATGCTGCGCCGGGTCGGCTTCCGCACCGACCTGGGGCGGCTCCGGGACGGCCTCGCCCTGGTGTTCCTCGGGGCGCTCGCCGCCATGCTGGTCAGCTCCACCGTCGACGTGGTCACGCTGATCCTGGCCGGCAAGCTCGCCGCGACCCACTTCTGGCCCATCTGGCTGGCGTGGTGGGTCGGCGACGCGATGGGAGTCCTGATCGTCACCCCGGTCCTGCTGGTGCTGTTCGAAGCCCGCGGGCTTCCGTCCCTGGCCCGCTGGAAGGAGGCGCTGGCTCTCGCGGTCGTCGCAGCCGTCCTGGTCTCGGTGGCCACACGCAGCTCCATGAGCGCGCTCTTCCTCGTCTACCCGCTGCTGATCTGGGCCGCGCTGCGGTTCCGCCTTGCGGGAAGCATGCTGTGCGCCCTGTTCACATCGGTGATGGCCACGGTCGCCGCGACGAGAGGAGTCGGCGCGTTCACGCGGTTGTCCCACGTCGAGGTGATGCTGAAGCTCCAGCTGTTCAACGGTTCGCTGGCCCTGACCGCCCTGCTGCTGTCCGCCGTGATCACCGAGCAGCGCAACACGCGGCTCTCCGTCGAGGAGGCCTGCCAGGAACTGGCCGAGGCCCTGGAACACCTCACCGCGCACGATCACCCGGCCGGGCGTGCCCCGCCGGAGGCCGGGAAACCCCGGCGCGCTCGGGACAAACGGTGACCGGGCGGTCGCCCGGTCACCGTTCAGCTGTGGGGGGTCTTCGTCAGACGGTGCCGCTGGCCGTGATCTCGATCTTGGCCTTCGGCGCACCGCTGGAGGTGCCGTAGCCCTCGATCTTGTCCACGATGTCCGAACCCTCGACGACCTCGCCGAAGACCACGTGCTTGCCGTCCAGCCACGGGGTCAGGACGGTGGTGACGAAGAACTGCGAGCCGTTGGTGTGCGGGCCCGCGTTGGCCATGCTCAGCAGGTACTTGCGGTCGTGCTTGAGCTGGAAGTTCTCGTCCTGGAACTTCTCGCCGTAGATGCTCTTGCCGCCGGTGCCGTCACCGCGGGTGAAGTCACCGCCCTGGAGCATGAACTGGGGGATGACCCGGTGGAACCCCGAACCGGCGTAGCCGAAGCCGTTCTGCCCGGTGGCGAGCTCACGGAAGTTGCGGGCCGTCTTCGGGACCACGTCGTCGAACAGGTTGAACACGATCCGGCCGGCCGGCTCGTTGTTGATCGAGATGTCGAAATAAACGTTGTCGCTCATGAAGGCCAACCTATCGCGAACCGTCCCCCGGTCCCTTCCACGGGGGCGGACAGGCCGTGGTGTCGGACCGTCCGGGCCGCTCGGGCGCCGGCACCCCCGTGGGGCGCGGCACCCGAGCCGCTGTCGACCAGCTGCTAGTACCGCCTGCCCAGCCGCTCCAGCACCGCCCCGGCCATGGCCGCCTCGCCCTTGGCGTTGGGGTGGGCGGGAGCCGCCGGCGAGGTCGGCTGGAGGGGCTCGATCCAGCGGTCGGCGGGGGCCTTGCACATGTCGTGGCCGACGGTCGGGCCGTAGGTGTCCACGTACCGGTCGCCGTTCCAGGCGGCGACCAGGCGCAGCATGAGGTTCAGCCGCTTCCCGACGTCCCGGAGGTAGGGGAAGTCCTTGGCGGCGAAGGGCACCGTCGGATAGCAGCCACTGCCGTCGTCGGGCAGCAGGTCGGGGTAGCCGACGACCAGGATCCGGGCGTGCGGGGCCCGGGCGCGGACGGCCCGCAGCACCTTGTCGACCTTGGGTGCGGTCTGCGCGATCCGGACCGTCAGCTGGTCGGAGCCGGAGGCGTTGTAGTACCGCTGGCAGGGGTTGCCCGTCAGGTCCGTGGCACTGAGCGTCGCGCAGGTGCCGATGATGGAGCTGAAACCGATGTCGTTGCCGCCGATCTGGACCGTCACCAGGTCGGTGTCCCGCCCGACGGCGTCGAGCTGAGGGCCGTTGGTGCCCTGCGCCTTCCACATCTCCGCGGTCGTGGCACCGCCGCAGCTCACGTCCTTGAAGGCGCTGACGTGCCGCGCCGCCGCCACCAGCGAGGGGTAGTTGTGGTCGGAGCGGGCGCAGTTGGCGTCGACCTGCGTCGGGATCACGGGGCCCGAGGTGTAGGAGTCGCCGAGCGCCGCATAGCTGGTGCCGCGATCGTGGCCACCGTGACCGCCGCCGTGCGCCGCGGCCGGTGTGGTGGACGCGGCCACCAGGGCGCAGCCGCCCAGCGCCGCGGCCATGGTGGCCTTCCGCCGGTGCCGTCTCGCCGAACCGTCGGACGGGGTGCCGTACGCCATGAAGATCCCCCCTGGAACCGGGACGCGCGCGGAACCGCTCCCGACGGGTGGTCCGCACGCGTGTGTCGGGGGTCTGTATACCGCCCGGTAGGAGTCCGGAGCCAGAGGTCGGACGCAACGAACTGGATCGAGTAACCAGCCCTGCCCGTAAGGGAGTCCGATGCGGCCGGGGGTTTGGGGCCACCCTCGGCGATTGAAGTCGGAAACCGATCGGTTTACCATGGCCGCAGTCGTCGGAAACCGATCGGTTTTCGGCTGTGTCCCAAGTCTGGAGTGTGAGTGTCATGACCGCGATCAAGGACTCCGTCGTCCTCGTCACCGGCGGCAGCCGGGGCGTCGGAAAGGCGCTGGTGGAGGAGTTGTACGCACGCGGCGCCGGCAAGGTCTACGCCACCGCCCGCGACCCGCGCTCCGTCACCCACCCCGACGCGGTGGCGCTGGCGCTGGAGGTCACCGACCCCGCCTCCGTGGCCGCGGTCGCCGAGCAGGCCCAGGACGTCACCCTCCTGGTCAACAACGCGGGGGTCGCCACCGGCACCCGCTTCCTGACCTCCTCGCTCGACGACATCCGCCACGAGTTCGAGATCAACTTCTACGGGCCGCTGCTGCTCACCCGCGCCTTCGTCCCGCTGATCGAGCGCAACGGCGGCGGTCACGTCCTGAACGTCCACTCGGTGCTGTCCTGGTTCGCCGAGGGCGGCGCCTACAGCGCCTCCAAGGCGGCGTTCTGGTCGCAGACCAACAGCCTGCGCCTGGCGCTCCAGCCGCGGGGCATCGGCGTCACCGGCCTGCACATGGGCTATGTCGACACCGACATGGCGGCCCACGTCGACGCGCCCAAGACGAGCCCGCAGGACATCGCGGCGGCGGCCCTCGACGGTGTCGAGTCGGACGCCTTCGAGGTGCTCGCCGACGACCTCACGCGCTGGGTCAAGGGCGCCCTGTCCGGCGACCCGGCCGCCATGTACGAGCGACTCGCCGCCCGGTGAGCTGATCCCCCCGACCGCCCGTCGGCCTCCCTCCGCCCGGTCGCGGAGGGGCGGTCGTCGAAAATATTCCGGTGCCGAAGGGTTGTCGCCCGGTTGCCTCATCACTTAAATCAAATCCTGAACTAAGCACGGAGGCGCGCCCGTCGGGCACGTCCGTGCCCATCTCAGGGAGCCGCTGATGAGACTGAGATCCCTGGGCGTAGCGCTCGCCGCCATGGCGGCGCTGCTCGCCCTGCCCACCGTGCACGCCCCGGCGGCCCAGGCCGCCGACACTCTGCTGTCCCAGGGGAAGACGGCCACCGCCTCCTCCGAGGAGAACGGCGGGACCGTCGCGGCGAACGCGGTCGACGGCAACACCGGCACCCGCTGGTCGTCCGCCTTCACCGACGACCAGTGGCTCCAGGTCGACCTCGGCGCCACCGCCACGGTCACCCAGGTGGTCCTCAACTGGGAGACCGCGTACGGCAAGGACTACAAGGTCCAGATCTCCGCGAACGGCAGCAGCTGGACCGACCTCACGTCGGTCACCGGCGGGGACGGCGGCACCGACACCCTCGCCGTCTCCGGCCAGGGCCGTTACGTCCGGATGCAGGGCGTGCACCGGGCCACCCAGTACGGCTACTCGCTCTGGGAGTTCCAGGTCTTCGGCAGCACCACCGGCACGCCCCCGGTCCAGGGCGGCGGCGACCTCGGCCCCAACGTGATCGTCGTCGACCCGTCCACGCCGAACCTCCAGCAGAAGTTCGACTCCGTCTTCGCCCAGCAGGAGTCGGCCCAGTTCGGCAGCGGCCGCTACCAGTTCCTGCTCAAGCCGGGCACCTACAACGGCATCAACGCCCAGATCGGCTTCTACACCTCGATCTCCGGCCTCGGTCTCAACCCCGACGACACCCAGATCAACGGTGATGTCACGGTCGACGCCGGCTGGTTCAACGGCAACGCCACCCAGAACTTCTGGCGTTCGGCGGAGAACCTCGCCATCACACCGTCGAACGGGACGGACCGCTGGGCCGTGGCTCAGGCGGCCCCCTTCCGTCGCATCCACGTCAAGGGCGGCCTCAACCTGGCGCCGAACGGCTACGGCTGGGCCTCGGGCGGCTACATCGCCGACTCGAAGATCGACGGCACGGTCGGCCCGTACTCCCAGCAGCAGTGGTACACCCGCGACAGCTCGGTCGGCGGCTGGACCAACGGCGTCTGGAACATGACCTTCTCCGGAGTCCAGGGCGCACCCGCGACCAACTTCGACTCCGGTCCGTACACCACGCTGGACACCACCCCGGTCTCGCGCGAGAAGCCGTTCCTGTACCTGGACGGCAGCACCTACAAGGTCTTCGTCCCGGCGAAGCGCACCAACGCCCGGGGCGTCTCCTGGCCGGCGAACGCGGGCACCTCGCTGCCGCTGGACCAGTTCTACGTCGTCAAGGCCGGCGCCACCGCCGCCACCATCAACCAGGCCCTCGCCCAGGGCCTCAACCTGCTCTTCACCCCGGGCGTCTACCACCTCAACCAGACCATCAACGTCACCCGCGCCAACACCGTCGTCCTCGGCCTGGGCCTGGCCACCCTGGTTCCCGACAACGGCATCGACGCCATGCACGTGGCCGACGTCGACGGCGTGAAGCTCGCCGGGTTCCTCATCGACGCGGGCTCGGTCAACTCCGACACCCTGCTGCGGATCGGCGACCCCGGTTCCACCGCCGACCACTCCGCCAACCCGACCAGCATGCAGGACGTGTTCGTCCGCGTCGGCGGTGCCGGACCCGGCCTCGCCACCAACTCCGTGGTCGTCAACAGCAACAACGTCATCATCGACCACACCTGGCTCTGGCGCGCCGACCACGGCAGCGGGGTCGGCTGGGACACCAACCGCGCCGACTACGGCCTCCGGGTCAACGGCAACGACGTCCTCGCCACCGGCCTGTTCGTCGAGCACTTCAACAAGTACGACGTCTACTGGAACGGCCAGCGGGGCCGCACGATCTTCTTCCAGAACGAGAAGGCCTACGACGCCCCGAACGCCGCCGCCATCACCCACGACGGCGTCGTCGGTTACGCGGCCTACAAGGTCGCCGACACCGTGACCAGTCACGAGGCATGGGGTCTTGGCAGCTACTGCAACTACACGTCCGACCCGTCGATCGTGCAGTCCAACGGCTTCCAGGTGCCGACCGGCTCGGGCATCAAGATGCACGACCTGCTGGTGATCTCCCTGGGCGGCATGGGCCAGTACGCCCACGTCGTCAACACCACGGGAGCGCCGACCTCGGGGACCAGCACGGTGCCCTCGAAGGTGACGCAGTTCCCGTAGCCGGCTAGGCCGTCGTCCGCCGGGCCGGACGCCGCAGCAGCAGCCGTCGCGCGGGCCGCTCCACTCCCTCGCAGAGGAGCCAGGACAGGCCCAGCGACAGGGCGAACGCGACGGTGGCGGCGGCCGTCCCGGTGAGCAGGCCGAAGCGCGGGCGGGTGCCGAGCAGGTGGGTGCCCGTCCGCAGCACCAGCAGATGGACCATGTAGAACGCGAACGACAGCTCGCCGAGGCGCACCAGCCACCGGCGCCGCCACAGCGAGGGCAGCCCGCGCAGGTCCGCGAGGGCGGCCGCCGGGATGAGCAGCGCGAAACCCGTGATGGTGCACGCGGTGGCCGCGTACTCGTCGGTGAACTGCGGGACCAGGAAGTACCCGACGATCGCCAGCGCGAGCGAGGCCTCCAGACCGGGGCCGCGCCAGCGGCCGAGCAGCACCAGCCGCGCGGCGGCCGCGCCGAGCACGAACTCGGGCAGCCGGGCCGCCGGGAAGGAGCTGATCGGCTGGTCCCACCAGTGGTGGGCGTCCGTCCAGGCCAGCACCAGCACCGCGAGGACGGACAGCGCGGCCAGCAGCCTGGCGCCCCGCACGTCCAGCCGGCGCAGCACCAGGGCCAGCAGCGGGAAGGCGGCGTAGAAGAAGGCCTCGCAGGCCAGCGACCAGCTGACCGGGTCCAGTGTCTGCCACCAGGGCCGCCACCAGGAGTGCACCAGGAAGACGTCGGCCACGCCCTGCGGCAGGGTCGGCCTCGGCTGGCGGGGCAGCGTGAGGGCCATCACGAGGGCGACGGCGGCGGTCACCAGGTGCACCGGATAGACCCGGGCGACACGCCGCCACCAGAAACGCGCCGCCCGGTCACCCGGCCGCGCGGACCACATGAGCACGAACCCGGACAGCACGAAGAAGAACGACACCCCTGACGCGCCGGCCTCGAATCCCCAGGACATGAAGCGGGCGCCGGTGCCGCCGAAGTAACGGAAGTTGTGCACGTGCAGTCCGAAGACCAGCAGCGCGGCCATCCATCTCAGCCCGGTGAGGGACGGCAGCGAGGGGGCGGGGGCGGACGGCTGGGGACGGGAGGGTGGCGCGGCGGCCGGAGCGGTCAGAGGGGCCTTGGTCGCCGTCGTCATCAGGTCACCTGCCGGAGGGTTCGCGCGTGGAGCATGGAACGGAGCGTTGCCCGTTCCACACCTTTCATTCCGGCCTCGTACGAAACATCACACCAACGCCGAGCAGCGGCCTCGGCCAAACGGGCCGTAGCGGCCGGATGGGCGGTGCGACCCTACCCGGACGGCCGACACGGACCACGGCCCTCGCGGGGCGCCGTACCCCCCGCCCCGACGCCCTGGCCCGCGCGTTCGCAGGACAGGCGGCGCGCCGAAACACGGGGGCACGAACGGGTGATGTGGCCCTTCGCCGTGTTGACGCCGCTACGACGGGGAGGGCGTGGCGGCGGTGCTCCGCCGGCCCTCGGAGGGCGTGACCCGTACCGCCGACGGAGCCGTCGACGGCCCACGGGTGGGCACCTGTGTGGTGCGGCTCCGTCCGGGCGTGGTGCTGGGACTCGGTGGTCCGGGCGTGGTGCTGGCGCTCGGTGACGGGCTGCGGGGCGCCGGAGACGCCGGGACGCGGTGCGGGGCCGTGGGGCTGACGGCCGGCGGCGCGAGGGGGACCCGCGGGGACACCGGTGCCGAGGGCGCCGTCAGACGCATCGGCAGGGCCACCAGGAGGGCGACGGCACAGGTCACCCCCGCCCCGGCCGCCGCACGCACCAGCCGGCGGCGGCCCGCGGCGCGCCGGATCTCCTCGTACCGGCCCGGTGGCGGGCCCAGATAGGCGGCCGGCGGCCGCAGCACGACGGTGAGGGGGTCGTCGGGGCCGTCGAACTCCGGCTCCTCGTCAAAGCGTGTGGTCAAGGCTTCTCCTCAGATGGCCGCGGAGCAGTTCACGGGCCGCGTGCAGATCGGCCTTGACGGTTCCCTCCTTGCGCCCGGTCAGCTCGGACACCTCCCGGATCGGCATGTCAGCGTAGTAGTGCAGCAGGATCGGAACGCGCAGCCGCTCGGGCAGCGACTGCACCAGCAGCCGTACCGAGGGGTCCGCCTGCTCGGCGTGCGGGCGGGTCGCGGCCTCCGAGCCGACGCGGCGCACGGTCCGGCGCTCGCGTTCCAGCTTGCGCCAGTGGTCCCGGACGAGGTTGGCCGCGGTGACGTAGAGGAACCCGCGGGGCTCCTCCACCGACGTCCACCGGGCCCACAGCCGGGTGAACGCCTCCGAGGCGACCTCGTGCGCCGTCTCGTCGTCGTCGACCAGACGGCGGCACCAGCCGGCCAGGCGCGGGTACAGGGCGGCGAAGAGCTCGGACGCCGCCTTGTCACGGGACCGTTTCAACGTTCTCCAGGGTCGAAGGGCTCGTCGCGGACGATGAGGAGGATGCGGAACCGGTTCGGTACGTTCCACCGGTCCCGCATCCGTGTCCGCCGGGTCAGGCTGTCGTGCCGGTCAGCGTGGCGAAGACGATCACGTTGTCGAGGTAGCCGTCGCCGCCCCGCGGGCCGCCGCAGGTGATCAGCCGCAGCTCCGGGCGGTCCACGTCCCCGTACACGTCCTCGGTCGGGAACTCGGCCTTGGCGACCGTACGCACCTCGTCGACGGTGAACACCGCCGACCGGCCGTTCTCCAGACGCGCCACGGCCTGCTCGCCCCGGTGCAGCTCCGCGAGCCGGCGGAAGACGCCGTCACCGTAGGAGCCGACCGTGACATGGCCGAGGATCACCGCCGGGCCGACCTGCCCCGGGGTGGGGGAGTGGCGGTACCAGCCGGCCCGGTCGTGCGCGGTGATCGGCGGCACCTGCACCGTGCCGTCGGCCGCCAGTCCCAGCCGCAGCAGCGGGGTGTCGACGCCGATCGCCGGGATGCGCAGCCGGACCGGCACGGAACGCCCGAGCGCGGTCGGCGTGGCGGACGGCGAAGGCGCCGGCGGCTCCTCGCGGTGGACGGTGGTGGCCGTCGAGTGGGCCGCCTGCCCCGCGCAGCCCGCCAGCAGCGAGGCCGTCGCGGCGGTGACGAAGGCGCGCCTGGAGAGCGAGGTCATGCCCCGGTCGCCCGGCGGCGACGCACGGCGAAGACCACGGCGCCCGCGGCGAGCGCCGCCGCCGCGCCGCCGCCGATCAGCGCGTTCTCGGTCCCGGAGTCCGAGGAAGGCTCCGCCACGCCGGTGTCGGGCGCGCCCTGGGGCACGGCCGCGACCTGGCCCCGGTCCCGGGCGGGCGCCGGGGTGGCGGCCCGGGTGGGCTCGGCGGAGCGCGCCTCGGACGGGACGGCGGAGGGTTCCGCGGAAGGGGCGGTGGACGGTGCCACGGTGGGCACCGGGCTCGGGCTGGTGCCGTCGGCGAAGGCGGGCACGGTGCCGGCCAGGACGGCGGTGCAGGCGAGTGCCGTGGCGGTCAGGACAGTTCGGCGCATGGAGACGCTCTCTTTCGTCGGCCCGCGGTGGTCAGGGCGGGCTGAGTAACGGATCGAGCGGAGAGACGACCCGGCACCGGGGCGGGTTGTAAAGAGATGGCAAAGCCCACGGACGGGTGATGGCCGAGGCGCGGGGGTCGTTCGCCTCGACATCAAACTTGAACGGTTTGTTTTCTTGAATCACTCGTGTTTATGAGGATAGGTTGGCGTCATGACCGCATCCCAGCCTCCGACCACCGCCGACGAGCTGCGTGGTGCCGGCCTGCGGGTGACGGCCGCCCGTGTCGCGCTGCTGGAGACCGTCCGCGCCGGCGACCACCTCGACGTCGAAAGGGTCGCCTCGGGCGTCCGCGAGCGTGTAGGCCACATATCGCTTCAAGCCGTGTACGACGCGCTGCACGCGCTCACCACGGCAGGACTCATACGCCGTATCGAACCGGCCGGCAGCCCGGCCCGGTTCGAGGGGCGCGTCGGCGACAACCACCACCACGTCCTGTGCAGGTCGTGCGGTGCCGTCGCCGACGTCGACTGCGCGGTCGGCGAAGCCCCGTGCCTGACCGCCTCGGACGACCACGGCTTCGCCATCGACGAGGCCGAGGTCATCTACTGGGGCCTGTGCCCCGCCTGCTCCACCGTCAGTAATTCCTGAGTACGTTGATCCGCCCCTTCCGGAAGGATTTCCCCCATGTCTGAGACCCAGGAGAACGCCGCGGGCAAGTGCCCGGTCGCGCACGACCGTGCCCCGCACCCCACCCAGGGCGGCGGCAATCGCCAGTGGTGGCCCGAGGGACTCAACCTGAAGATCCTTGCCAAGAACCCCGCCGTCGCGAACCCGCTCGACGAGGGTTTCGACTATGCCGAGGCGTTCCAGGGCCTTGATCTCGCGGCCGTGAAACGGGACATCGCGGAGGTGCTGACCACCTCGCAGGACTGGTGGCCGGCCGACTTCGGCAACTACGGCCCGCTGATGATCCGGATGGCCTGGCACAGCGCGGGCACCTACCGCATCTCCGACGGCCGTGGCGGCGCCGGCGCCGGCCAGCAGCGCTTCGCCCCGCTCAACAGCTGGCCGGACAACGGCAACCTCGACAAGGCCCGCCGGCTGCTGTGGCCGGTCAAGAAGAAGTACGGCCAGGCCATCTCCTGGGCCGACCTGATGATCCTCACCGGCAACGTGGCCCTGGAGTCGATGGGCTTCGAGACCTTCGGCTTCGCCGGCGGCCGCGTGGACGTCTGGGAGCCGGAGGACGACGTCTACTGGGGCCCCGAGAAGGTCTGGCTGGACGACCAGCGCTACACCGGCGACCGCGACCTGGAGAGCCCGCTCGGCGCCGTCCAGATGGGCCTCATCTACGTCAACCCGGAGGGCCCCAACGGCAACCCGGACCCGATCGCCGCGGCCCGCGACATCCGTGAGACCTTCCGCCGCATGGCGATGAACGACGAGGAGACCGTCGCCCTCATCGCCGGTGGCCACACCTTCGGCAAGACCCACGGCGCCGGCCCCGCGGACAACGTGGGCGCCGAGCCCGAGGGTGCGCCGATCGAGCAGCAGGGCCTCGGCTGGAAGAGCACCTACGGCACCGGCAAGGGCGGCGACGCGATCACCAGTGGTCTGGAGGTCACCTGGACCACCAAGCCCACCCGGTGGAGCAACGACTTCTTCGACATCCTCTTCGGCTACGAGTGGGAGCTCAGCGAGTCCCCGGCCGGCGCCAAGCAGTGGGTCGCCAAGGACGCCGAGGCGATCATCCCCGACGCGCACGACCCGTCGAAGAAGCGTCTGCCCACGATGCTCACCACCGACCTGTCGCTCCGCTTCGACCCGATCTACGAGTCCATCTCCCGCCGGTTCCACGAGAACCCGCAGGAGTTCGCGGACGCCTTCGCCCGCGCCTGGTACAAGCTGACCCACCGTGACATGGGCCCGAAGTCCCTGTACCTCGGCCCGGAGGTCCCGGCGGAGACCCTGCTGTGGCAGGACCCGCTGCCGGCGGCCGAGGGCGAGGCCATCGACGCCGCCGACGTCACGGCCCTCAAGGCCAAGCTCCTCGACTCGGGCCTGACGGTCGCGCAGCTGGTCTCCACCGCCTGGGCGTCGGCGTCGACGTTCCGCGGCAGCGACAAGCGCGGTGGCGCCAACGGCGCCCGCATCCGCCTGGAGCCGCAGCGCGGCTGGGAGGCCAACGACCCCGACGAGCTGGCCCAGGTGCTGCGCGTCCTGGAGGGCGTCCAGCAGGAGTTCAACTCCGGCGCGAAGAAGGTCTCCCTGGCCGACCTGATCGTCCTCGGCGGTGCCGCCGCCGTGGAAAAGGCCGCCAAGGACGCCGGCGTCGACATCGAGGTGCCCTTCACCGCGGGCCGGGTCGACGCGACCGACGAGCACACGGACGCCGAGTCCTTCGCGGCCCTGGAGCCGACGGCCGACGGCTTCCGGAACTACCTCGGCAAGGGCAACCGCCTGCCGGCCGAGTACCTGCTCCTGGACCGCGCCAACCTGCTCGGCCTGAGCGCCCCCGAACTGACCGTCCTGGTCGGCGGTCTGCGGGTGCTCGGTGCCAACCAGGGCGGGTCGAAGCACGGTGTCCTCACCACGACCCCGGGTGTGCTGACCAACGACTTCTTCGCCAACCTGCTCGACTACGGCACGGAGTGGAAGTCGACCTCCGAGGACCAGACCACGTTCGAGGGCCGCGACCTGGCCACCGGCGCGGTCAAGTGGACCGGCACCCGTGCCGACCTGGTCTTCGGCTCCAACTCCGAGCTGCGCGCGGTCGCCGAGGTCTACGCCAGCGACGACGCCAAGGAGAAGTTCGTGAAGGACTTCGTCGCCGCCTGGACGAAGGTCGCCAACGCGGACCGGTTCGACCTGGTCTGATAGCGGCGGGTCTGACATCGGCGGGTCTGATCCCGGCGAAGCCCGGCGTCTGACGCCCGGGCCGGCCTCACCGGCCGGCCCGGGCGGCTTTGTGCGTGCGGCTCCACGGCCGGTTTCGCGTCCGCTGCGGGGCGGTACGGCCGCGTGCCGTGCTTTACGTCCGCGTGCACCTTCTTTACGTGCCAACTCCCCGTAGTTTGCTGCACATCAGCGGTTCTTTACCTCACCATGACCTCGACTCCCGTTGTTCACGCGACCTTCGCAGACTCTGCACGTCCTGGAGTCACCCCCCAGCCCGACGGCCCGCGGGAGTTCGCGCATGAGCCACGGTCACAGCCACGACCACGGTCATCATCACCACCATCACCACCACACGGACGGCGACGCCTCCTCGCTGCCGCCCGCCCTCGATCTGTCGGTCCCCGACGAGGAGCTGACGCCCGGTCAGCTCTCCCGCCGCTCGATGCTGCGCCGCACCGGTCTGCTCGGCGCGGGCCTCGCGGCGGGCAGTGTCCTCGCCGGCGCGGGTCAGGCCGCCGCCTCGGTCTCCTCCTCCCACTCCGGGAGCGGCCGCTCCGGCGACTTCCTGTGGCTGGCAGGCGACCACCACATCCACACCCAGTACAGCTCGGACGCCAAGTACCGGGTCGTCGACCACGTCCGCCAGGCCAACGCGCACGGCCTGGACTGGATGGTCATCACCGACCACGGCAGCGAGCAGCACGCCAAGATCGGTGTCGAGAAGGTCAACCCGGACATCGTCGCGGCCCGTGACGAGATCGACGACACGCTGGTCTTCCAGGGCCTGGAGTGGAACATCCCGGCCGCCGAGCACGGCACCGTCTTCGTCCACCCCGGCAAGAACGAGGTCGCCGTCCTCAAGGAGTTCGAGAACTCCTTCGACGGTTCGGTCAAGGGCGCCTCCGCCAACACCCCGGCCAACGAGGCGCTGGCCATCTCCGGCCTCAACTTCCTCGCCGAGCAGGTGCAGCGCCGCAAGGTCAAGGACGCCCTGTTCCTCGCCAACCACCCCGCGCGCAAGGGCATCGACTCCCCGCACGAGATCCGTGCCTGGCGCGACGCCCAGCCGTCGATCGCCGTCGGCATGGAGGGCGCCCCCGGCCACCAGGCGGGCGGCCTGCCCAAGCCGAACGGCCCCGGCTCCGCGCGCGGCATCTACGACAACAGCCCGAGCGCGGACTCCTTCGGCGGCTACCCGCTGGAGAGCTACCGCACCTGGGGCGGCTTCGACTGGATGACCGCCACCGTCGGCGGCCTCTGGGACAGCCTGCTCGCCGAGGGCAAACCCTGGTGGATCACCGCCAACTCCGACTCCCACAACGTGTACGCCGACACCGCGGTACGCGGCCCCAACAGCGACTTCAACGCCAACGGCCGTTACAACGACCCGGTCTATGGCGGCGGTGTCAGCCTCACCGACACCGACTTCTGGCCCGGCCAGTACTCCCGTACCCACGTCGGTGCCGCTTCCTTCTCCTACAAGTCGGTCATGGACGGCATCCGGGCCGGCCGGGTCTGGGTCGACCACGGCGGCCTGATCAGCGGCCTGAACGCCCAGCTGCGCTCCGGCTCCCGCGCGGTCACCCTCGGCGGCGTGCTCCAGGTCCGCAGGGGCAGCCAGGTCGACCTGGTCGTCGAGATCAGCCTCGCCAACGGCCCCAACTGGGCGCAGTTCGTGCCGGCCCTGGCCCGCGTCGACGTCATCCAGGGCGATGTCACCGGCAAGGTGAGCGACAAGGACACCTTCGCCGCGCCCGCCACCAAGGTCGTGAAGTCCTTCGAGGTCGACAAGGCCACCGGGGCCGTCCGGCTGACCTATTCCCTCGGCCGCCTCGACAAGCCGGTGTACGTGCGGCTGCGCGGCACCGACGGAAACCGCTCGGCGGTCGGCATCCACGGTGCCGCGGTGGACCCGGCGGGCCCGGCCATCGACGTCCTCGGCGACGCCGACCCGTGGAAGGACCTGTGGTTCTACTCCAACCCGATGTGGGTCCTGCCCGCATGACCTCCCGGCACCACGCCGCCGGCGTCCACCCCGTCATCGGGGTGGACGCCGGCACGGCGACCCTGCGCGAGGCGGACCATCTGATCCACGAGCTGCTGGGCCGACTGGCGCTCCCGGACGGCGTGTTCGCCTGCACCCACCTGCACCGCACCGACGAGCGCCGGGGTACGGCGGTGTCGCTGGCGGTCCCGGACCCGGACGCGGTGTGGCGGGAACTGCTGACGGCGCTCCCGGAGGGCACCGGCCTGGCCCTGGCCGACCGCACCCACGGCCCGGGCGACGCGGCGGACAGCGCCCGCCGGGCGGCCGCCGCACCCCGCACCTCCGGCAGGGCGGTCGTCTACCCGGGCGTGCGGCGCCTCACCGGCACGGTCACCGCGGGCGCGATCCTCGACCGCACCGCCGTCGAACGCCTGGTGGTGCTCGGCGCACCGGCCGCCGAACTCCCGCCCGCCACACAGATCCTGACGCAGGACCACGTACGCCCGGAGTGGCGCGACGGCGTCCTCACCCTGGCCCTGGTCCCGGCGGCGGGCGGCCTGCTGGCCCCGTTCGAGGTCCCCAACCCCACCCCGTGCTGCGCGGACCATCTCTGACGCGCGGGATATCCCTTAGTGACATGGCCTGGTCAAGTCTGTCAGGCTTCGGACTCGCACCACTCGTAACGCGTGACCTGTGACCGCTCCCCGGCGCACCCCAGCCGGACCGGCGGTCACCGAGCAGACCGGGATCCCGGTCGCCGCAAAGGAGTTTCGTGTGAGATCGACCCCCCACAAGGCCTTCGTCACCAGTGCGTTGGCCGTCGCGGCGCTGGCCGCGGCCCTGCTCCCCGGCAGCACGGCGTCGGCCGCCGAGGAGGCGGCCTGCACTCCGACCCAAGTGGTCGCCAACGGCGGCCTGGAGAGCGGCACTTCGTCCTGGACCCAGTCCTCGACCAGTGTGATCACCAGCCGCACCGGGCAGAGCGCCCACGGCGGCACGAGCTTCGCCTGGCTCGACGGCGTCGGCAGCACGCACACCGACACGCTCTCCCAGAGCGTCACGATCCCGTCCGGGTGCAGCAGCGCCACCCTCACCTTCTGGCTGCACATCGACACCGCCGAGACCACCTCGTCCACCGCGTACGACAAGCTCACGGCGAAGATCGGCAGCACGACCCTGGCGACGTACTCGAACCTGAACAAGGCCACCGGCTACGTCCAGAAGTCGTTCGACGTGTCGGCGTTCGCCGGCCAGACCGTGAGCCTCGCCTTCACCGGCACCGAGGACTCGAGTCTCCAGACGAGCTTCGTCCTGGACGACATCGCCCTCAACACCTCCGGCGACACCGCCCCGCCGGCCGACTCGACGCGCACGCCGGCCGCCCCGTCGTACACCGTCAGTCTCAGCAGCAACACCGCCGGCACCGTCTGGACCGGACACGAGAGCACGACCTTCACCAACGCCTCGGCCACTCCGCTCACCGAGGTGTACCTGCGGCTGTGGGACAACTACCACGGCACCTGCTCCGCGCCGCCGATCACGGTCACCAATGTCACCGGCGGTACCGCGGGCGCCCTCTCGGTGGCCTGCACGGCCCTCCAGATCGCGCTGCCGACCCCGCTGGCGCAGGGCCAGTCGACCACGATCGGCTTCGACCTGGGGATCACCGTCCCGAGCGGCGCCGACCGGTTCGGCCACGACGGCGCCTTCAGCATGATCGGCAACGCGCTGCCGGTCCTCGCGGTCAAGGACGGCTCGGGCTGGCACCTGGACCCGTACACGAACAACGGCGAGTCCTTCTACTCCCTGGCCGCCGACTTCAAGGTGACCCTCGACCACCCGACCACCCTGCTGGTCCCGGCCACCGGCACCTCGGTCGACACCCCCGGCACCAGCGGGCGCACGGTCACCACGGCCACCGCGTCCAAGGTCCGTGACTTCGCGTGGGCGGCGGGCCCGTTCACCAAGATCTCGGGCACCTCGACGGCGGGCACCCCGATCAACATCTACTCGGTCTCGGGCATCAGTTCGTCCAGTGCGCAGTCCATGCTCACCACCGCGAAGACCGCGGTCGACGCCCACGCGGGCCGCTTCGGCGCCTACCCGTACGGCGAGCTGGACGCCGTCATCGACAACAACTTCTGGTTCGGCGGCATGGAGTACCCCGGCTTCGTCCTCGACCTGGTCAGCACCACGGCGCTCACCCATGAGATCGGCCACCAGTGGTTCTACGGCATCGTGGGCGACGACGAGTACAACAGCCCCTGGCTGGACGAGGCGTTCACCGACTACGCCACCGACCTGGCCCTGGGCAGCACCGGCACGAACTGCTGGAACAGCGTCTCCTGGGCCTCGTCCGCGGAGAACATCACCAACTCGATGGCCTACTGGGACGCCCACTCGTCCCGCTACTCCACCGTCGTCTACGGCTACGGCAAGTGCGCCCTGCACGATCTGCGCCGCACCCTGGGTGACACCGTGATGGCCAAACTCCTCAAGGACTACGCCACTTCGCACTGGTACGGCGTCTCGACCACGGCCGAGTTCAAGGCCGCCGCGCAGGCCGCCACGACCACGGACCTGACGTCGTTCTGGGCCACCCACCGCATCATCGGCTGATCGCACACCCTCCTGTGAGCCCGGGCGTGGCACGGCCGTCGGTCAAGGCCGTGCCACGTCCTGGTCGTACCCGCTCCTGGCGTACACCGCGGTGTGGTAATCATTCCGTCGTCCCGTACGTCGAGGAATGCCGTGGTGCCGCCTCCATGAACCGACCCCGCCCCCTTGCCTTCCGTCGCCGCGAGGTCTCCGTGGCACCGGAACGGCTGGCGATGCTCGGTGACGCCGTGTTCGCCATCGCCATCACGCTGCTCGCCCTCGACATCACCGTCCCCGAGGGCCTGCACGACTCCGAGGTCGCCCACGCCGTACGGGAGTTGTTCCCCGCGATCGGCGCGTACCTGCTGAGCTTCGCCGTCATCGGCGTGCTCTGGCTGACCCAGCACGCCCTGTTCACGCGGATCGCCGACGTCGACCGCTCGCTGCTCTACCTGTACTTCGCCCTGCTGGCGGTCGTGGCCGCGCTGCCCTTCCCGACCAAGCTGCTCAGCCAGTACGGCGAGACGACCACGGCGACGGCCTGTTACTCGGGCGCGATCGCCCTTTCCCTGGGCCTCCTGTGCGCGATGTACCTGCGGCTGCTGACCGCGCCCGCGCTGGCCACCGCGGACGTGGAGCCCGGGCGGCTGCGGACGGCGGTCCGCAGCAACCTCCTGGTCGTCCTGGTCTTCGCCACGGCGATCCCGGTGGCGTTCTGGTCACCGACCCTCGCCAAGTACTGGTGGCTGCTCGCGATCCCGGTCCGTGCCGTGCACCGCAGGCCCGCGGAGACCGCCGCCGCGGCACCGGCCGAGGCGGAGCCCGGGAACTGAGAGCGGCGCGAGGCCCCGGCCCGCGGACCGCTGGCCGGGGCCGTGCTGGGCCGGCTCTCGGCGACATGGGCACGTGACCCACTTCGAACGCCCGCCGGCCTGCTCGGACCCCGCACGGTCCACACCCCGTCGCCCGAAGGGCCCAGCAGAACTTGCATCACTCGAACGGCGGGCCTGGCGTGCAGCCGGTCGCCCGACCCGGAAGCCTAGGATCCGTCACCGGACAAACAGGACATCTTTCGCCTTGTCCGGCAGGGGCGGGGCATCACCTCACGACCGAAGGAGACGGGATGTCGCACCGCGCCGGGAGAACGCGCTGGCGGCTCTTCGCGGTGGTCCTGGTGCCCGGCGTCGCGGCGTGCGCCACCGTCGGAATCGGCATGGCGCAGGGTGTGCTCGCCGCGTCCTTCTTCATCTCCGGCCAGAAGTTCCAGCTCACCGCCGATTCGCTGACCGCCCGTGGGGTCAGCCTCTACAGCATGATCGACGTGACCAGGAAGCGTGAACTCGTACCCGTCGTGGTCACCGGCTTCCGGCATGCGAAGGTCAGCCGCCTCTGCGAGGCCATCACGGTCGACGTTCCGGTGCTGGGCACGCAGACCCTGCGCCTCACCGGCGGCGACCAGCGGCTGGCCGAGGCGTCGGACCTGTTCCTCGACTCCACGGCCGAAGCTGCCGCGGAAGCGAACTTCACCGGCCTCGACATCGGTGTCGCCCAGGGCGCCATCTCCAAAGGCCCGGTCAGGTCCGGAGACCGGGACTCCCGGTTCTTCGATCCGGACGGCATCGGGCTCCAGTCCACCTCGGTCACCCTCACCGACGTGCGGGTGAACACGCTCGCGCTGTCCGCCGGCACCTTCAACGTCCCGGGTCTGCGGGTGCGCATCCAACCGGGCAACCACACATGCCCCTGACCCGGCGGACCACGACACCACTGATCAGGACAGGACGCGTGATCACCAACCCCTTCGGCAGGCCGGCCGAACTGCTCGCCGCGGCACCGGGGTTCCGGCGCAGGTTCCGCACCTGGCGCGGCGAACGCCCCTTCTGGGCAGGCCTGTTCACCTTCACCGCAGGGCTGCCCATCCTCTACTGGCCCTTCGCGAAACTTGACCTGGGCGGCATCCCGCTCGCCCTGTCGACCACCTCGGGCGCCGGGTCCCTGGTGATCGGAACCCTGCTCCTGGTACTGGGCGTCGCGCTCTGCTGCCGTCCCCATCTCCGGGTGTTCGCCGGGATCGCCACCCTCCTGCTCGCCGTCATCTCCTTTCCCGTCGCGAACTTCGGCGGGCTCTTCCTGGGTGTCGCCTCCGGCCTGGTCGGCGGCTCGCTGGCCTGCGCCTGGCTGCCGCCCGCGGCCGGGGAACCGCCGGCACCGCCGAGCGAGGGCGGGACCACGGTCATTGCGGCGGCGGAGGGCCCAAGTGACGGCTGCTGACGACCGCACCGGCCGGGGTGTGCCCACCGACGAACGCGGTCGCCCGCGCCGTACGGGTACGACCGGTTCCGTGCTCGCCCGTGCTTCCCGGCCGCTCGCCTGCGCGGCGGCCGTGGCCTGCCTGTCCCTGTCCCTGCACCCGGCGTTGGGCGTCTCCTCGGCGGCCGCCGACGCACCACGGCACGGGCCGCGCCCGCCCCGCGCCGCCGAGGGCTCCTGGGTGCTGCGTGCCGACCGGCTCGTGCTGCGCGGTGCCAGGTTCCACGGGACGGCCACGGTGCGCACCGCCACGGGGACCGTCCGGGCGCTGAGGTTCACCGTGCGGTCGCTGGACGCCGTCGACCTCGACCTGACGGCCGGCCGGGGCCGCGCGGCGCTGCGCCTCAGGGCCAGACCGGCGACGACCTCCTCGTTCAAGGGGCAGGGTGCCGACGGCGTGGTCACCCTCTACGTCCGCAAGCTGTCCGGCAGGGTGACGGGCCTCGGCGGCGGCCCGCTCCCGGCGCGCCGTAGCGTCACCGTCACTCCCGACGCCGTACCCCGCTGGCTCGCGCACCCGGTCGCCCGGACCCGCACCATCACCCTCGTCTCGGCGACCGTGGCACAGGCCGTGCAGATCGGCGGCCGGCTGTCCATCAAGGGACCGCGGTGGCGGGCCGCGGCCAGGTGACCTACGCCCCCGGCAGCGGCCGGACCGTGAGGATCTGCGACGCGTGTCCGACCGGGCCGTCCACGTCGTGCAGGACCGTGCTGGTCAGACCCTGTCCGGTCGGGCCGAAGGTGACCTTGGTGTCCAACCCCGTCCAGATGCCCCGGGGCCGGCGGTGGAGGTGGACGGTCAGGTCGACGTTCGGGAACATCCACTCGGTGGGGGACTGCCGGACGGCGATGCCGTTGGCGGTGTCGACCAGGGTGAGATACGACGCGAGCGGACTGACCGGCACCCCGGCGACCAGCTGCACGGGTGTGGAGATCCAGGCCGCCGTACGGCCCGGGCGCCGCGGTTCGACCGGGCGGATCTCCACGGACTCGATGTAGCCGCCGGGCCAGAGCTCGCCCGCCGGCCACGGGGCGAGGGAGTCCGGCGGGACGAGAGGGTCGTCGGGGCCGCCGGCGACCGCGGTGGTGTCGAGTTCGGCCAGATACCAGGCGCGGGCCCGCAGGACCGATCGCCCGGAGATCCGTACGACCGCCTCGAGAAGCTCGATGGTCCGCCCGGGACGAACGGTCTCCACCTCGATCTCGCACTCGTCCAGGGCGAGGCGACCCAGGATGTCGTAGCTGATCCGGGAGAGCAGCAGACCGTTGTCCGGGCGGGCGGCCCGGTACTGGTCGAGGGCGTGGACGACCAGCCCCGACAGCGGACTGAAGTGCTGCTCGTCCGGCGCCCAGGCACCGACCGCGTGCGGCGTCGGCTTGTAGCGGTGGCCGTCGACGGCCTCGAAGTAACTGCCCGGGGACACGGTCGGGATGGACAACGGACGTCTCTCCTTGTCGGGATGAACACCTCGGACGCTATCGCCATCCGCGCCGTCGAGCCGGGTGAGAAAGTGCACAGTGCATGTAATCCGCCGGGGCTGGGGCAGGCGCCGCGGCTGCCGGGCCGTCCGGCGGCCCATGGCGTCACGGGGTGCGGAAGCCGCGGAAGGTCACCTGCCTGCGGCTCTCGAAGCCGAGCCGTTCGTAGAGCGCGATCGCGCTGGCTGCCGGCCTTCGAGGACGAAGACCGGCTCCCGCTCCCGCGGCGGAAGCGCCGGGCAGCTGAACATGTCGGCGAACGCGCCCGGGCCGAGCAGCCTGGCCAGGTCGCTCCAGTCGTCCGGGCCGGGGTGGGCGGACACCGACGAGAAGGTCGCGACGTCCCGCAGATAGCTGACGGCCCGGCCGAGCCGGCGGCCGAGATGCGCATGGTGACCGCTCAGGGACGCGCCCGCCGGGTCGTCGAGTGCGACGGTCTCCCCGCTCGTCATCGTGGAGCGCCCCTTCCGCAGTGCCGCATTCCGTGCCGCCGGTGATCGTAACCAGCGTGCGCCGGGGAGTCCGCGGAGGGCGGCGGTGACGGCTCGCGTCGGCACCGCACCACCACCGTGGAGTGCCGACGCGAGTCGCCGCGGAAGGTCAGCCGGTGTGGCCTCCGTCATGGCCGCCGTGGGCCGCGCCGTGGTCGAACTTCATCGCCTCCTCGGGCATGACGACGAACGGCCGCATCATCCCCATGTCCTCGTGTTCGAGGAGGTGGCAGTGGTACATGAACCGTCCGTACGCGCCGTCGAACTTCCCCATGACGCGCAGGATCTGGCCGCCCGGCACCCGGAAGACGTCCTTGTGGCCCCGCTCGTTGGGCGCCAGCGGGAGCTGCGTGGCCGCGTCGTGGGCGATCGGCCTGGTCGTGCCGCCCACCGCCGGGTCGAAGCCCGAGACGTCGTGGGCGTCGCGGCCCAGCAGCTGGAAGTCGGCCAGATGGATGTGCATCGGGTGGACGATCGGCGCGAGGCTGAGGAAGCTCCACTGCTCGTAGGAGCCGTCGGCGATGGTGAAGCCCAGCGCGTCGTTGAACGTCCGGGAGGTGCGGCGGTACGTCTTCGTCGTGCCGTCGGCTCACGCACCTCGGCACGGTCCGGGGAGGAGGACCGTGCCGAGGTGACAGGGGTCGTGCTGAGGTCAGGCCGTGGTGCGCTGCCTACGGCGCAGCGTCAGGTACGTGCCCGTGGCGCCGGCGGCCACCAGGGCGCCCACGCCGAGGCTCACCGGGAGGGCCGGGAACGCGCCGGAGCCGGTCGCCGCGGCCGTGTTCACCATCGCCGGGCCCGGCGTGATGTGCGTGCTGACCGGAGCCACGTGGTGGATCGGGCCGACGTGCTTGACGGAGCCGTTCGCGTTCAGCAGCACCTGCTTGTTGTTGGGGTGCCGGAAGTCGAACATGTTGGTCAGCGAGCCCGCGGTGGCGTCGAAGGAGTGGTCGCCGACGCGGCCGGTGCGCCAGTTGTCCTCGATGAAGCGGATGACGGACGACTGGTCGGTCTGCGTGTGGTCGACCTTGTTCACCTTGCTGTACGGCGAGATGACCAGCAGCGGCTGCCGGGTGCCCGGCCCGCAGCGGTCGGCGTAGCCGCCGGACGCGGCCGGGCCCGCCTGGCAGGCCGCGCTGTCGAGCGCCTTGCCGTTGGAGCCGGCCGTGGTGTCCTTGGAGCCGTTGCGGGGCTTGGCGTAGGCGTGGTCGTACCAGCCGTCGGAGTCGTCGTAGGCGACGACGACCGCCGTGGACTTCCACTCCGGGGAGCTCTGGACGGCGTTGATCTCGTTGACGAGGAAGTGCTGCTCGTCGATCGGGTCGGAGTACCCGGCGTGGCCGTCCTGGTACTCACCGGCCTTGAGGAAGCTGACGGCCGGGAGCTTGCCCGCCTTGGCGGCCGCGCTGAAGTCGGTCAGGTCGTAGTTGTGGTTCGCCTGGCCGTTGTGACCGATCTCGTTCACGTTCTTCGGCGCCACGTGGTGCGGGTTGGACGTCGATTTGTAGTACGAGAACGGGTTGTGGTGCGGGCTGTAGTCGACCACGGAGGCGCCGCCGACGTTGCTGTGCGTGGTGTCGCACTTGGCGTGGTCGGCCGGCTTGCCGTCCCAGCCGGTCGACGGACGGAAGCCGCCCTGGAACCAACCCCACGTCACATGCTTGGAGTTGAGCAGGTCACCGACGTTCCTGCCCTGCAGCGAGGCCAGCGCGCTGGTGCTGGTGTGGTCCTTGTCGGAGCAGTCGTCGAAGGCCGGGTCGGGGTCGTTGATGACCGTGCCCACGCCCTTGGCGTTCGGGGAGGCGATGGCGTAGGAGTCGGGCGTCGACGTCTGCTTGCCGGTGACGGAGTCGACCGAGATCGCGCCGTGCGTCTGACCCGAGATCAGGTTGAGCGCGCCGGGCGTGGACGGGCCGTAGACCGAGCTGTAGGAGCGGTCGTTGAGGGCGTACTGCTGGGCGTAGTTCCACAGCCCGGTGACGGTGTTGCCGTCGTAGTAGTCCATGACCAGGCCCGGCTCGCCGAACAGGCCGCCGCTGCACTTGTCGACCTCGGTGTTCTGCACGAACTGGTCGGCCCTGCCGCCGTCGTAGGCCAGCTGCTCGGGCCCGTAGGAGTGGTTCTGGTCGCAGGTCAGCGCCTGTGACGGGGAAAGCCGCTTGGGCGTGTACTGGTTCGGGTTCTTCGTGAGCAGCCCGGCGTGCGCGACGGTGTCGATGTCCTTCGGGGTCTTCCTGGACGCCGTGAACTTCGTGCCGTCGGTGTTCGCGGCCTTCGGGTAGGTCGCGAAGTAGTGGTCGAAGGAGATGTTCTCGTCGAACAGCACGACCACGTGCTTGATCGGGGTCGCGGTCGACGACCCACCACCGTGCCCGGCGGGGACGGCCGCCCAACTGGGCGCGGTGCCGCCGAGGACCGTGAGCGCGGCGGCCCCCGCGAGCGCCCCCAGACTCCTGATCGCCGTTCGTCTTGCTGTGCTGGCCATGCGGACTCACCCTCCGGGCATGAACGTCACTGCGTCGTACAGGCAGGGATGCTTCGCCCGCTTCCGGGCGCTGTGGCGGAGCCATGATGGCGGCTGAATGAATAGCGGGTCAGGGATGCTGGGGCAAATCTTGACCGGGTATTGACCGATCAGGCCGGGGAGTTGTCCGAACAAGCTCAGGTTGTGGACGGGCTCAGGTGAGGAGCGCGCGCCCGTACCAGTCGTCGGTGTCCCGCACCCCGGGCAGCGCGAAGAAGTACCCGCCGCCGAACGGCGAGACGTAGTCGACCAGCGGTTCGCCGGCCAGCCGCTTCTGCACGGTCTCGAACTGCCGCGCCAGGTCCTGCTGGTAGCAGCTGAACAGCAGGCCCATGTCGAGGTTGCCGTTGCTGTCCATGCCCCGGTCGTAGTTGTAGGCGCGGCGCAGGACGCGCTGCCCGGCGGTGGCCGTGGTGCGCGGGTTGGCCAGCCGGATGTGCGCGTCCAGCGGGATGACGTCACCCTTGGGATCGGCCGCGTAGTCGGGCGTGTCGTGCTCGGCGTCGCCGTCCAGGGGCGCCCCGGACCGGCGGGAGCGGCCGAACATCCGCTCCTGCTCGCTCAGCGAGACCCGGTCCCAGAACTCCACCAGCATGCGGATGAGCCGTACCACCTGGTAGCTGCCGCCGACCGCCCAGTCCGGCTCGCCGGAGTCCGCGCCGACCCACACCAGCCGGTCCATCTCACGGGCGCTGCCGGTCTCCGGGTTGGCGGTGCCGTCCTTGAAGCCGAGCAGGTTGCGCGGGGTGCCGGACGGCCGGGGCGGGCTGGTGAACCCGTCCAGCCGCCAGCGGACCTGCATGCCGCCCCGGGTGTGCCGGGCTATGTCGCGCAGGGCGTGCAGCACGGTGTCGGTGTCGTCCGCGTGCAACTGCAAACTGAGGTCGCCGTGGCACCACTCGGGCCGGAGGTCGTCGTCGGGGAAGGCCGGCATCGTGGTCAGCCGGCGGGGCCTCAGTCTCCCGAGCCCGTAGCGGTCGTCGAAGAGCGAGGCGCCGACGCCGACGGTCACCGCCAGCGCCCTCGACGGCAGTTCCTCACCGAGGACGCCGGAGTCGGCGGGCGGCCCGGTGACGCCCACCGGATCGGGGGTGCCGCCGGAGGTCAGGAAGCGGGCGCGGTCGGTGAGCGTGCGCAGCAGGTCGGTCAGCTCGGCGCGGTCGGTGGCGGTGACGTCGAGCGAGGTGAAGACGGTCGACCGGCGCGGTGCCGCGATCGCGGACTGCTGACGGGCGCCGTGGAAGGGCGCGAGGGCGGCCGTCGCCGCCGTGCGGTCCGCGACCGGGGCGGCCGCCCCGCCGGCGGCCAGTCCCGCGCCCGCGAGCGCCGCGCCCCGCAGGAAGCCACGGCGGCCGACACCGCCCCTGCCGGTCGTCTCGTCGGTGCTCACCCCGTCCTCCGCGGGTCGCACAGGGTCGCCACCGACGCCAGCCGTTCCACCAGGTCCCCGAGCGCCGCGTCGACGTTCTCGCGCTGCCGGTGGCTCAGCTGCCCCAGGGGTGTCCAGGTGCCCCCGTGCTCGAACCCGTCGAGCGTCTTCCCGAGCCGGTCCAGTTCGCCCTCCAGACCGGCCAGACCGGCGTACCGGGTGGCCAGCAGCGGGCGCAGCCGGGACATGACCTGCACCGTGCCGTCCAGGTTGGCGCGGGCGGTGGCGAGGTTGCTGCCGCTGCCGTAGTCGGTGCGGCCGGTCAGCTCGAACTGCACCGTGTTCTCCAGGATCTCGTGCGCCCGCAGCCCCAGCTGGGCGGGGTCCATCCGGGTCTGGGCCCAGTCGTCGCGGAGCGCGGTGACCGCCTTGACCAGGCCGGCCGCCGGGCCGCGCAGGCCGCTCGCGGACTCGCCGTGCCACAGGCCGTACTCGACGCGGTGGAAGCCCGTGAAGTCCTTGTCGTGCACCCCGCCGGGCAGGCCCGCCTCCGTGCCGTTGATCGCGCCGTCCGCGGCCCCGAAGGCGTCGTACGCCGCGCCCAGTCGCTCGTACTCCAGGTGCGCCGGCAGCCAGGCGGTACGGGCGGCCGCGAGGTCGCCGCCGTCGATCGCGTCCCGCAGTGTCGTCGTCAGCCGTACGACGTCGGACAGGCCGCCGCCGATCCACTTCTGGTAGGCGAGCGCCGGCGGGATCAGGTCGTGCTCGGTGACCGGAGCCGCGGCCGGGCCGCTCCTCCCCTCGGCGATGCGGACCGTGGGCCCGGTGACGGCGTCGGCGTCGTCGGGGACGCACTTGAACGCGTAGCTGCCCTTGCCGAGGCGGACGGTGAGTTCCCGGGTGGTACCGGGGCCGACGTCCTCCACCTCGCCGTAGACGGCCTGGCTCTCCGGGTCCTCCAGCAGGACCTCGGCGGGGCCGTCGGTCGGGTTGCGCAGGTCGAAGACCTGGACGCCGGGGACCGGCGCGCGCCAGCCCCGGCCACAGCGGCTGGCGGACACCTCCACCGTGGTGTGCGGCAGGGCGGCCGGGCCGGCGTGTGCGGGGCGTGAGTCGTGCGTGAGCGCCAGGACGCCGGCCACCAGGCAGAGGACGGCGACCGCGACGACCGCCCAGGGACGCAACGACCTCCGGGCGAGGCCGGACAACACCATCCCGAGCTCCCGGGTCCGTACCGTTCGTGATCGCCTCATGCTAGGCACGCCCGCGCACTCGAACGGCCGTCCAGGGAAACCCATGACCAAGAGTTCCCTGCCGGTTCACCGGACCTCCCGAAGAGCCCCTCAGCCGGTGCCGGGCCGGACCTCCGCGCGCAACGGGCATCCGGTGCCGACACGCTCTTCGAGTTCGCTCCGCAGGGCCGCGAGTTCGGCCATGCGCGCGTCCACGACCCGGATCTTCTCCTGGAACAGCGCGGACAGCGCCTCGGCCGAGTCCGGCGCGTCGCCCAGCTCCTCGAAGTGCCGGCCGATCTCGGCCAGCGAGAAACCGAGGGTCTGCGCGGTACGGACGTAGTGCAGCCAAGGCACCGTCTCCGGCGGGAAATCACGGTAGCCGTTGGACAGCCGGCGACCCGTGACGAGGCCGATCCTCTCGTAGAAGCGAATCGTGTCCTTGCTCAGGCCGGCCCGCGCGGCCAGCTCTCCGATACGCATGACCCTCCGCCGGACCGCCGCACTGGGACTTGACGTTGGACAGTACTCCACTGTTTAGCGTGAGGCGTCGCTGCCACGAGATGAGCAGGAGCCCCGTCGTGATCCGTCTTGCCGCCCCCATCCACCCCGCCTATCCGCGCGTCGTCCGCGCGAGCGCCTGGTACGACCTCGTCGTCACCGCGGGATTCGCGACCCCGTGGACCTATGCGCTCGTACACGACGGACTGTCGTCGCTGGGGGACGCCCTCGGGCTCGGCGTGCTGCCCGCCCTCGACCCGACGCAGACCCTGTACGCGAACCTGATGGGCTCGGTCGTGGTGGTGTGGGCGCTGCTGCGGATCGTCGAACCACGGCCGGCCCACGGCCTGTTCGACGGCGTGGCCCGGGTCCTGTTCGCCCTGTGGCAGGCGTACGCGCTGGGCCACGGTGCCACGCGGCTGCTGTGGCTCTTCCTCGTGGTGGAGGTGGCGTTCGGTGCCGCCCAGCTGTGGCCGTGGCGGTGGACACGGCGGACCGGCATGGCCTCCTACCCTCATCTGCCATGAACACCATCGCGGATACGACGGCCGTGACGAACCTGATCGCACGGTACGCGGAGCTGGTCGTCCGTGACCTGCGGGTCCAGCAGATCCTGGAAGGAAACAACGAGAACATGCGCGTCATCGTGGCCCGCGGCCTCACGGAGGCCCTCGGATGAGCGACGTCCTGCTCCACACCGCCGGCCGGGCGGCCCACCTCACCCTCAACCGCCCCAGGGCCCTCAACGCCCTGTCCCACGCCATGGTCCGCTCCGTCGACCAGGCCCTCACCGCCTGGGAGCACGACCCGGCCGTCGAGACCGTCGTCATCACCGGCGCGGGGGAGCGCGGCCTGTGCGCGGGCGGCGACATCCGGAGCATCTACGAGGACGTCCGCGCCGGGGGCGGCACCGCGTCGGCGGAGTTCTGGCGCGACGAGTACCGCCTCAACGCCCGGATCGCCCGCTACCCCAAGCCCTATGTCGCGATCATGGACGGCATCGTCATGGGCGGCGGCGTCGGCGTCTCCGCACACGGCAGCGTCCGGATCGCCACCGAGCGGTCGCGGATCGCGATGCCGGAGACCGGCATCGGCTTCGTCCCCGACGTCGGCGGCACGTACCTGCTCGCTCTCGCCCCCGGCGAACTGGGCACCCACCTCGCGCTGACGGGCGCTCAGATCGGTGCGGCGGACGCCCTGCTGTGCGGACTCGCCGACCACTGTGTCCCCTCGGACAGGATCGAGCGGCTGATCGCCGACCTCGCCGACCGGCCCGTGCACGACGCGCTCGACCGGCACGTGCGACCGGCGCCGGAAGGCGAACTGGCCCGTCACCGGGAGTGGATCGACGCCTGCTACGCCGCCGACACGGTCGAGGAGATCGTCCGGCGGCTGCTCGCCCACGGCGACCCGGCGGCGAAGGAGGCGGCGCAGACCCTGCTCAGCAAGTCACCGACCTCCCTGAAAGTCACCCTGGCGGCGATGCGCCGGGCCCGGCGGCTCGGTCCGCTGGAGCGGGTCCTCGACCAGGAGTACCGCGTCTCCTGTGCCGCCCTGTCCGCCCCGGACCTGATGGAGGGCATCCGTGCCCAGGTCATCGACAAGGACCGCGACCCGCGCTGGTCCCCGGCCACCCTCGCCGAGGTCACCGACGCCGACGTCGACCGGTTCTTCGCTCCGCTCGGCGAACGCGAACTGGGGCTCGCCGGCCCCGACACCACGACGGAGGCGGCTTGGTGAGCCGTACCGTCGCCGCCGAGTTGTACGCCGCCTGCGCCGAACGCGTCGGAGCCGCCGAGGACTTCTCCGGCGTCGTACCAACCATCCGGGACCAGCGCGGGGAGCCGGAATGAGCACGGCGCCCGACGGGTTCCGTCACCGCTGACCCGGCACCCCCATAACAGGCCACCGGGCGCGAGATGAAGATCACGCCTGGTGGTGCGGTCTTGGCCGTGCTCCTGACACGCGGTACGGTCTGTCCGATATCGACGACGACAGAACGGAAGCCGGTGGAAGTCCGGCACGGTCGCGCCACTGTATGCGAGAGCCCTCGGGAGCTCGTGAGTCAGACCCGTAGCCGTCGTCCACCGCACCACCGAGATGGGACGCGAACTCCCAGAGGAGGTTCTGCCATGGCGCAGACCGTCGCGCAGCCGACAGCCACCACCCCCGTCGTTCCCGCCAAGCTGCCGCTGAGCGCGATAGCTCCCTGGGCGGTCTTCTTCGGCATCCTCATGCTCATCCTGCTCTACTTCGTCGGCGCCGAGCAGGGCGCCACCTCCGTGTTCAGCGGCACGGACGTCCACGAGTGGGTGCACGACGCCCGCCACCTCCTCGGCTTCCCCTGCCACTGACGCAAGGGACGCCGCACGCCCATGAACTCCGCAACGGTAAGAAACCTCCTGGTGCGGGGCATGCTCGCCGGCCTCGCCGCCGGTGTGCTCGCCCTGGTCGTCGCCTATCTCCTCGGTGAACCGAACGTCGACAAGGCGATCGGCTTCGAGGACGCCCACTCGCACGAGCACGAGATGGAGGTCGTCTCCCGCTCCCTCCAGTCCACCGCGGGCCTGGCCACGGGTGTGCTGGTCTACGGGGTCGCCTTCGGCGGCATCGCGGCACTCGCCTACTGCTTCGCCCTGGGCCGCGTCGGCCGCTTCTCGCCGCGGGCGACGGCACTGCTGCTGTCCGTCTGCGCGCTGCTCGCCGTGTACGTGGTGCCCTTCCTGAAGTACCCGGCCAACCCGCCGTCGGTGGGCGACCCGGACACCATCGGCAAGCGGACCACGCTGTACTTCCTGATGATGGTGCTCAGCGTGCTCCTGGCGGTCGCCGCCACCATCCTGGGCAAGCGGCTCCGGCCGAGCCTCGGCACCTGGTGGGCGACCGTGGTCGCGGTCGCCGGATTCGCGGTCGTCATCGGACTGGCGTACCAGTTCCTGCCGACCATCAACGAGGTGCCGACGGACTTCCCGGCCACCCTGCTGTGGCGGTTCCGGCTCTCGGCGCTGGCCATCCAGCTGGTGCTGTGGGGCGGGTTCGGCCTGCTCTTCGGCGAGTTGGCGGAACGGCAGCTCAACCCCAGGCCGGCGACGGCCCCGGCCGGGCGGACGGTTCCCGCCGCACACTGAACGACGCACGACACGCGAGGGCCCTCCGGAACCATCCGGGGGCCCTCTCGCGTTCTTTGGGCACCACCCGGTCGCTCGGCCGTGGGTGCGTCGGGACGGCCTGGCGGAGCCAGGTGTGCCACATCCCTGGTCGGGGAATCCCGTGCAGTCCGAGAAACTCGGCGTACCCACCTGTGTCTCCCCGTCCGGCTGCTCGGCCGGCAAGGGCAACGACACTGGCGGCGACGGCTCCCGCGGCGAGCCGTGTCAGTGCTCGCGGGCGTCCGGTCGCTCCGCCCGGGTGGTCGCCAGATAGGCGCGCACCAGTGCCTGTCCCGCCCCGCGGCGCACGGGGCGGCAGTCGGGGCAGCGCCTCACATGGTCCAGATAGGTGTCGTAGCGATCCTGGACGGCGGGCGCGAGGGAGTTCTCCACGGTGCGGCCTCTCGTGAGTGCCCGGGGGCGCGGGAGTTGACTGATGGTCAGTATGTCCCGTCGCAGGCGTTCCGGAACGTCCGCCGCGCCCGTTCGGGAGCCGTTCGGCCGACCGCCCGCTTCCTGCCGTACGAGCGCCGTATCCTGCGGGCCGTGACGGCGGCCTCTGTACTGGACGGCACCCGGATCGCAACACTGGAGGACTTCCGGCGGATGATCGGCGAGGCGGTCAACGGGCCCGGCGGCTACTTCGGCCGTAATCTCGGCGCGCTCGCCGACTGCCTCGGCGGCGGCTTCGGCACCCCCGGCGACGATGGCTTCGTCTTCGAGTGGCGCGACCACGAGACGTCCCGGGTGAATCTCGGCCACCTGGAGACCGCCCGCCAACTGGAGCTCTTCGCGCAGCGCGCGCCGGGTGCGCTGCGGCTGCTGTGAACCCGCCGTGAACCAGCCGTGTCTTCGGT
The DNA here is from genome assembly GCF_053597895.1 of Streptomyces sp. NPDC001220. NCBI lineage: Bacteria > Bacillati > Actinomycetota > Actinomycetes > Kitasatosporales > Streptomycetaceae > Streptomyces > Streptomyces sp. NPDC001220. The sequence continues at coordinate 301,554 of NZ_JBSFJE010000003.1, forward strand.
GCCGACGTCGGTGCCGCACTCGCGTCCGCCGCCGCTGACAAGGAAAGATGGGCGTCCAGCGATCGATCAACGACTGCGGAGGAAGTGGACTCATGCCGCATGAGCGAGCGGGCCGGCCGGCGGCTCCGGAGGACCTCGTCGACGTGGCCCGGCTGGTCACGGCGTACTACGCACTGCACCCCGACCCGGCCGACCCGGCCCAGCGGGTGGCGTTCGGCACTTCGGGGCACCGCGGATCGTCGCTGACGACCGCGTTCAACGAGGACCACATCGCGGCCACCAGCCAGGCCATCTGCGAGTACCGGAGCGGCCAGGGCACCGACGGTCCCCTCTTCCTGGGCGCCGACACGCACGCCCTGTCCGAGCCCGCCAAGGTCACCGCCCTGGAGGTGTTCGCCGCCAACGGCGTCACCGTCCTGATCGACAGCGCCGACGGCTACACGCCGACCCCCGCCGTCTCGCACGCCATCCTCACCCACAACCTCGGCCGTACGACCGGACTCGCGGACGGTGTCGTGGTCACCCCCTCGCACAACCCGCCCGCCGACGGCGGCTTCAAGTACAACCCGCCCAGCGGCGGGCCCGCCGCCTCCGACGCCACCTCCTGGATCCAGGACCGCGCCAACCAGATCATCACGGGCGGCCTGAAGGACGTACAGCGGATCCCCTACGAGCGCGCGCTCGCCGCGCCGACCACCGGCCGGTACGACTTCATGGGCGTGTACGTCGACGACCTGCCCAGTGTCCTCGACCTCGACGCGGTCCGGGCGTCCGGGCTGCGCATCGGCGCCGACCCGCTCGGCGGCGCCTCCGTCGCCTACTGGGGCCGGATCGCCGAACGGCACAGCCTCGACCTCACCGTGGTCAATCCGTACACCGACCCCACCTGGCGGTTCATGACGCTGGACTGGGACGGCAAGATCCGCATGGACTGCTCCTCGCCGTACGCGATGGCCTCGCTGATCGAGAAGCGGGACGAGTTCCGGGTCGCCACCGGCAACGACGCGGACGCCGACCGGCACGGCATCGTCACCCGCGACGCCGGCCTGATGAACCCCAACCACTACCTGGCCGTCGCCATCTCCTACCTCTACCGGCACCGCGAGCAGTGGGCGGCGGGCGCCGGTGTCGGCAAGACCCTCGTCTCCTCCTCGATGATCGACCGGGTCGCCGCCGACCTCGGCCGGCAACTGGTCGAAGTTCCCGTCGGGTTCAAGTGGTTCGTGGACGGACTGGTCAGCGGCGCCATCGGGTTCGGCGGCGAGGAGTCGGCCGGCGCCTCCTTCCTGCGCCGGGACGGCTCGGTGTGGACCACCGACAAGGACGGCATCCTGCTCGCCCTGCTCGCCTCCGAGATCACGGCCGTGACGGACAGGACCCCGTCCGAGCACTACGCCGACCTGACCGCCCGCTTCGGCGAGCCCGCCTACGCCCGTATCGACGCCCCGGCGACCCGCGCGGAGAAGGCCCTCCTGGCCAAGCTCTCCCCGGCCCAGGTCACCGCCGAGACCCTGGCCGGCGAACCGGTCACCGCGGTCCTCACCGAGGCGCCGGGCAACGGCGCGGCGATCGGCGGCATCAAGGTGACCACGGAGAACGCCTGGTTCGCGGCCCGCCCGTCCGGCACGGAGGACGTGTACAAGATCTACGCCGAGTCCTTCCAGGGCCCCGACCACCTGGCCCGGGTACAGGAGGAGGCCAAGGCGGTGGTGATGGCCGCGCTCGGCGGCTGACGCCCCGCGCCGGGGGCGGTGGCCAGACCGGCTGGACCACCGCCGCCGGCGCCCGCTGGTCCCCGCCTGGTGGAGCAGGTGACGTCCGCGGCCGGCAACGTCCCGCCCGCGAGGTGGGCGTCGACCGTCGCGTCGACGCAGGCGCTGCCGTGGACGCCGGACACCGCGTGCTGGTCCGCGCCGCGCAGGGTCGCCAGCCGGGAGCCGGGCCAGTCGCGGCGCACCGCCTCAGTGCCCTGGTGGATGGTGCGCGGGTCGCCGGTCGCGTCGACGAGCAGGGCCGGCAGTCCCGAGTGGGGGCAACCCCCGGCCGGAGCCTGCGGCGAATCCCCGGTACCTACCCGGACCGGCACTCCGTGAGGCGTTTCTCCAGGAACCGGCGTTCCGCCGCGTTCTCCACCAACGCCAGGGCCCGCTCGTACGACTCGGCCGCCTCCCGCATCCGGCCCGTTCGGCGCAGCAGGTCGGCGCGGGTCGCCGGCAGCAGGTGGTAACCGGACAGCTCGTCCTCCGCCTCCAGCTCCGCCACCAGCGCGAGGCCCGCCTCCCCGCCCTCGGCCATGCCCACGGCGACCGCGCGGTTGAGGCGGACCACGGCCGAGGGGACGTACCGCTGGAGTTCGCCGTAGAGGCCGGCGATGTCAGCCCAGTCGGTGTCGGCGGCGGTCGCCGCGGTGACGTGGCAGGCCGCGACGGCCGCCTGGATCTGGTACGGGCCGGGGCGGCCGCGGCGCAGGGCGCCCTCCAGCAGGGCGGCGCCCTCGTCGATCTCGGTGCGGTCCCATGCCGAGCGGTCCTGGTCCTCCAGGGTCACCAGGTCACCGGCCGGGTCCACCCGGCTGTCCCGGCGGGCGTCGTGCAGCAGCAGGAGGGCGAGCAACCCGACGACCTCCGGCTCGTCGGGCATCAGCCGTGCCAGCAGCCGGGCCAGCCGGACGGCCTCGGCGCACAGCCCGGTGCGCATCAGGTCGGTGCCGGCCGTGGCCGCGTACCCCTCGTTGAACAGCAGGTAGACCACGCCGAGGACGCCCGTCGTGCGGTCGGGCAGCAGGTGCGCGGGCGGCACCCGGTACGGGATGCCGGCGTTGCGGATCTTCCGCTTGGCGCGCACCAGCCGCTGCGCCATCGTCGCCTCGGGGACGAGGAACGCGCGGGCGATCTCGGACGTCGTCAACCCCGCGAGGGTGCGCAGGGTCAGGGCGACCCGGGCCTCGACGGGCAGCGCCGGATGGCAGCAGGTGAAGATCAGCCGCAGCCGGTCGTCGGCCACCCCGCTGTCGTCGCCCTCGTGATCCGGGTCGTACGGTCCCTCGTCCCGTGCCAGCACGGCCGCCTCCCGCAGCTTCGCCGCCCCCACCGCCTCCCGGCGCAGCACGTCCAGGGCGCGGTTGCGGGCGGTCGTGGTCAGCCAGGCGCCCGGACGGCGCGGCACTCCGTCGCGCCGCCACCGCTCCAGTGCCTGGGCGAAGGCGTCCTGCGCGCACTCCTCGGCGAGGTCCCAGTCGCCGGTCACCCGGATCAGGGTGGCGACGACCTGGGACCACTCCTCGCGGAAGGCGGCGGCGACGGCCTTCTCGACGTCGTCCGTGACACTCACTCCCAGACCGGCCGCACCTCGACCGAGCCGCCGGCGAGCGCCGCGGGGTGCCGGGAGGCGAGCGCGATGGCCTCGTCGAGATCGGCGACCTCGATGATGTCGAGGCCCGCCACGTACTCCTTGGTCTCGGCGAACGGCCCGTCGCTCAGCAGCACTTCGTCACCCTGGACGCGCACGGTGGTCGCGTCGGAGGCCGGCCGCAGCCGGGCGCCGCCCTTGACGAGGTCACGGCTGCGGACCTCGTGGATGTACGAGGTGAAACGGGGGTCGTCGGCGATCTCGGCGGGGCTGAGCTCCTCGCCGCCGACGGGCGTGCAGATGAACAGGACGTATTTCATGACCACTCCTTCCCGGCCGTCTCCTCCAGCGGCACCGACACGTGCTCGTGGGCGATCAGCCAGCTGAAACCGGTGTCCCGGTAGCCGGTGGTGACGCGCACCGTACGGTCCAGGGGCTGCCCCGACCGGCGGGTGCCGCGGACCCGGACGAGGGCGTGGCTGAAGGCGCTGCCCTCCCCGGGCCGCACCCGCAGTTCGAGCACCTCGCGGTGGACGGGCCCGTCGAGCGTCGCGAACCACCCCTCGACCGCCTTGCGGAACGCGGCGATCCCCGACCGTGTCTCGACGCCGGAGGGCTGGAAGGTCTCCACGTCGGGCGCGTAGCAGGCGGTCAGCCGTTCGACGTCGCGTTCACGGGCGGCCTCGGTGAGCTCCGCGTCGAGTTGACGGATCGCCGTCTCGGCGTCCTCGGCGAACCCCTCGTCCCAGAACGGCCGCACCTCCATGGCCCCGATGGTGGCCACGGGATGCCCGGCGGCGATCCGTACGGCCTCCTCCAGGCTGTCGCAGTCGACGACGTCGAATCCGGCGACGTACTCCTTGGTCTCCGCGAACGGGCCGTCGGTCCGCAGCACCTCACCGTCGCGGACGCGCACGGTGACAGCCGTGTCGGGCAGCCGCAGCCGGTGGCCGTAGAGCCGGGCCCCGCTCCGGACGCCGTGTTCCTCCACCCAGGGTTCGACCGGCGCCATCCCGGAGGCGTCGGCGGTGTCGTCGCCGCAGACCAGCAGCATGTACTTCATGGTTCCTCCCGGTCCTCAAGAGCTTCTTACACCCCACCGACGAACGGCGCCGCACGGAATCGACACCCCGGCGGACGGCAGTTCTCAGCGCGCCATCCCGTGGCCCCGGCCCAGGATGCCGTACGGGTCGTGGACGCTCTTGGCCCGAGCCAGGGTGTCCCACCGGCCGCCGTAGTGCTCCCGCCAGTCGGCCGGGGTCATCGGCAGCGCGTTGACCGGATAGGCGACGGCGCCCTTCGCCCGCGCGGCCTCGTACGCCCTGCGGTTGGCGGCCACCATCGGGTCGGCCGCGCCCGGGGCCGCCGTACGCAACAGGGCCAGGAGAAAGACGACTTCGCCGCGCGGGCGGCGGAACAGCGGGGCCCGCAGGGCGCGGGTGAGCAGGGGATAGAGGAGGACCACGCCGTTCTCGCGCAGGTCCCGGAAGGCGGGGTCGGCGAGGATGCCGGTCACGACGGACGCGGCGGTGTCCTCGGGCAGCAGCAGGTTCAGCCAGGGGTGCGGGTGCAGCCACTCGCCGGTCGCGCGCAGCAGCTCCTCGTCGGCCGCGACCCGGTGCGCGAACTCGGCGTGTCCGAGGTCGGTGATCTCCGCCGAGTCGAAGGCGAGGCCCGCGAGCAGGGTCCGGTCGTCGGGCGGGGTCGGGCCCTGGTGGGCGGCGACGGCCTCGACCATGCAGGTCCAGCCGGCCACGGTGTCCTCCACCGGGCGGACCTGGCCCTCGAGGTAGTCGAAGCGCCGGTCGGTCGCGAGCAGGTGCTGGTCGGCCAGATAGGTGTCGAGATCGGGGTAGTTCAGGCAGTAGCGGCGCACCAGGGCGGGCGCGGGGGACAGCCGGAGCGTGGCCCGGACGATCACGGCCACCTGGCCCAGGCCGGCGAGGACCGCGTCGAAGAGGGCGCCGTGCCGGTCCGGCGCGCAGACCAGGTGCTCACCGGCCCCGGTCACCACCTCCAGCTCCAGCACCGAGTCCGCGACCAGACCGTGCCGGTGACTGGCGCCGCCCAGGCCGCCCGCGCTCAGCACACCGCCGACGCCGGCACCGAGGTAGTCGGTGAGAACGGGAGGCGTGAGCCCGTACGGCAGGGTGGCCGCCAGGACGTCCCGCCACAGCGCTCCGGCCTCGACAGCCACCCGGTCGTCGCCGACCTGCCCGACCTCGCCCATCGCGGACAGGTCCAGGACGATCCCGTCCGGCGCCTGCCCCTGGCCGTAGAGCGAGTGACCGCCGGCCCGCGCGGCCACCGGGACACCGCGCGGCCCCGCATACACCAGCGCGTCCCGGACCTCGGTCGCGGACCGGGGCCGCAGCACGCCCAGGGGCGGCAGGCGCACCAGGTGACCGAAGTCGTCGGCCGCCTCCCGGAGGACGTCCGGGCGGGTGTCCAGCAGTTCGGCGACTTGCGCGGAGATCCGGTCCGGCGACGTCACGCGGCACGCTCCCAAGGGGAATCGGTCGACACGGGCGGAACCATCTTCGCGGCGGGAGCCCGGCCGACGTGTGAGGTTTCCCGCATGGACGCCGCAGTATCACCACAGGTTTACTTCGCAGGATTCCGGAGAGCAGCGTCACCGGAGTACCGCCCGGGTAGCGCCGCCGTGCACCGCCCCCGCGCGGAGTCCCGTGTACGGCTCCCGTCGCTCCCCTGAGCGCATGTTGTGTGAGATGTGAGAGGTGTTCGGTCTGTCCGGCTCCCGCGAGACAGCTGCCACAGTCGACGCGTCGCCCGCCCGGGCGGCGGACGCGGACCGGACCCGGGTCCCGCCGCCCCGCCCGGCCCCGCGCGGCGGCCCGGCCCCCCGGAGCGGCCCGCCCGCCGGCCGGCGCGACGCCTACTTCGACAACGCGAAGTACCTGGCGATCGTGCTCGTGGCCATGGGGCACGCCTGGGAGCCGCTGCGCTCGGACAGCCGTACCGTCACCGCGCTCTACACGTTCGTCTACGCCTTCCACATGCCGGCGTTCATCATCATCTCCGGCTACTTCTCCCGCAGCTTCGACGCCAGCCCCGCCCGTATCAAACGGCTGGTCACCGGCGTCGCCGTGCCCTACGTGGTGTTCGAGGTCGCCTACACCCTCTTCACCCGGTGGAGCGACCACGCCCCCGACCGCGAGATCAGCCTGCTGGACCCGCTGTACCTGACCTGGTTCCTGGCGGCCCTGTTCATCTGGCGGCTGACGACGCCGATCTGGCGGCTCGTGCGGTGGCCGCTGCCCCTCGCGCTCGCCGTCGCCGCGCTGGCGAGCCTCACGCCGTCCATCGGCAGCGACTTCGACCTCCAGCGGGTCCTGCAGTTCCTGCCGTACTTCGTGCTCGGCCTGTGCCTGCGGCCGGAGCACTTCAGCCTGCTGCGCCGATGGCGGGTGCGTCTGTGGGCCGTCCCCGTCGCCCTGTGCGCCCTCGCCGTGGCGTACTGGTCGGTGCCGCACCTGGGCTACCGCTGGTTCTTCCACCGGGACAGCGCCGAGCAGCTCGGCGCGCCCGCCTGGTACGGGCCCGTCATGACCCTCGCCGTCTTCGGCTGCTCGCTGGTGCTGGCCGCCTGCTTCCTCTCCTGGGTGCCGGGCCGCCGCACCTGGTTCACCACGCTCGGCGCGGGCACGCTCTACGGCTACCTGCTGCACGGCTTCGTCGCGCAGAGCGCCAAGCCCGCCCACTGGTACGACCCGGCCTGGATGCACGGCCCGCTGGGCGCGGTGACGGCCACCCTCGCCGCCGCCACGGTGGTGACCGTGCTGTGCACACCGCCGGTGCGCCGGGTCTTCCGGTTCGTGATGGAGCCCGACATGGAGTGGGCGTTCCGCGCGCGACAGGGCCAAGCGGTCCAGGACGGCCGACGAAACGCCGCCGGGGTGCTTTCCGGAGACCGCTGAAGCGGCGAATATGCCGCACCATGGACATTCTGCTCGTCGCCAGCGCCTTCAACAGCCTGTCCCAACGGGTGTACGCCGAACTGTCCGACCTCGGCCACCGCGTGGAGGTCGTCCTCGCCACCCATGGCCCCGACGCCGTCCGCTCCGCGGTCCGGGACCGGCGCCCGGAGCTGATCATCGCGCCGATGCTGAAGACCGCGCTCCCCGGGGACGTCTGCCGGGAGCACACCTGCCTGGTCGTGCATCCGGGACCGCCCGGTGACCGCGGCCCCTCCTCGCTCGACTGGGCCATCGCCGGGCAGGCACCCCGCTGGGGGGTGACCGTGCTCCAGGCCGAGGCGGCCGTGGACGCGGGCGCGGTCTGGGCGAGCGAGCCCTTCCCGGTGGAGCCGGTCGGCAAGAGCGACCTCTACCGCAACGAGGTCGCAGACGCCGCCCTCACCGCCGTCCACGAGGCCGTACGACGGTACGCGGAGGGCTCGTACAAGCCGGTGCCGCAGAGCGACCCCTCGATCCACGGCCGGATCGTCTGGCGGGACGTCTTCCGCCAGACGCGACGGCGGATCGACTGGGCGGCCGACGACACCGAGACGGTGCTGTGCAAGCTGCGCGGTGCCGACTCGCAGCCGGGGGTCCTCGACGAACTCCTCGGCCAGGAGCTGTTCCTGCACGGTGGCCACCCCGAGGACCGACTGGGCGGCCGTCCCGGCGAACTGCTCGCGACCCGCGCGGGTGCCGTCTGCCGGGCCACCCGGGACGGCGCCGTGTGGATCCCCGAGCTGCGCCCCCGCAAGAACTCCGGCGACCCCGCCCCCTTCCGCCGCCCCGCGGCCGACGTCCTCGCCGCCGCCGGCCTCCCCGACAGCCCCGCCCCGCTCGAACTGCCCCCGGACCGCCGCACCTGGACCGACATCCGCTACCGGCAGCGCGGCGACGTCGGCCTCGTCACCTTCTCCTTCCCCGGCGGCGCGATGAGCACCGACCACTGCCGGCGCCTGCTCGCCGCCTACGAGTACGCGCTCGCCCGGCCGACCCGGGTGCTGGTGCTCGGCGGCCGCCGGGACTTCTTCTCCAACGGCATCCACCTGAACGTCATCGAGGCCGCCCCGGACCCCGCCGAGGAGTCCTGGGCCAACCTCAACGCGATGGACGACCTGGTGGAGGCCGTGCTGCGGACCACCGACCGGCTGGTCGTGGCGGCGCTCGCCGGCAACGCGGCGGCCGGCGGCGCCATGCTCGCCCTCGCCGCCGACGAGGTCTGGTGCCGCACCGGCGCCGTCCTCAACCCGCACTACCGGCGGATGGGCCTGTACGGCTCGGAGTTCTGGACGTACTCGCTGCCCCGTCGCGCCGGAGCGGAGACCGCCCGGCGGCTGACCGAGGAGGCGCAGCCGGTGAGCGCGGCCACCGCGGCCCGGACCGGACTCGTCGACCGTCTGCTGCCGGTCCCCGCACAGCGCTTCGCCGCCGAGGTCGAGGAGCTGGCCGCCGAGCTCGCCGGCACCCCGGACCTGGACGCCCGCCTCGTCGCCAAGGCCGCCGCGCGCGAAGCCGACGAGGCACGCCGGCCGCTCGCCGAGTACCGGAAGGACGAACTCGACCGGATGCACGCCCTGTTCTACGACCCGGACGCCGCCTACCACTCGCTGCGCTCGGACTTCGTCCGCAAGGTCCCGGGCGGTGCCCGGTGACGCGGCTGCTGGTGGCGGGCGTCGGCAACATCTTCCTCGGCGACGACTCCTTCGGCCCCGAGGTGATCCGCGCCCTGGCCCGGCGCCCGCTGCCCCCCGAGGTACAGGTCCGGGACTTCGGCATCCGGGGCATGGACCTCGCCTACGCACTGCTCGACGGCTGGACGGTCGCCGTACTCGTGGACGCCGCCGCCCGCGGGCGGCGCCCCGGCACGCTCTCCCTGATCGAGCCCGACCTCCCCGACGGCGCTCCGGCGGCCCCGCCCGAGGCACACGGCATGGACCCGGCGAAGGTGCTCGCCCTGGCCGCCCACCTCGGTGACGAACCCCTGCCGCGCGTCCTCGTGCTCGCCTGCGAGCCCGGCGAGCTGCCGCGCGGCGACGAGGACATCGCCCCCGGCCTGAGCGAGCCCGTCCGGGACGCGGTCGAACAGGCCGTCGAGGCCCTGCACGCCCTGGTCCCGGCGCTGCTCGCCGATCCCCAGGTCACGCCCTCGTTGGCCCGCCCGGAGGAATCCACGGGCCCCGCCGCGGCCGGGCTCCCGCACCCGGCCGCCACCGGCGCGGAGGATCGCTAGCGGACCAGGACGGGACCCACCCGATCCGACGGTTCTTCCGGAACTCAACGATCGAGGAGCACCCATGTGTCAGTCCGAGGAGGTCACCCGGGCCGTCCTGGCCAGGAACGACGGCTTGGCCGCCAGCCTGCGCGACGACCTGGCCGCGCGCGGGGTGAGCGTGGTGAACCTGCTCTCCAGCCCCGGCAGCGGCAAGACCGAACTGCTCGGCCGGGTGCTGGCCCGGGCCCTGGAGCGGGACGTGCCCGTCGCCGCCTTCACCGCCGACCTCGCCACCGAGAACGACGCCAGGCGGCTGGCCCGTTCCGGAGCGCCGGTGAAACAGCTGCTCACCGACGGGCTGTGCCACCTGGAGGCCCGGCAGGTACGCGGCCACCTGGAGGGCTGGCTGCCGCCGGACACCGCGCTGCTGTTCGTGGAGAACGTCGGCAATCTCGTCTGCCCGGCCTCCTACGACCTAGGTGAACAGCTGCGGATCGTGCTGATGGCGGTGACCGAGGGCGAGGACAAGCCCTCGAAGTACCCCACCGCCTTCGGCTCCGCCCACCTCGTCGTGCTGACCAAGACCGACCTCGCCGGGCCGGCCGGCTTCGACGAGACCGCCTTCGCCGACCAGGTCCGGCGCGTCAACCCCGGGGTGGAGATCGTCCGCTCCTGCGCCCGCACCGGCGAGGGCGTCGACACGGTCCTGGACCGGGTGCTCGCCGTACGGGACGGTGCTCCCGCGCACCGGCCGCCCCTCGCCCCGCACCCGCACGGTCACCTCCACGCGCCCAGCGCCTCGTGACGGCCCCCACCACGGCGACGACCGTCCGCCGGCGCGTCACCGTGCGGGGAACCGTGCAGGGCGTCGGCTTCCGCCCGCACGTCCACCGCCTCGCCGCCGGTCTCACGCTCACCGGGTTCGTCGGCAACACGGCGAACGGCGTGTTCATCGAGGTCGAGGGAGCGGCCAGCGCCGTCGAGCGGTTCTGCGAGCTGCTCGCCACCGAGCCGCCGCCGCTGGCCACCGTGACCGCCGTCGCCGTCGAGGAGGTCCCCGTCACCGGGGCGGACGCCGACTTCACCATCCGCGTCACCGAGGACTCCTCCCCGGGCCGCACCCTGCTCCCGCCCGACACCGCGACCTGCGCCGACTGCCTGCGGGAGCTGGCCGACCCGGCCGACCGCAGACACCGGCACGCCTTCATCACCTGCACCCACTGCGGCCCCCGCTTCACGATCGCCACCGGCATGCCCTACGACCGCGCGGTCACCACCATGTCCGGCTTCCCGCTGTGCGCCGGCTGCGCCCTGGAGTACGGCGCCCCGGCCGACCGCCGCTTCCACGCCCAGCCGGTGGCCTGCCCGGACTGCGGGCCCCGGCTGCGGCTGCTCCCCGCCGCGGGCAGCGGAGTGAGGGCCGCTCGCGATGGCGACGCCCTCTCACAGGCGCGAGAGCTGCTCGCGGCCGGCCGGATCGTCGCCGTCAAGGGCATCGGCGGCTACCACCTGGCCTGCGACGCCGGCGACGCCCGGGCCGTCGACACCCTGCGCACCCGCAAGGCACGCGGGGACAAGCCGTTCGCCGTGATGTGCGCGGACCTGGCGGAGGTGGAGCGGATCGCCGTGGTCGGCGCCGCCGAACGGGCCGCGCTCACCGGCCCCCGGCGCCCCGTCGTCCTGCTCCGCTCCCGCGCCGGCGTACGGCTGGCGGCCGGAGTCTGCCCCGGCAGCCCGCACCTCGGCGTGATGCTGCCCTACACCCCCGTGCACACCCTCCTGTTCGGCCTCCCCGGCGACCCGCCCGGCCCCCGCGTGCTGGTGATGACCAGCGGCAACCGCTCGGGCGAGCCGATCGTCACGAACGACGACGAGGCGCTGACCCGGCTGTTCGGACTGGCCGACGCCTGGCTCGCCCACGACCGGCCCATCGCCTCGCCCTGCGACGACTCCCTGCTGCGGGTGCGCGCCGACGGCACCGAACAGGTCCTGCGCCGCTCCCGTGGATATGTGCCAGGACCGCTGACCCTGCCCGTCCCGGTGCGGCCCGCGCTCGCGGTGGGCGGCGACCTCAAGAACGCACTGTGCGTCGGCGAGGACGGACTGGCCTGGCTCGGTCCGCACATCGGCGACATGGGCGACCTGGCGACGCTGGAGGCCGCCGTCCGCGCGGAACGGCAGCTGCACCGGCTCACCGGAGTCCGCCCCGAACTGGTCGCCGCCGACCGCCACCCCGGCTACCACTCGTCCGCCTGGGCGCGCCGCCGGGCCGCCCAACTGCCCGTGAAGAAGCCGGTGTTCGTCCAGCACCACCACGCCCATGTCGCCGCCGCCATGGCAGAAGCCGGCCTCGACGGCACCACACCGGTCATCGGCGTCGCCTTCGACGGCACCGGGTACGGCGACGACGGCACCGTCTGGGGCGGCGAGGTGCTCGTCGCCGACTACGCCGGCTACCGGCGCCTCGCCCACCTCGCCCCGGCCCCGCTCCCCGGCGGCGACGCGGGAGTCGCCAACCCGTGCCGGATGGCACTGGCCCGGCTGTGGGCGGCCGGCCTGCCCTGGGATGCGGACCTGCCCAGCGTCGCCGCCTGCTCGCGCGAGGAACTCAGGTTGCTGGCACGGCAGTTGCCAAGCCAGGTCGGCTGCGTGGCCACCTCCAGCATGGGCCGGTTCTTCGACGCGGTGTCGTCCCTCGCGGGCGTGTGCCACCGAGCCGGGTACGAGGCGCAGGCCGCCCTGGAACTGGAGGCGCAGGCCTGCCTGGCCTGGGACCACGACACGGCCGCGTACCCCTTCGGCGACCGCTTCGACCCGGCCCCGACACTGCGCGCGATCGTCACCGACCTGCGGCGCGGCACCCCGGTACCGGTGATCGCGGCCCGCTTCCACCGCGGTGTCGCCCGGGCGGTCCTGGAGCTCTGCCGGGCGGCCCGCCGGGCCACCGGCCTGACCACCGTCGCCCTCACCGGCGGCGTCTTCGCCAACGCCCTTCTGGAGCAGGCCGGTTCCGACCTGCTGCACGGCCACGGGTTCACCGTCGTCCGGCACCGCGAAGTCCCGCCGAACGACGGCGGGCTGGCGCTCGGGCAGCTGATGGTCGCGGCCCACGGACAACCACCCCACGACGGCCCGCATACGGCAGTCGGCGACGAGACGGAGTGACCCATGTGTTTGGCAGTGCCCGGCAGAGTCGTGAGCATCGACGACACGGCCGATCCGCTCACCGGCCTGATCGACTTCGGCGGTGTACAGAAGCAGGCGTGTCTGGAGTACGTGTCCGACGTCCGCGTCGGTGAGTACGTCATCGTCCACGTGGGCTTCGCCCTCCAGCGGCTCGACGAGGAGTCGGCCCTGGCCTCCCTCCAGCTCTTCGAGGAACTGGGGCTGCTGGAGGAGGAGTTCGGCGACGCCTGGCAGCAGGCGGCCCGGCAGGCAGAGGGGAACGAGGCCCGGTGAAGTATCTCGACGAGTTCAACGACCCCCAGCTGGCCCGCCGGCTGCTGGACGGGATCAGGTCCGTCGTCACCCGGCCCTGGGCCCTGATGGAGGTCTGCGGCGGCCAGACCCACTCGATCATCCGGCACGGCATCGACCAACTCCTCCCCGAGGAGGTGGAGTTGATCCACGGCCCGGGGTGCCCGGTCTGTGTGACCCCGCTGGAGTGCATCGACAAGGCGCTGGAGATCGCCGCCCGCCCCGGGGTGATCTTCTGCTCCTTCGGCGACATGCTGCGGGTGCCCGGCACCGACCGGGACCTGTTCCGGGTCAAGGGCGAGGGCGGTGACGTCCGCGTGGTGTACTCGCCGCTCGACGCGCTGAAGCTCGCCCAGCGGCACCCGGACCGGCAGGTGGTGTTCTTCGCCATCGGCTTCGAGACCACCGCCCCCGCCAACGCCATGGCCGTCCACCAGGCCAAGCGCCTCGGCCTGACCAACTTCAGCCTGCTGGTCTCCCATGTGCGGGTCCCCCCGGCCATCGAGGCCATCATGACCGCCCCCAGCTGCCGGGTGCAGGGCTTCCTGGCCGCCGGGCACGTGTGCAGCGTGATGGGCATGACCGAGTACCCGGAGCTGGCCGCACGCCACCGGGTCCCCGTCGTCGTCACCGGCTTCGAACCGCTCGACATCCTGGAGGGCATCCGCCGTACCGTCCTTCAGCTGGAGCGCGGCGAGCACCGGGTGGAGAACGCCTACGCCCGCGCCGTGCGTGAGGACGGCAACCCGGCGGCCATCCGCATGATCGAGGAGGTCTTCGAGGTCACCGACCGCTCCTGGCGGGGCATCGGCCCCATCCCGGCCAGCGGCTGGCGGCTCAGCGAGGCCTACCGGGCGTACGACGCCGAGCACCGCTTCGAGGTCACCGGCATCCGCACCGAGGAACCGGCCGAGTGCCGGGCCGGTGAGGTCCTCCAAGGGCTCATCAAGCCCACCGAGTGCGCGGCCTTCGGCACCCGCTGCACCCCGCGCACCCCGCTCGGCGCCACCATGGTCTCCAGCGAGGGCGCCTGCGCCGCCTACTACCTCTACCGCCGGATGTCCGAACCGGCGCTCCCGCGCGAGGAGATGAACCCCGTTGGCTGAGCAGACCGTCGCCGACCCGGCGAACTGGAGCTGTCCGGCGCCGATCCGCGACCAGCCGGTCGTGGTGATGGGCCACGGCGGAGGCGGCGCCCTCTCCGCCGAACTGATCGAGCAGGTCTTCGTCCCCGCCTACGGCAACGCGCTGCTCGCCGGGATGACCGACTCGGCCGTCGTCCAGCTCGGCGGCGCCCGGCTGGCGTTCTCCACCGACTCCTACGTCGTACGGCCGCTGTTCTTCCCCGGCGGCTGTCTCGGTGACCTCGCCGTCAACGGCACGGTCAACGACCTGGCGATGAGCGGCGCCCGGCCCGCCTACCTCTCCGCCGCGTTCGTCCTGGAGGAGGGAGTGGAACTGGCCGTCGTCGAACGTGTCGCGCGGGCCATGGGCGCGGCGGCCGAGACGGCCGGCGTCACCATCGCCACCGGCGACACCAAGGTGGTCGAGGCCGGGCACGGGGACGGGGTGTACGTCACCACCGCCGGGGTCGGCCTGGTGCCCGAGGGGGTGGACATCCGGCCGCAGCGGGCCCGGCCCGGCGACGCGGTCATCGTCAGCGGACCGATCGGACTGCACGGGGTCGCCGTACTGAGCGTCCGCGAGGGGCTGGAGTTCGGCGTGGAGATCGCCAGCGACACCGCGTCGCTCGCCGACCTGGTCGCCACCATGCTGGACGTCACGCCGGACATCCACGTCCTGCGCGACCCGACGCGCGGTGGCCTGGCCGCCTCGCTGAACGAGATCGCCCGCGCCTCGGGCACGGGGGTACGGCTGACCGAGCGGGCCGTCCCCGTCCCGGACGCGGTCGCCAACGCCTGCGGGTTCCTCGGGCTCGACCCGCTCTACGTCGCCAACGAGGGCCGGCTCGTCGCCTTCGTACCGCCGACGGAGGCCGATGCCGTCCTGGAGGCGATGCGCGCCCATCCGCAGGGGGCCGGCGCGACCCGGATCGGCGAGTGCGTGGCCGACCACCCCGGGATGGTCGTGGTGGCCACCGGACTCGGCGGCACCCGGGTCGTGGACCTGCCCCTGGGAGAACAGCTGCCGCGGATCTGCTGATCAGGTCGAGGCAGATCCAGGCGAGGCCGGTGGAGGCCAAGCGGATCGGAGCGAGGACCTCGCCGGTACCCCTGTCGTTGCGGGTACCGGCGAGGTCACTCGACGGCGGTGATCTCCAGTTCCCGGCCGCTGCGCAGTTCGGGGCAGGGCCGGTCGCAGCGCGGGCACCAGAAGAACGGCGGCATGCCCACCGCGAACTCCTCCGCGCACGGGTCGCACCAGGCCAGCGCGGGCACCTGCTCGACCACGAGGTCCGCCGCCGCCAGCGCGGTGCCGTCCCGGGCCACCTCGAAGGCGAAGGTCAGCGCGTCGGGTACCACCCCGGACAGTTCGCCGACCCGGACGGACACCGCCGAGACGGTGTCCGTCCCGTCCTCCCGGGCCCATGCGCCGGCCTGCTCCACGATCGCGCTCGCGATCGACAGTTCGTGCACGACCGCCTCACGGATACCGGTGACCGGCGCGCAGACCGCCCGCGATCCGCCAGATCTTCATCTCGCGCATGATCGAGGGCAGTTCCATGACGAACAGCGCCAGGGCGAGGGTGCCCACGACGGCGATCTCGGCGGTCAGCACGCGCTGGGCCGCCGTTCCGGTTCTCTTTCGCTGGACCTTCATGTGGGGAACTCCCTGTTCTGTTTCATCCGGGTGGGATGTTCGGCATGACGTCCAGCAGGGTGTCGTGCCGCTTCCAGTGGATGCCGGTGGAGCGCCGCGCGTCGGCGGTGCCGTCCGGGTGGTGCCCGGTCTGGGTGGTGTGCGGCCCCTCGTTGCCCTGGTGCATACCGGGCACGTGGGTCGGGGTGTCGGGCTTCGCCTGGGGGCGGCCGACTCGGATGCTTCCCATGGGGTTTCTCCTTCCTGTGTTGCCGTTCCTCAAGGGCGCTCGGTGAGCTCCTCGAAGAAACGCTCCACGGCCGGCCACATCCGGCCGCCACCGGACAGGCCGCGCCATTCCCGGCGGACCACGGCGAGCATCCGGAAGCAGTCGTCGACCGGTGCGATCCAGTGGTGGTCCAGGCCGTGGACGGTGTTGACCAGCAGCGCCTCGACGTCGGGCGCCATGCCGGCCAGGGGCGGGCTGCCGGCGACCGCCCGCTGCCAGGCCGCCGCGTCCACCTCCCAGCGCATGGCACCCGCCGGGCTCGGCCCCTCGGCGGTGACCGAGCCGTCGGCGCGCGGTACGAAGAAGACCAGTCCGACCGGGACCCCGAGAGCCGCGGTGTCGACCTTGGGGAGCCGGACCCGGCGGGTCGGGATCAGCCGGAACTGGGCCTCGCCGGTGCCCTGTCCCGGCTTTCCGGGGAACAGCACCGAGCAGGGACGGCAGGCACAGCGGACCTCGCCCTGCCCGGTGTCGTACAGATGCGGATGCTTCTCGGGCACCGGGGCGGCGCACAGGTCGCACACCTCCGCCTCCGCGGCCGGCCGGTGGTCGGCGGCGGAGCGGATGAGGCGGGCCAGGGCTCCGTCGGTGCTCACCGGGCCTCCTGTGGCCGGCGCAGGGAGTCCAGGGGGACGAAGGCGGGAGCCGGGTCCTCGGGCACCGGCTGCACGTCGGTCAGCTCGGGGGCCGCGGCGAGCACCGCCTCCCGGACCACGTCGGCCACCTCCGTAGTACCTCCGCCGCACCCGGACCCGCAACCGCCGCCCGTGGTCAGCCGCACCCGGCCCACCTGGCCCTCCACACCGGCCCACTCGACGTCACCGCCGCGCTCCCGCACGGCGGGGCGCAGCCGTTCGACCGCGCGGGCCGCCCGGCTCTCGGGCGAGTCGGGGTGGATGTCGTGCAGGACCAGGAGGTGGTCGAGGAGTTCGTCGCCGGAGAGTCGCTCGGCCAGGGCCGCGTCCGCGCCGTCCAGGACGCGGGCGAGTGCCTCGCCGTAGACCTCGGTCAGCAGGCGAACCGCCTCCACGGCCGAGCCGCCGGTGGGCCCGGGCGCGGACTCCAGCCCCTCGAGCAGTGAGTCGAGGCGGGCGAGCCGGGCCTCGACCGCCGGGGCGTCGAGCCGCCCGGGGTCAGCCATGGTCCGCCCCGTACGTCGGCGAGTGTGTGACGCTCAGCGTCTTGCCCTTGCCCGTGTACATGTGGACACCGCACGGCAGACACGGGTCGAAGCTGCGGACCGTCCGCATGATGTCGACGCCCTTGAAGTCGTCCGGGCCGTTCTCCTCGAAGATCGGCTGGCCCTGGACGGCGTCCTCGTAGGGACCGGGCGTGCCGAACTTGTCCCGGGGGCTGGCGTTCCACGGGGTCGGCGGGTACGGGTGGTAGTTGGCGATCTTCTTGTCCTTGATCACCAGATGGTGGGAGAGGACCCCGCGCACGGCCTCGTGGAAGCCGCAGCCGATCGCCTCGTCCGGCACCTCGAAGTCCTCGAACACCTTGGTGTCGCCGGACCGCACCAGGCCCATCGCCTCGTCCAGGAACTGCAGGGCCATGGCCGCCGCGTAGGCGACGAAGTACGGCCGGGCACGGTCGCGTTCGAGGGTGTTCGACCACTTCGGGATCTTCCACTCCAGGGTGGTCTCCGGCAGGCTCTCGCCCTTGGGCAGCGAGATCCGCACGCTGTTGCCGGTGGCCTTGATGTACGGCGTGTCGACGATGCCGCTCAGCGCGGTCGACCAGAGCCGGGCCAGCGGGCCGCCGCCGGTGTCGAGGGCCAGGTGGTCGCCGGTGCGCTGGTCGAACCAGCGCGGGCTCATCACCCAGCTGTAGTTGGCGTCGAAGTCCCGCTTCTGCGGCACCGGAAGGGTGGTCTGGTTCCACGGGTGGCGCATGTCGACGGGGTTGCCCAGCGGGTCGTGGGTGACGAACGGGTCCTCGTTCACCCAGTCCTCGTAGAACGAACTGCCCAGCATGATCCGGAGGCCCAGGTTGATGTCGACCAGGTTGTTGGTGACCAGTTCGCCGTCGACCACGATGCCGGGGGTGACGTACATCGCCTTGCCCCAGCGGTCCATGTTCTCGTAGCGGTAGTCGACGACCTTCGGGTCCTGCCAGGCACCCCAGCAGCCGAGCAGGATACGGCGCTTGCCGACCTCCTCGTAGCCGGGCAGCGCCTCGTAGAAGAAGTCGAAGACGTCGTCGTTCATGGCGACGGCCTTCTTCACGAAGTCGATGACGTGCATCAGCCGGCTGAGGTAGTCGGTGAACACGGTCGGCGACGGCATGGTGCCCACACCGCCCGGATACAGCGTGGAGGGGTGGACGTGCCGGCCCTCCATCAGGCAGAACATCTCGCGGGTGGTCCGGGAGACCTTCAGGGCCTCCTTGTAGACCTCGCCCTCGAAGGGGTTGAAGGCCTTCATGATGTCCGCGATGGTCCGGTACCCGTGGATGTCACCGCGCGGCGCCGCGGTCTTCTGCGCGCGGGCCAGGACGCTCGGGTTGGTGGCCTTGACCATCTGCTCGCAGAAGTCCACGAAGACCAGGTTGTCCTGGAAGATCGTGTGGTCGAACATGTACTCGGCCGCCTCGCCGAGGTTGACGATGTGCTCGGCCAGCGGCGGCGGCTTCACCCCGTACGCCATCTGCTGGGCGTAGTCGGAGCAGGTGGTGTGGTTGTCGCCGCAGATACCGCAGATCCGCGAGGTGATGAAGCCCGCGTCGCGCGGGTCCTTCCCCTTCATGAAGACGGAGTAGCCGCGGAAGAGGGAGGAGGTGCTGTGACACTCCGTCACCTCCCGGTTGGCGAAGTCGATCTTCGTGTAGATGCCCAGGTTTCCGATGATCCGGGTGATCGGATCCCAGGACATGTCGACGATCTGCGCGGGCTTTCGCCCTTTCTGCCGGGCCTCGGTTGTCATCAGCGTCGCTGGCCTTTGCTGTGGGGGGATGTGGGGCGGGAGGACTCTGGCGTGTCAGGGCCGCCAGCGCGGGGCGTACCCGCTGGTGAGCTTGCGCTTGTTGTGGCGCCACTTGGGCTCGTGGTTGACCAGGTCGTTGGTGAAGCCGCGCAGGCGGCGGATGACCGCGCCGTACGGCTTGATGGCCAGCGACGAGAGGGTGCCGCCGGGTGGCTCGTCCATGAACGGCATGAAGGCGTCGGGGAAGCCCGGCATGGTGCAGCCGATGCAGATACCGCCGACGTTGGGGCAGCCGCCGACGCCGGCCATCCAGCCCCGCTTGGGCACGTTGCAGTTCACGACCGGACCCCAGCAGCCGGTCTTCACCAGGCACTTGGGGGAGTTGTAGTCCATCGCGAAGGACGCCTGCTCGTAGTACGAGCCTCGGTCGCAGCCCTCGTGCACCGTGCGCCCGAACAGCCACTGCGGACGCAGCATGTGGTCCAGCGGGGGCGGGGGAGCGGTGCCGGCGGCGTGGTAGAGCACCCAGACCAGGGTCTCCATGAAGTTCTCCGGCTGCACCGGGCAGCCCGGAATGTTCACCACGGGCAGGCCGCCCTGCGACTTGTAGTCCCAGCCCAGGTAGTCCGCGAGGCCCATCGAACCGGTCGGGTTGCCGGCCATCGCATGGATGCCGCCGAAGGTGGCACAGGTGCCGATGGCCACCACCGCCCAGGCCTTGGGCGCCAGTTGGTCGATCCAGTCGTTGAGGGTCTGCGGCTGGCCGGTCTCCGGGTCGTTGCCGAAGGACGTCCAGTAGCCCTCGCCCTCGATGATGTTCTGGTTCGGGATCGAGCCCTCGATGACGAGGATGAACGGCTCCAGCTCGCCCCGTGCCGCCTTCCGGTACGGCGCGAGGAAGTCCTCGCCGCCCAGGCTCGGCGACAGCACCTTGTTGACCAGGTTGACCTTCGGGATGCCCGGGATCAGGCCGAGGACCAGGTCCTCGATGGAGGGCTGGTCCGCCGCGGTCACGGAGACGGTGTCGCCGTCGCAGCTCATGCCCTCGGAGATCCACAGGATGGTGATCTCGTCGAACCCCTGGTGTTCGCGGGTTTCGCTGGGTTCGCCGCCGACGGCGGTCGTGCCGTTCTTGGTGCTCATACGCTAGGCCTCCGATGGAGTGAGTCCCGCGGGCGGCTCTTGTGCCGCCGCTGGGTCCGGGACGTCGGTGCCCCCGAGCGGCTCGACTTCGTCGGGCCGGAAGTAGTGGAAACGGCCGTACCAGCCGTGCAGTTCGGCCGCCGGATCGTCGTCGACCGTGACGGCGAGATGGGTGCTGCCGTCCACGTCGTGGAAGACGGCGGCCACGGTGGCGGTCCGCCCGGCGAGGAACATGTCCTGGGCGTCGGCGCCCCGGCGGCGCGGGCGCAGCCGCACCGCGCTGCCGCCGCCGACCCGCACACCGTCGACCAGGACGGTGTCGGTGGCCGGGGAGAGCCCCTCGTCGGCGCCCTCCTGCCACCATGCGGGACGGCCGGCGGCCGGCTTCAGCGAACGGATCGCGCCGTGCAGCCGCCCGAAGACCTCCGGCGGCATGGTGTCGACGCGGTCGAGGATCTCGGCGGCCCGCGGGTCGGTGGCGCGGGCCTCCCGCTTCTCCTCGTCCGTCAGCAACATGGTGCGCAGGGTGAGGATCTCGTCGATCTCCCCGGCGTCGTGCAGGTCCCCGGGGCTCTCCGGGGCCACCTGCGGGTGGTCGGGCAGGATGATCGGCGAGGAGAGCAGCAGGGCGGAGACCGAGCCGTCGGCGGGGGCGTCGGCGGGAGGCGGGCCGCCGAGCACCGGGAACGTGAAGTCGTTGCGGCATCTCCGGGCGGCCTCCTGGAGGTCCGGGCCGGGGTCGATCAGGGAGACGAACTCCGCGCCCTCGGCGCCGAGCAGGGTGTGGGTGGCGATGAGGGCGTGGCGCAGCGCCCGGTCGCGCGGGGCGTGCGCATCGGTCGGCTGTCCGTCGTGCGCGGTGCGCACCCGGAGCCGCACGAGTCCCTCGCCGAACCGCTCGGCCATGACCGTGGTGGTCGCCCGGAGTTCCTCCCGGCGCCTGACGATCCGCCCGGCTCCGGAGGGCAGTGCCTCCGTGTCGGCGCCGGCGGGGGAGCCCACCGGGAAGCTGTGCTCGCCCTCGGTGAGGGGGACCGTGAGGTCCGCCGCGCGCGGCACCGCCTCCTCGAAGGTCAGCTGCACGGTTCCGTCGTCGCACGTCAGCGACTCGACCGGGCGCCGCTCGGCGTCCTCGACCTGCTTGTGCTGCATCTGCAGGTACCGCACCCGCACCCGCAGGACCGCGTCCGGCCGGTCCACCCGCACCAGGCATTCCGTCTGCTGGTACCAGGAGTCCGCCGAACCCGACACGCCCGGGCTGACCGGGCCGTCGGCCTCCACCCAGTCCCTGGGGAAGAGGACCCCGAACTGCCAGCGGGCACGATTCTTCGGCGAGGACCGCCGATAGGGGTAGAGAAGGTAGCCCTCGTAGAGGACGGCATCGGCGACGGCGCTCAGCTGTCCGAAGACCCGCCCGGACCGCTCAGGAGACCACTTCGGGCCGTCCGTGAGGGCAGTGCGGGGCCCTCTGCCGTCGACCAGTCCCTCGGCCATGCAGCCTCCTCGGATCCGTGCGCGGGCCCATACCTTCCACCACGGTCACATCGGTCACGCCCGCTCGCCTCTTCTGGACGAGCGGGGTTGGGCCGAACGGGGTGCGGTCGGGCGTACGCCGGGTCAGCCGGCGAAGGCGGCATGCCGCGGGACGGTCCGGGCGGACCGGGCGGACCGGGAAAGGCGGTGTGTGCCCGGCGGCCGGGGGATCGCCGAGGCGGTGGTCAGGGGGCGACGAAGAGCGAGGGGAAGCGGGGGGCCAGCCAGGGCTTGCGGCCGGTGGCGAGGATCTGGCCCCGGGCCATGGCCAGCCACGGGTTGCGGCGGCCGAGGGCGATGAGGAGGAAGGCGACCGGATCGATGAGGATCGTGCAGTCCGGGCGGTCCTGCGGCCCCGGCGCCACCTGTACGGCGCCTTCGGTGAGCGTGACGCCGAAGGCACCGCCGCCACCGCGCAGCCGGATCGTGTAGCGGGCGCTCACCCCGGCGACCGCCGCAGCGTCCGCCACGGTCGGCATCACCGAGAGCATGAACGGCATGCACAGCGCCACCCGTTCGGCGTCGATCATGTGCGGGCGCCGCAGCGCGCGGGCGAGATCGTAACCGTGGCCCAGCATGTGCGTGAGCAGGTAGGAGGCGAGGACGGACCGGTCCATCCGGCCGAGCGGCGTGACCGGCGCAGGACCGTCCGCCGTCGTGGCCAGCGCGTCGACACAGCGCGCGGCCTGCTCGGTGATCATCGCCGCGAGCGGCTCGGCCCGGCGCTCCCCGAACACGGCCAGCGACTCCGCGTTGGCCGCCGCGAGGCTCTGCGGTGTGCCGTCCCCGTAAGGGCGTTCCGTGCCGAGAGCGAGGTCGGCCATCAGCCCGTTGGCCAGGGCCAGATGGGCCGCCGCCTCGCCGACCGTCCACTGCGACCCCGGTACGGCGACACCCGTGTCCGCCACGCCGTCCAGTACGGCCGCGATGTCGTCGCCGGCCTGCCGTATCGCCTGCCCGAGCCCTTCGGGCAACGCCCCTCGGACGTCCTGCCGTGCCGCCTGATCCATGTCGGTTGCTCCCGTTCTACCGGGCGGTACCCAATCAGACGTACGGGCGCACCACAAGACCCGTGGCGATCACCGTCGGCCGAGGCCGTGCAGGAAGGTGTCGACGACCACGTCGGCGGCCTGCGCGGCGCTGAGCTCGGACAACTCCCGCGAGGCCAGATGCATCAGCTGTGGCAGCAGTGAACTCGCCCAGGAGAGCGGGAGATCGGGGCGCAGCAGCCCCTCGTCGGTGGCGCGCCGCAGGAAGTCGTCGATCTCCGCGATCAGAGCGTCGCGCCGCTCCCGGATCGTGTCGTCGGCCCGCAGCCGGCCGAGCTCCACCGGCCACTTGCGGTTGACGCCGATGATCTCCTCGACGTACCGGTGCAGCGCCACCGCGACGGGAGCCGCACGCAGCCTGGCGTTCTCCACGGCTCGCTCGACCGCGTCGTACCGCGCCTCGTAGATGGCCGCCAGCAGCTCCTCGCGGGACGCGAACCGCCGGTAGACGGTGCGCCGGTCGACGCCGGCCTCGGCGGCGATCGCGGCGATGCTCGCGGCCGGATCGGCGGCGAGCATACGGGCCCCGGTCGTCAGAACCGCTTCCAGGTTGCGTGCTGCGTCTGCTCTCACGCGCCGAGCATAGCCCGAGGTGTGGAGTCTGACTCATCTAATGACTCATCGATGAGCTGCTCTCATTCACAAGTGCTACATTGAAGTGACAGATAGCGCGGCAACTTCGCTCGACATCCTCGGGAGAGGGCAAATGATCACTTACGACCGTCTCTTCATCGCCGGATCCTGGCAGGCGCCCAGCGACCCCGGACTGCTCGACATCCGGTCGCCGCACGACCAGGCGGTCATCGGCCGTGCCGCCCAGGCCCGGCCGGCCGACATCGACCGCGCGGTGGCCGCCGCCCGGGCCGCCTTCGACGACGGCCCCTGGCCGCGCACGGCACCGGCGGATCGCATCGCCGTCCTCCGGCGTCTGAACGCGCTGCGCGAGGCCGACGCCGAGCGGATCGCCGGCCTCATCTCGGCCGAGAACGGCTCGGCCGCCTGGTTCACCAGGGCCGGGCAGCCGGGGCTCACCCGGCAGGCCGAGGCCTACCTCGCGGCCGCGGAGAAGTTCGGCTGGGAGGAGACGCCGGCGTCCGGCTCCGCGGTGCGCGCCGTCGTACGGCGTGAGCCCGTCGGCGTGGTCGCGGCCGTCATTCCCTGGAACTCCCCGTTCTCGGCGGCCATGGCGAAGATCATCCCGGCGCTGCTGGCCGGCAACACGGTCGTCCTGAAGGTGTCCCCGGAGAACTCGCTGAGCATGGGCGTCCTCGCCGAGCTGCTGGAGCGGGCCGGTCTGCCCGAAGGGGTGATCAGCGTGCTGCCCGCCGACCGGGAGACCAGCGAGTACCTGGTGTCGCACCGCGACATCGACAAGATCGCGTTCACCGGCTCGACCCGGGCCGGGCGCAGGATCGCCGCCATCGCGGGCGAACAGCTGAAGCGGGTCAGCCTCGAGCTGGGCGGCAAGTCGGCCGCGATCATCCTGCCGGACGCCGACGTCGACCGGGCGGTGCGCGGGCTGAAGTTCGCCTCCCTGCTCAACAACGGCGAGTCGTGCATCGCGCAGACCCGCGTCCTCGCGCCGCGCGGCCGGTACGACGAGGTCGTCACCGGCCTCAAGGACCTCGTGGAGTCGCTCAAGGTCGGTGACCCGGCCGACCCCGACACCTTCATCGGCCCGATGATCCGCCGCGACCAGCAGCAGCGCGTGCGCGACTACATCGAGGTCGGCATCAGGGAAGGGGCCCGGCTCGTCACCGGCGGCCCCGGGGTCCCGCCGGGACTGGAGAGCGGCAACTACGTGACCCCGACCGTGTTCGCCGACGTCGACAACTCCATGCGGATCGCCCAGGAGGAGATCTTCGGCCCGGTCCTCGTGGTCATCCCCTACGACGACGAGGACGAGGCCGTACGCATCGCCAACGACTCAGAGTACGGCCTCTCGGGCGGCGTGTGGTCCGCCGACGAGGCGCACGCACTGGAGGTCGCCGGCCGGCTGCGGACCGGCACGGTCACCGTCAACGGCGCGGCCATCTCCTTCGACGGCCCGTTCGGCGGCTACAAGGCGAGTGGGATCGGCCGCGAGTACGGGGCGGTCGGGCTGGCCCAGTACGTCGAGCACAAGACCGTCACACTGCCGCCATCCGGGGCCTGACCTGGGGCAGAGACGCGCCGGGAGGAAGCGCACGTCGAAGGGCACCGTCGGATGGGTGGCCTCGCCATGGTGACCCGGTGCCCGTGGTGCGTCGTGTCCGTGCGGGGTACTCGGGCAGTCCGGCCGACAAGACCGGCGGATCGACACCCGCTTCAACGCAACGGACGGAGTGACGACGATGGCCAGCGCCACGGAGACCGGAAAGATCACCGGAACCGCCGACAAGGACTACAACCTCCTCTGGTACGTCGAGAGCTGCATGGAGAACGTCCTGCGGCTGGACACCTACATCAAGGACGCCGAGCGGGAGAAGGACGCGCAACTCGTCGAGTTGTTCACCAAGGCACAGGCCGACAGCCGCAAGGGCGCGGACCTGGGCAAGGCGATGCTGCGCAGCCGCCTGAGCGGCTGATCCCCGCTCCTTCTCCACCGCCTCGTCACCGGAAACCGACGCTCGCACCGACACGCGTGACCCGCTGAAGGCACACGCCGGTACCACCTGACGGCTCCCTCCCTGGTTTCACAGGACGGGAGCCGTCACCGGGTACGCCCGCCGGCGGACGTGGCGGCCCGGCTCCGGCCGACGTGTGGAGCGACCGTTGCCTCATGCAACGGCCAAGATCGTCCGGTACCCATCGGTCGGCCCTGCGTAGCCCCACCGGCGGCGGGTACCCGGGGCCGGAACCCACGCCTGGCCGCGAGAGGAAATGCACGGTGAGCGACCGCCGTCCGAAGCCTCACGGGAACGACCGTCCGAAGCCTCCCGGGAACGACAGAGAGTGACACCCGCCGACGCCGCCGGGCTTTCCGGCCGCCGAAAGGACACACCATGGGTGTGCGTACGTGGATCAGTGACTGGCCCGCCTTCCGCCAGCTCACCGCATCCGACCCGCTGGGCCGGGGCCGGGCCGCCATGTCGGCGCGCACCCAGCACCTCAGGCCGCGCACGGTCACCGCCGACAGGGTGGTGCGATCTGTATGCCCCTACTGCGCGGTGGGCTGCGGGCAGCAGGTCTACGTCAAGGACGACAAGGTCGTCCAGATCGAGGGCGACCCGGATTCGCCCATCAGCCGAGGGCGCCTGTGTCCCAAGGGTTCGGCCACGCTGCAGCTCACCACCGGCCCGGCCCGCCGCCACGAGGTGCTCTACCGGCGGCCGTACGCCGCCGACTGGGAACCCCTCGACCTGGAGACCGCCATGGACATGGTGGCCGACCGGGTCATCGAGACGCGGCGCCAAACCTGGGAGTGGGAGTCCGAGGGGCTGCGCACCGCGCGCACCCTCGGCATCGCCAGTCTCGGCGGCGCGACCCTCGACAACGAGGAGAACTACCTCATCAAGAAGCTGCTGACCGGCCTCGGCGTGGTCCAGGTGGAGAACCAGGCCAGGGTCTGCCACAGCTCCACGGTCGCCGGGCTAGGCACCTCCTTCGGGCGAGGCGGGGCCACCACCTTCATGCAGGACCTCCAGCACGCCGACTGCATCGTCATCCAGGGCTCCAACTTCGCCGAGGCCCACCCCGTCGGCTTCCAGTGGGTGATGGAGGCCAAGGCGCGCGGCGCCCGGATCATCCACGTCGACCCGCGGTTCACCCGCACCAGCGCGCTGGCCGACCTGCACGTCCCGATCCGGGCCGGCAGCGACATCGCGTTCCTCGGCGCGATCATCAACCACGTCCTGACCGAGGAGAAGGACTTCCGCGAGTACGTCCTCGCCTACACCAACGCCGCCACCCTGGTGAGCGAGGACTTCCGCGACACCGAGGACCTCGACGGTGTCTTCTCCGGGCTGGACGAGGACAAGCACCACTACGACCCCTCCAGCTGGCAGTACGAGGGCGTCGAGGTGCAGCAGCCCACCGGCGAGGTCGACGAACAGTACGAAGAGCGGGTCCACGGCTCGGGCGGCCCGGAGGCACACGGCTCGGGCGGGGCGCGCACCGCGGGCCGGGCACCACGCGACGAGACCCTGCGACATCCGCGCTGCGTCTACCAGGTCCTCAAGCGCCACTACGCCCGCTACACCCCGGAGCTGGTGGAGGAGGTCTGCGGAGTACCGCGCGCGAAGTTCCTCCAGGTGTGCGAGGACCTGACCGCGAACTCGGGCCGCGAGCGGACGAGCGCGTTCGTGTACGCGGTCGGCTGGACCCAGCACTCGGTCGGCGCCCAGTACATCCGCGCCGCGAGCGTGCTCCAGCTGCTGCTCGGCAACATCGGCCGCCCCGGCGGCGGCATCCAGGCCCTGCGCGGCCACGCCTCCATCCAGGGCTCCAGCGACATCCCCACCCTCTACAACCTGCTGCCCGGCTACCTCCCCATGCCGCACGCCCACGCGCACGAGGACCTGGAAGCCTTCATCAAGGCCAGCCGCACCGACAAGGGCTTCTGGGCCGACATGCGGGCCTACTTCGTGAGCCTCCTGAAGGCGTACTACGGCGACGCGGCCACCGCCGCCAACGACTTCTGCTTCGACCACCTGCCGCGCCTGACCGGCTCCCACTCCACCTACGACACGGTGATGGCCCAGCTGGACGGAGTGTGCAAGGGCTACTTCCTGATGGGCGAGAACCCCGCGGTCGGCTCCGCGAACACTCGGCTCCAGCGGCTCGGCATGGCCAACCTGGAGTGGCTCGTCGTACGCGACTTCTCCCTCATCGAGTCGGCGACCTGGTGGCAGGACGGCCCGGAGATCGAGACCGGCGAGCTGCGCACCGAGGACATCGGCACCGAGGTGTTCTTCTTCCCGGCCGCCGCCCACACCGAGAAGAACGGCTCGTTCACCAACACCAACCGCTGGCTGCAGTGGCACCACGCGGCCGTCGAGCCCGAGGGCGACGCCCGCAGCGACCTGTGGTTCATGTACCACCTGGGCCGCCGTATCAAGGAGCGGCTGGCCGCCTCGACCGACCCGATGGACCGGCCCGTACAGGATCTGACCTGGGACTACCCCGTCGACGGCCCGCTGGCCGAACCGGACGCCGGCGCCGTACTCGCCGAGATCAACGGCCACGGCCCGGGCGGGGCGCCGCTCTCGGCGTACACCGAACTCAAGGACGACGGCTCGACGAGGTGCGGCTGCTGGATCTACTGCGGGGTGTACGCGGACGGCGTCAACCAGGCCGCCCGCCGCCGGCCCGGCAGCGAACAGGACTGGGTGGCCGCCGAATGGGCCTGGGCGTGGCCCGCCAACCGCCGCGTCCTCTACAACCGGGCGTCGGCCGCCCCGGACGGCACGCCGTGGAGCGAGCGCAAGGCGTACGTCTGGTGGGACGAGGCCGAGGGGAAGTGGACCGGGTACGACGTCCCGGACTTCGTACCCGACCGCGCCCCGGACTTCGTACCGGACGAGGACGCGACCGGACCCGACGCGCTGCGCGGCGACGACCCGTTCATCATGCAGGCCGACGGCAAGGGCTGGCTGTACGCGCCCGCGGGCTTGGAGGACGGCCCGCTCCCGACCCACTACGAACCGCAGGACTCGCCCTTCGCCAACGCCCTCCACCCCTCCACACCGCGTTCCCCCGTACGGCAGTTGCTGCCCCGGGAGGGCAACCGCTACCACCCGAGCGGCGACGAGAAGGGTGCCGAGGTCTTCCCGTACGTCATCACCACACACCGCCTCACCGAGCACTTCACGGCGGGCGGCATGAGCCGCTGGTCGTCCTATCTCTCCGAACTCCAGCCGGAGTTCTTCTGCGAGGTCTCCCCCCAACTGGCCGCCGAACGCGGCCTCGAGCACCTGGGCTGGGCCACCATCGTCACGGCCCGCAACGCCGTCGAGGCCCGCGTCATGGTCACCGCCCGGATCACACCCCTCACGGTGCACGGCCGCACCATCCACCAGATCGGACTGCCGTTCCACTGGGGTCCCAACGGAGTGGCCACCGGCGACGCGGCCAACGAACTCGTCGCCATCGCCCTGGACCCCAACGCCCATATCCAGGAGGACAAGGCGCTGACCGCCGACATCCGCCCGGGCCGCCGCCCTCGCGGGCCCGACCTGCCGAAGCTGGTCGCCGAATACCGCAGCCGGGCGGGCATCACCGCCAGTACAGGGACGGAGACCCGGAAATGACCGACCGCCACCTGCTCAGCGGTGCCGAACCCGACCCCGCACGCGACGCAGGCCATCCCGAACCCCCGCCCCGGGTCGGCTTCTTCACCGACACCTCCGTCTGCATCGGCTGCAAGGCCTGCGAGGTCGCCTGCAAGGAGTGGAACGCCATCCCGGAGGACGGCCTCTCCCTCACCGGCATGAGCTACGACAACACCCAGGGCCTCGGCGCCTCCAGCTGGCGCCATGTCGCCTTCATCGAACAGCAGGTCCCGGCGCCGGACGGACGCACCCGGCTTCCCCTGGCCGAAGCCGAGCCCGAGCCGTCCGCCGAGCCCGGGGAACTTCGCTGGCTGATGTCGTCCGACGTGTGCAAACACTGCACCCACGCGGCCTGCCTCGACGTCTGCCCCACCGGCTCCCTCTTCCGGACCGAGTTCGGCACGGTCGTCGTCCAGGAGGACATCTGCAACGGCTGCGGCTACTGCGTGCCCGCCTGCCCGTACGGCGTCATCGAACAACGCCCCGATGACGGGCGGGCGTTCAAGTGCACCATGTGCTACGACCGGCTCGGCGCCGGCCAGGAACCCGCCTGCGCCAAAGCCTGCCCGACCGAGTCCATCCAGTTCGGCCCGCTGGACGAACTGCGCGAACGAGCCGCCCTGCGCGTGGACCAACTGCACGCGGCGGGCGTGGACGGCGCACGGCTGTACGGCCACGAGCCCGATGACGGCGTCGGCGGCGACGGCGCGTTCTTCCTGCTCCTCGACGAACCCGAGGTCTACGGGCTGCCCCCGAACCCGGTCGTCACCACCCGCGACCTCCCCACGATGTGGAAGCACGCCGGTGCGGCGGCCCTCTCCCTGGCCGGAGCCTTCGCCGTCTCCTTCGCGCTGCCCGGTGTGCTGGGCGGGAAGGGCACCCGATGAGCGACTCCAAGAGCAGCCTCGGGCAGGGCACCCGGCAGGGGCGCCGTAAGCGCAACGGGGAGCAACTCATGGTTCCCCGGGCCGAGTTCGAGTCGTACTACGGGCGTCCGGTCATCAAGGCACCCTCATGGGGCGCCCGGGACATCGCCGGGTACTTCTTCCTGGGCGGGCTCGCCGGCGCGGGCTCCGTGCTGGCGGCGGGCGCCCAGCTCACCGGGCGTACGTCGACCGCCACAGCGATGAAAGTGTCCTCCCTCGCCGCGGTCTCACTGTCCGCCGCCGCGCTGGTGCACGATCTCGGGGTGCCGAGCCGGTTCCCCCACATGCTCCGGGTGCTCAAGCCCACCTCCCCCATGAGCGTGGGCTCCTGGCTCCTCGCCGGTTACGGACCGGCGGCCGGCGCTGCCGCGATCACCGCCGTCACCGGCCGGCTGCCCAGGGCCGGGGCCACGGCGACCGCGGCGGCGGCGCTGCTCGGACCGGCGATCGCCTCCTACACCGCCGTCCTCGCGGCGGACACCGCCGTACCCGCCTGGCACGGCGCGCACCGTGAACTGCCCTACGTGTTCGCCGCCTCCGCCACGGCCGCCGCCTCCGGCATGGCCCTGCTCCTCGGCCCGGTGCACGAGTCGGCACCCGCACGCTGCGCCGCGGTGCTCGCCGCCGGCGCCGAGGAGGCCGCGACCCGGGCGGCCGAACGGCGCCTCGGCATGGTCGCGGAAACCTACCACCAGGGCCGCGCCGGAACCCTGCTGCGCACCGCCCGCCTGCTCACTGCGGCAGGCGCCGCCACCGGCCTGGTGCTCGGCCACCGCAGCCGCCCCGCGGCCGGACTCGCGGGCCTCGCCCTCCTCGCGGGCTCGGCCTGCACCCGTTTCGGCATCTTCGCGGCAGGAGTCGCCTCGGCCGAGGACCCGAAGTACACGGTGGCACCCCAACGCGCCGCCGCCGGCCCGTCCGACGAGACCGAGAGCTGACGGCGCACCAGCCCAGGCTCGGCAGCCCCACAGAGTTCGCCGGGGCCGACGAACCAGAAGGCGACCCGCAGCACCAACTCCCGTCGGCCGACATCCAAAGCGGCATCACACGCGACCACATCCTCGACGGCACGGCACCCCGGCCGTCACCGCGGCGGTCAGCCGGACCCGAGACACGATCACGGAGCCATCAGAAACGGCCGGCGCCGACGGGCTCTTACCGGCGGAGCATCCGGGTACCCGGGGCCGGTGTCGCCGGCCCGTCCTGAACGACCTGGTCGTGGGCGACGGCACAGGGCGAGCACGGCTGCCCGCGCCCGGCACCGCGAGCGGCGGCCCGAGGTGTCCCGCCGTGGTACCACGCCCGTCCGAGGCAGTCGAGGAGAGGTGTCGCGATGTCTGCGCAGTCCGAGCCCGGGGCCGTTCGCGAGGAGCACGGCGCTGTCGAGGGGACGCGCGCGCGGGACCCTGGCGCGGGCTCCGCGGAGGGCGTACCGGCGTCCCGGTCCGAGCTCCAGGAGTCTCACGGGGACGTGCGTGAGCGTCGTCGCCGGTCGTGGGTGACCGTGGGGTTCGGGCTGGGGCTGGGGGCGAGCCTGGCGTGGCTGGCCGTCCAGACGGTGATGCGGGTCAGCTCGATGCTGACCTTGCTGTTGCTGGCCGTGTTCATCGCGATCAGCCTGGAACCGCTCGTCCTCTGGTTCACCCGCCGGGGTCTGCGGCGCGGCTGGGCCGTCGCCATCGTGCTGACGGGGTTCGTCGTGGTGCTCGGCGGGTTCCTGGCTCTGGTCATCCCGCCGGTGACCAAGGAGGTCTCCGCGCTGGTCGACGCCGTACCGGGCTGGTTGCAGCAGGTCCACGACCACCAGTCGGCGATCGGACGCCTGGAGGACCGCTACCACCTGGTGGAGAAGGCCAAGCAGCAGATCGGGTCGGGAGGCGGAGGGAGCGGTCTGGCCGGAGGGGTTCTGGGCGCCGGTCAGATGGTCCTGAGCACCCTCACCTCCACGGTGATCGTGATCACGGTGACCCTGTACTGCATGGCGGCGCTGCCGGCCATCAAACAGTTCTGCTTCCGCTTCGTGGCGGTCAGCCACCGCGAGCGCGTCCAGGGCGTGGCCGAAGAGATCATGAACCGGATAGGCAAGTTCATGCTCGGCAACCTCGTCACCTCCGGGATCGCCGGCGTGGCGACCTTCGGCTGGTGCGCGGCCACCGGTGTCCCGTATGCCGCCGCGCTGGGCATCTTCACCGCGCTGATGGACATGATCCCGATCGTCGGCTCCACCCTGGCCGGCGTCGTCGTCAGCCTCGTCGCCCTGTCCGTGTCCCTCCCCGTCGCGATCGCGACGGCCGTCTTCTACGTCGTCTTCCGGGTCGCCGAGGACTACCTCATCGTGCCGCGGGCCATGAAGTTCGCCGTCGACGTCCACCCGCTGGTCACCGTTCTCGCGGTGCTGGTCGGCGGGGCGCTTCTCGGCATCATCGGCGCCCTGGTCGCCATCCCGGCGGCCGTCGCCGTCGGCCTGGTCCTCGACGAGTACGTCTTCCCCAAGAAGGAGCGGACCTGACGCCACGTGGACGGACGGCCCTTCCGGAGCCGCGCCGGGAGGGAAGTACGCGACCCGGAGGTTCGTCCGCCTGAAAGGACACGAGACGGGTACGCGTACCGGCGCCAGTGACCGGCCCGTCCGGTGACGGGTGACGAGTCCTGTCCCACCCAAGGAGAGTGCCCCGATGGCCACCGTGTCCCTCACCGGAGCGTCCGAGGAGGACGCCGCCGCTGTCTTCGGCGTGCTGCGGACCGCGTTTCCCACCGACCGTCCCGCCGACGACGTGCCCGAGGAGCAGCCGGGTGATCGCTCGACCGTGTGGAGCGCGGAGTTCGAACCCACGCAGGAGTGGGACCCGCCCGCTCCGGTCCCCCTGGCGGGCTCGGTCTCCGCCACCTTGCAGGGCGACTACCTCGCTGTCGATCAATTGTTCGAAGCCCTGAGTTCCGCGTTCACCGTGCACCGGTCGGGCACGGCGTCGGGTGACCAGGAGAAGGAGGTCGACCTGCGGCTCGCGACGAAGGGGTGACGGGGCCGGAGACCGTACGTGTGGGGTCCAACCACGAGGAGATGAGCGACCATGGTGCAGATCGGATACACGATGATGACCGAGCAGGCGGGCCCGCGGGAGCTGGTCGGCCATGTGGTGGGTGCCGAGCGGGCCGGTTTCGACTTCTCGGTCATATCCGACCACTACTTTCCCTGGCTGGAGTCCCAGGGCCACGCCTCCTACGCGTGGAGCGTGCTCGGTGCGGCCGCGCAGGCCACCGAACGCATCCCCCTGATGACGTACGTGACGTGCCCGACGGCCCGCTACCACCCGGCGGTCGTCGCCCAGAAGGCCGCCACCGTCCAACTCCTCTCCCAGGGGCGCTTCCGCCTCGGACTCGGGTCCGGGGAGAACCTCAACGAGCACGTGGTGGGCGGTGGTTGGCCCGCCGCGCACGTCCGGCTGGAGAGGCTGGAAGAGGCCGTCGAGATCATCCGCGCACTCTTCGCGGGCGAGAACGTCAACCACCACGGCGCCCACTTCGACGTGGAGAACGCCAGGTTGTGGGACCTGCCCGACGCGCCCCCGCCGATCGGTGTGGCCGTCTCCGGCGACCGTTCGTGCGAACTCGCCGGCCATCTCGCCGACTTGCTGATCGCCACCGAGCCCAGGCCGGAACTGATCGACGCGTTCGACCGGCACGGCGGCACGGGCAGGCCCAGGGTCGGCCAGCTGCCGGTCTGTTACGACACCGACCGCGACACGGCGATCGCCCGCGCCCACGACCAGTTCCGCTGGTTCGGCGGCGGCTGGCCGGTCAACTCCGAACTCCCCGGACCCGCCGCCTTCGAATCCGCCACCCGGTTCGTCCGGCCCGAGGACGTGGCCGAGTCCATTCCGTGCGGCGACGACGTGCAGGCGGTCGTCGAGGCGGTACGCCCCTACGTCGACGCGGGGTTCACCGAGGTCGCCCTGGTCCAGATCGGCGGCGACCACCAGGAGCCGTACCTGGAATGGGCCGAACAGAAGCTGCTGCCCGCCCTGCGCGAACTGTGAGAGAGCGAGGGCACCCGGGATGACCCTGAAACGCGCCGCGATCTTCGATGTCGACGGAACCCTCGTCGACACCAATCACCTGCACGTCGTCACCTGGTGGGAGGCGTTCCGGCAGGCGGGACACCATGTCCCCATGAGGGACATCCACCGGGCCGTGGGCCTCAGCGGCGGCGACCTGCTGGACCGCCTGCTCGGCGACGGCGAGGACCGCGACCCCGACGAGGACGAGCAGCTCACCGCGGCCCACCACGCCCTCTACGCCACCTACTTCGAGCGGCTCCCGGCGCTGGACGCGGCGGGCGACCTGCTGCGCGCACTGGCCGGGCGGGGCTGGGAGATCGTCCTGGCGACCTCGGCGAGCGGTGCGGAACTGGCCGCGCTACGGCGGGCCGTCGACGCGGACGACGTCATCCTCGGGGCGACCAGCGCGGACGACGTCGCCGACGGCAAACCCGCCCCCGACCCCGTCCAGCAGGCCAGGGAACTCGCCGGCGTACCGGCCGAACGAGCCGTGTTCGTCGGCGACACCGTCTGGGACATGACGGCCGCCGCACGGGACGGAGTCATCCCGGTGGCGGTGCTGTCCGGCGGGATCCCGCGCGCGGACCTGGAGGCGGCCGGCGCCCGCGCGGTGTACCGGGACCCCGCCGACATCCTCGGACACCTCGACGCCGGAGTCTTCGCCGACCAGGAGTGACGGCCTCGGCACCCGCACCGGCCCGTGCCAGGACGCGCCTCTGCTTCTGCCTTGGCTTCTGCGGCCCGGCAAGGCGGTTTCAGGTGCGCAGCCGGGCTTCCACCCGACCCTCGGTGATGCGGGTGTCGAAGGCGGGCTGCGGCGCGGTGGCCGGGCCGGTGAGGTTCCAGCCGTCGGTCAGCCGGAAGGTACTGCCGTGCCAGGGGCAGCGCAGGCAGCCGTCCTCCAGAGTGCCTTCCGACAGGGGGCCCGCCAGGTGGCTGCAGTGTTCCGCCAGCACGTACACCGTGTCGTCCGACCGGCGGACAGCGACCACGGCCACGCCGTCGAGGTCACGGCGCGTCGGCCGGCCCAGCGGAAGGTCGGACAGGTCGGCGACGTAGTGCCAGCCCGGCTCCACCAGCTGTGCGACGGCTTCGGCGTGGTTGGCGCCGGCTGCCAGACGGTAGGCGAGGTGGCCGCCGAGCGCGCCTCCGGCACCGACGACGCCGAGCCCCGCCCAGCCGTACATCCTGCCGGAGATCTCGTGTCCGCGCAGACGAGCGGTGAGGGAGGTGACGTACAGGGCGACACCGGTGAGGTTCGCCGCGGCATGGACGATGCCGACGCGCAGCTGCCGACGGTTCAGTTCCGCCCAGTCCACCCAGCCCGACACCGCGGCCGGGGCCGCGGCGAGCAGGCCGGTGGCGATCAGGATGCGGGCCGCGCGTCGATGGCCGGGCACCGAGTCGAGCACCGCAGCCGACAGCCAGCTGCCGAGGGGTATCTGGACCAGCAGCGGGTGTACCGGGTGACCCAGCCACCGCCCGTGCAGCGCGTCTCTGGCCCGGCCGAGCGGCACCGCCTGCACCGTCCGCTGCACGACCGCGAGCAACTTGTCGGCGCCGGAGAAGCGTTCCAAGCGGTCGACCGCTTTCAGGACACGGCCGGGGCCCCCGGCGTCGGGCAGAAGCCGTCCGGCCGCCGGCGGGAGGCGGTGGGGGAGGGTGCTGAGTCTCATGTGCTCCGAGTAGCCGCTTCGCACGGCCGTAATCAGGCAGCCTCTGCCGAGCCGAGAACACCTCGTGACCTGGCCTTCGACGCGATGATCGAGCGGCTGGAGGAGCTCGTCACCGCGTCTTCGTGGCCCGTCGGCGACTCGTCGCCGCACCGGCCGAGCAGCAGACCCCCGGGCGCTGAGGACGGCGAGTCCGGCGCCCGGGACGACCCCGGGGGGAGAGATCAGGACAGTTCGGCGCTGTCGACGCTGAGCAGTTCCATGAGCTGGGGCCGGTGCAGGGCGGTGATGGTCTCGAGCAGGTCGGGATGGCGGAGCAGAGCGGCGGCTTCGGTGTCCCACCGGCCGGGGTCGGTCAGCCGTCGCAGGCCGCCGACGGTGTGGCACTCGCTCATGGGGAGGGCCTGCTGGGCACGGGTGGCCAGAGTGGGGTCGGCCAGGAGGCAGGCCGCCCAGCTGACCACGGTTTCGTCGACCCAGGTCCGCCAGGCGGTGTCGTCGGGCCGCGGGTCGCATCCGGTGAGCCAGTCCAGCCGGTGGGATCCACTGGGTGCGAGCAGGTGGAGCAGCTGCACGTCGAGGCTGGTGGGGTAACGCAGGGTGGCGGCGAGCGTGGCGGCCTGTCGGGCCTGGGCCTCGGCCAGCGCCTGGCTGAGCGCGCCGGCGGGCGCGGGGTAGGCGGCCAGCAGCCAACGGGTGGAGGCGGCTATGACAGGTGCCAGGTCGTCGGTGGTCGGATCGTCGGTCACGGCGGTCGGGTCCCTTGGGAACGGGCTCGCCTGTGTCCGGTCGATCGGTTCCGCGAGCTGTTTCGCGGAGCCGCGCTGCCCCGCTCGTGGCGTACCAGCGTAGGCAGCCGTCCCGGAAGAGGAAATGAGCCGCGTCACAGGGGGCCCGTCCGGGCGCCGGGGCCGGACCGGAGGTGGACGGTCCGGCCCCGGAACCAGCTCGTATCACCCGCCGTAGGGTCCGCGGGTGTCAGGACCTGCCACGGCCGGTGACGAAGTCGCGGGCCCGGTCCACCAGGCCGACGCCCGGAGCGAGAAGCTTGTTCGCGGGTGGGGTGTCGGGGGCGGAGGGGTGCGGGCGGGTCGGGGCCATGGACTTGGCCCGGCGGATCTTGTCCCCGAGGTCGTTCAGCGTCTTGGGGGAACAGGCCTGCCGCAGCATGGGGAAGAGGTTGTTCTCCTCGTCCTGGACGTGGGCGGCGACCTCGTCCATGAGCTGCTGCAGCAGCGGGCTCATCTCGGGGGCGTCGGTGTCCGTCTTCTCCAGTTCCTTGAGGAGCTTCTCGATCCGGCCGTGGTCCGCGATCTCCGTGTCCGCGATCCGGTCGCCGCCGTCGATGTGCTCGCGCACCGCCGGGTACAGGTACTGCTCCTCGGCGACCGAGTGCCGTACCAGTTCGATCGTGACCTCGTCCGCGAGATCACGGAGTTCCTGCCCGCCGCCCGCCATCTCCTGGATCCGGGCGAACATCTCCTCGACCTCCCGGTGGTCGGTCATCAATTCCTCCAGCGCGTCTCCGCCGTGCCCCATCGCCTGTCCGCCTCTCGCTGTTCGAGTCCGGGCCGGGTCCGTCCCCGCCCAGCAGACAGTGGTTCCCCCTCCGGGTGGACCCGGCGCCCGCCCGGCGCGAGGTCCACCCGGTCGGCCGGACGCCGCGGACCGCCGCGGCCGCGAGTCCGCGAAGCTCGCTGAGCGCCCTCGCGGCACGCACTTCGTCCGACCGCCGGACCCCTCGCAGGCGGTTGCTCGCCCCGGTCTCGGTGTCAGGAACGGGCGGCCCGTGGCTGGCCGCCGTCGGTGAGCAACTCGTCGAACACCGTGCGGTAGTGCACCATGGCACTCCGCAGTTGCTCGGTCGTCGCCTGGCTGCGGGTGCTGAGGGACTCCACCTCGTGTGCGGCGCGGTAGTGCTCCAGGGTGCGCCCGTGCTCCACCGAGAGGTCCTTCATCTGCTGGTCGAACCCCTCGGTCGGGTAGCCGCGGTCGTGCATCAGGGAGGTCACCAGCTGGTCCGCGTCGTGCACCGCGTCCTCCGGCCGGTCCACGAACTCCTCCTGGACGCTGCTCCATTCCCGTGTGTAGCGGTCACGCGAGACGGGGGGCAGCGGTTTGATGTCCAGTGCATCGTGCCGCTTCTCGCGTTCCCTGAGTTCACGCTCACCGGCGAGCCGGCCGTCGGATCCTTCCATGGTCCGTTCGTACTCCGGGCCGAAGCGCTCACGGAGGTGCCGGCGTCGTGCCATGAGCGCCACCGCTACAGCGACGAGGGCCAGCACCACCACGACCGCGATGATGATCGTCAAAATTGTTCCGGTGGACATGGGCACAGGCTCCTTGAGGGGAGGTAAGGTGCCTTTCGAGTTCCCATTTATCCGATATTCACCCCTTTTTTGGCGTCGCGTCGAGGCGGCGCATGCACATGATCAGTGCATGGCCCACGGTTGGGTGACACCCGCCCGGGCTCCCGGGTGATCCCGGCGCCCTCCTCGTACCGCATGCGCGCTGTCACAGCGGTGTGCGCAGTGAGGTGCGGCCGTCTCGCCAGGCGGAGCGGAGGTGGTGGCCGAGCCGGTTCTCGGACCATTCGGTGGCGTCGACGCCGAAGGCGATGTCCTCGTCGAGGAAGGGCTCGGTTTCCAGGAGGCCGCCGACGACGTCCCGCCGGACGATCTGCTCGTGGACCGCGTCGGCCTCCACGTGCTCGGCGTAGAAGTGCACGGCCGCGGGGCCCGCGCCGACTCGCGCGAGGCCCTGGGCGAGGCGGCGCGAACCGGGCGACGAGGTGGTCTCCACGGCCGCGAAGTGACCCACCAGCGCCCCGCGCAGTGCACGGTGGAGTCCGAACAGGGACATGAGGTTGACGTTCGCCAGCATCTCCGCGCCGGCCGAGTCGACATAGCGTCCGTACGTGCTGTCCAGGCCGAGGTCGGCCATCAGGTCGGCGAACAGCCGGGCGTGGACACGCTCGGCCCGTCCGGCACCGAACTCGTCGTACTCCACCGCGACCATCGCGGCCTTCGCGCGGCCCGTGAGGCGCGGTATCACCCAGGCGTGCGGGTCGGCTTCCTTCAGGTGATAGAGGGAGCGCTGGGCCGCGTACTCACGGAACTGCCACAACTCCCCTCGCTCCTTGAGGAAGTGGGAGGGCCCGTCGCCGACGACGGGCTCCACGAGAAGTTCCGCCAGAGCCTCTTCCGCCTTTCTGGGCGGCCCGACGTCGGCGCGGAGCGCGGACAGGAAGCGGTGCTCCAGCTCCGCCCGCAGCCGCAGCAGGCCGGGCTCCCACTCCCACTCGGGGCCGACGCCGGCGAAGCCTCGGTAGTGCAGTTCGTAGCAGAGGTAGAGCGCGAGTTGCAGATCGTCCCCGTACGGGTCCGCGTCTGCCGCCGTCACCCGTTGCGGCAGCGGCGTCCCGGCGGGACGGCTCAGCAACTGCCCTACCGCGTCGGAGAGTTCACCCCTGCTCTGCGGCAGCGCGGGGCCGGTGGCGCGGTCGTGGACGGCCGGTGCGGTGCTGGTCATGTGGTCCGCCTCTTCTCCCGGGCACGGTGGCTGGTGTCGCACCAGGGATAGCTCCGGCTACGCCGGCAGACGCAGAGCGCGACGGTGAAACGGTCCGAGCACACGGTGCTCCCGTCCTCCAGCACTACCTCGACCGGTCCTTCGACGAGGATCGGCCCGTCGCTCGTCAGCGTGACCCGGCGCGGTTGTTCAGTGCGTCCGTTCGGCACGGATGATCACCAGCTCTTCCTTCTCCTCGCCGGCGTCGACGAGCCCCTGCTCCCGCAGCCACGGCCCGCGCGAGCGGAGCACCGGGCCGAAGGGCACGAGACGCCGGTCGGTCACCCGGGCTTCGAGTCCTGACCGCTCAAGGCAGGCCAGGGTCGGCGCGATGCCGCACAGGGCGGAGTGCACGAGCAGCAGTACACCGCCGGGGCGCAGCGAGGTATGCGCACGGCGGCATATCCGGTCCAGCAGGAGGCGTCCGTCGGCACCCCCGTCCCACGCCACCGCCGCGCGATGGCGGCGGGGGGCCGCCCCGGGCGTCGGGACGTAGGGCGGATTGCTCACCACGAGGTCGAACCGGCGGCCGACGACCGGGCCGAACAGGTCACCGTGGAGGACTTCGACGGGCAGGCGGGCCAGCCGGGCGTTGAGCCGGGTGGCGAGGACCGCCCGGTAGGCCCTGTCGACGGCCGTGACGCGGGCGCCACGCCGGGCCGCGGCCAGGGCGAGAGCCCCGGCACCGGTCCCCACGTCAAGGACGGCGGCTCCGGCGCCGATCTGCTCCCGGCCCAGGGCCTGGGCCAGCAGCAGGGTGTCGTGCTGGGGGGCGTACACCCTCCACGGGGCCAGTACCGGGCCGACTCCGCTGTCGTTCCGGGTCGTCATGTCGATCACGCCTACACCTCGCAGCCGCGCCCCGAGCGTGTCACCGGACGCACCCGCGGGGTGGCTCCATGCGAGGGGGCGCCTCAGGAGCGAGCCTCGTAGGGCACACCCGACCAATGCGTCACGGCACCGAGTGCCCGGCGAAACGGACCTCACACGGCACAATGGACATTTCTGCGATCGACCAGGCGCCGCGGCCTCATTCCCACAGGGTGCTGATCCCGACACATGGCCGGCCCGGGCCGGGATACTCCAGTCGCATGCCACGGACACCGGGATCGGGACAGCAGGTCGAGCGTCGTATGCCGGACAGGCCCGGAAAACTGCCGAAAGGGTCCTGGCGGGCGGTGCTCAAGGGCACGGTCAGGGAATTCCAGAGCGACGAACTCGCCGACCGTGCCGCGGCGTTGACGTACTACGGCGTCCTGTCGCTCTTCCCGGCGCTGCTGGTCCTGGTCTCGCTGCTCGGCGTCGCCGGCAGGTCGGCGACACAGCAGGTCCTGG
The DNA here is from genome assembly GCF_053597895.1 of Streptomyces sp. NPDC001220. Taxonomy (NCBI): domain Bacteria; kingdom Bacillati; phylum Actinomycetota; class Actinomycetes; order Kitasatosporales; family Streptomycetaceae; genus Streptomyces; species Streptomyces sp. NPDC001220. The sequence goes on from NZ_JBSFJE010000003.1 coordinate 342,079, forward strand.
ACAACGCCGAGAAACTGGCCCCGAGTTCGGCCCGGGACGTCATCAGGGACGCGGTACGGCAGCTTCAGGCGTCCAGCGGCATCGGCTCGATCGTCGCCGTGGTCGGCATCGTGCTGGCGGTGTGGTCGGCCTCCGGCTACATCGCGGCGTTCATCCGCAGTGCCAACGTGGTGTACGACATGCCCGAGGGCCGGCCCGTGTGGAAGGTGCTGCCGATCCGGGTCGGTGTCACGGTGGTACTGCTGGCCCTGGCGGTGGTGAGCGCGCTGATCGTGGTGTTCACCGGCGGTCTGGCCCGCGCGGCCGGTTCGGTGCTCGGAATCGGGGAGGCCGCGCTGAATGTGTGGTCGGTCGCGAAGTGGCCGGGGCTGGTCATCCTGGTCATGACCATGATCGCGATCCTGTACTGGGCGGCGCCGAACGTGAAGGGCCGCGGATTCCACTGGGTCACTCCGGGCAGTGTGCTGGCCCTGCTGGTCTGGATGATCGCCTCGGCGGCCTTCGCGTTCTACGTGGCGCACTTCGCGTCGTACAACAAGACGTACGGCACGCTCGCCGGGGTGATCGTCTTCCTGATGTGGCTGTGGATCAGCAACATCGCGATCCTGCTCGGCCTGGAATTCGACGCGGAACTGGCCCGCCAGCGTGCCATCGTCGGCGGACTGCCGAAGGGCGAGGAGCCGTACCTCCCGCCCCGCGACACCCGCGCCTGGAGCGCGGAGGACCACCGCCGCATGGACTGACACGGCTGGCGGAGCAGGGCTGAGACTGAGACGTATCGCCCGGCCCACGGCCGGGCGATACGTCATCCGCTCGGCCGTGGGCCGGACGAGGGCGGTGACCGGTCCGCCCGGCAGGACTGTCAGGCCGTCGGCAGAGCGCTGCGGGCTCTGCCCCGGGCGACGCCACCGGAGGCGACGACGGCCCGGCCCCGCCCGAGGCCGGGCATGATCTCAGCGCTGTCGATCGTGCGGTCGAGGTAGTCGTGGGCGACCTGGAGAGCGTGGGCTATCTCCCGCGTCCCGGTGGAGACACAGAGCGTGTAGGCCACATCCTGCAGGCGTGTGCAGAGAACGTCGTCGTCGCTGAGGGTCTCCGTCGCGAGAACCGTCTCGTACTCCTCGACGAGCTTGCGCAGAGTCGCGGGGTGGGGCATGAGCATGTACGGCCTCCTCGGATCGGAACGGCGGGAGCGAGAAGTTGCGCGGACCACGGGGGACGGGGTGTCACTGCCGGCCGAGGGCTTCGGCGCGGACGCGGGCGCAGCTGCGGCTGATGAGGCGGGAGACGTGCATCTGGGAGATGCCGAGGCTTTCGGCGATCCTGCTCTGCGTCATGTCCTCGAAGAAACGCATGTAGAGGATGGCCCGTTCGCGTTCGGGCAGCCGGCGCAGTCCCTCCTTGGCCGCCTCCCGGTCCACGACGGTGTCGTAGGAGCCGTCGGCCTCCCCGAGGGTGTCGGCCAGGCGGTGACCGTCCTCGCCGGCCGAGAGCTCGGCGTCCAGGGACAGCGTGCTGAAGCTCTCCAGCGCCTCCATCCCCGCCTGGACCTCGTCCTCGCTCAGCCCGGTCCGGGCCGCGAGGTCGGCCACCGAGGGCTCCGGGCTGCCGGGACTCTCGGTGAGTTCACGGCGCGCCACCCGCACCCGGTTACGCAGTTCCTGCACCCGCCGGGGCACCCGCAGCGCCCACATCCGGTCACGGAAGTGCCGCTTGACCTCACCGGTGATGGTGGGCACCGCGTAGCTCTCGAAGGCACCGCGCGAGGGATCGTAGCGGTCCACGGCCTTGACCAGACCCAGCGCCGCGACCTGGCGCAGATCCTCCACGGACTCACCACGGTCACGGAAACGGCCGGCGATCCGGTGCGCCATCGGCAGCCACGCGGCCACCAGTTCCTCACGCAGAGCCTCCCGCTCGGGACCCTCCCCGAGATCGGCGAGCCGGGCGAACAGGTCTGCGGTCACGGGAGCGTCGTCGTGGGTCCGCCGGGAGGTGGCCTGAGCGGTGCGGGCGGGCGTGCGGAGGCTGCTGTTCGACAAGTCGGTCGGCATGCGGAATCGCTCCTGGACGCATTTGCAGAAAGCCTGGAGTGTGACGTCCAGGCATTTCCTGAGGTCTTTTCAGGGGGCGCCACAGCGGAAAGGCGTTCTGACACCGGAGGGCGCCGAAAGCCGGGATGATTTCCCGCTGGGCATGCGCCTCCGGTCCGAAGCACAAGACCTCGTTTGCCCCTGATCATGGGCCGTAAACAGGGCGTGCCGGGCTGGCCGGGGCAGCCTTCGGCCACCTCGGCGACAGGGTTCGTGGCGGTGCCGCAGCCGGCACCGGCCTCGCCCGACGGCGGTGATCAGGTCTTGCGAATCGACGAACGCGTGGCCGGCCGTGGCAGTGCGGCGCGACCCCGGCCTTCGCTGCGGTGAGTCGACCGAGCCGCGCCCGTGTTCGTGCGGCTCAGGGCAGGCCGAAGCGGTGCCGTGGGCACGACCGGCCGACCGCCGCAGCCACCGCTCGTCTCTCGGCGAACGGCTCGCGCGTGTGCACCCCCAGCGCTACGGCCGGCTACGGGACGGCACTCAACGGGCCGGCTCCCGAACCTCCGACGCGACGGGTCGCCAGCCCAGTTCGGGTGCGACGAGGTGCCGTACGTCGTGCAGGATCTGCTCGTACTCCTCCCGGTGGAACTCGTACGGCAGCTCCAGACGCAGCTCGGACACCTCGGCGAGCACCGGGTCGGCGGTCAGCCGCTCCAGGATCTGCTCGGCGGTCCCCACCACGTCCGGGGCGAACAGGATCCGCTTCGGGCCCTGGGGGGCGAGGGTGCGCTCGTGGCGGCTCGCCGCGTAGGCCCGGTAGCGGGCGCGGGTGGTCGCGTCGGCGCTGTCGAGGGGCACGACCACCCGGCCCAGGGCCACCCGCGGCGCCCGGTCCGCGGGCAGGGAGCGCCGGTACTCGGCGAGCAGGTTCAGCTGGGCCGTGGTGAAGTCGTCGGTGTCCTCGCCGGTGACGATGTTGCCGGACAGCAGACCCAGGCCCTGCCCGCCGGCCCAGCGCACCGAGCGCAGGCTTCCGCCGCCGTACCAGATCCGGCGCGCCAGACCGGGGTTGTGCGGTTGCAGACGGGGCCGCTGGACGTTGCCCGGCGAGCGGATGACGGTGTCCGGGCCGCCGAGGTAGTCGCCGCGCAGGTTCTCCAGGACGCGGGCGATCCTGCCGTACGACAGGTCGAAGCCGCGCCAGTCGCCGTCGTACACGAGGTCGCCGAGCAGGTCGGCGTGGGGCATGCCGGTGCTGAAACCGATCTGGAGCCGGCCCCGGGACAGCACGTCGGCCAGTGCCAGGTCCTCGGCGAGCCGGAACGGGCTCTCGTAGCCGATCGGGATGACCGCGGTGCCGAGTTCGATCCGCTCGGTCCGCTGCCCGGCCGCCGCCAGGAACACGGCCGCCGAGCCGACGCCGTGTTCGAGGTGGCGCTGCCGGATCCAGGCGCCGTCGTAGCCGAGCCGCTCGCCGTACTCGAACAGCCTGAGGGTCTCCTCCAGGCCCGGGTACGGGTCGTCGTCCGCGAAGTTGCCGGGCGTCAGGAAGGCCAGTGAGGTGATGGTCGGAGTGCTCATGGGTCGCCGGTCCTCAGCTCGTGGTGGTCTCGGCGGCGGGGGAGGGGACACGCCCGCCCGGGATCGCCGCCAGCAGCTCGCGGGTGTACGCGTGCCGGGGCTCGGAGAACAGGTCCTCCGGCGGGCCCGTCTCGACGACCCGACCGGCCCGCATGACGGCGACCTGGTGCGCGATCTGCCGTACGACGGCCAGGTCGTGGGAGATGAACAGGTACGCCACGCCGGTGTCCGCCTGCAACTCGGCCAGCAGGTCCAGGACCTGGGCCTGCACGGACACGTCGAGCGCGGAGACGGGCTCGTCGCACACCACCAGGTCGGGGGAGAGGGCCAGGGCACGTGCGACGGCCACCCGCTGGCGCTGGCCGCCCGACAGCTCCGCCGGGCGGCGCTCCAGGGTCGCGGCGGGCAGCGCGACCCGGTCGAGGAGTTCGCGGGCGCGGTCGAGGCGGGTGGCGCGGTCGCCGACCTTGAACGCCCGCAGCGGCTCGGTGATCACCTCGCCGACGGAGAAGCGTGGGTCGAGCGAGGCGTACGGGTTCTGGTAGACCAGCTGGGCGCGCCGGCGCAGCTGTCTGACCTCGGCGCCCCCGGCGGTGGTGACGTCGGTGCCGTCGAACAGCACCTGCCCGGAGGTCGCCTCGGCCAGGCGCAGCACCAGCCGGGCCGTCGTGGACTTGCCCGAGCCCGACTCCCCGACCAGGGCGAGGGTCTGCCCGCGCCGCAGGGTGAGACTGACGTCGTCGACCGCGCGCAGGGTCCGGGCCTCGCCGTCGGCGCGCGGCAGCCTGAACTCCTTGACCAGGTTGCGTGTCTCGACCAGGGGGACCGCCGTGTCGGCCGGAACGGCGGATACCGGGGTACGGGGGCGGGCCGTGGTCAGGCTCGGGGCGGCGGCCAGCAGCCGCCGGGTGTACTCGTGCCGCGGGTCGGCGAGGACGGCCCGGGTCTCGCCCGCCTCGACCACCCTGCCCTGGGACATGACCACCAGGCGCTGGGCCCGGTCGGCGGCCACCCCCAGATCGTGGGTGACGAGCAGGATCGCGGTGCCCGACTCCTCGGTGAGGTGCTGGAGATGGTCGAGGATGACCCGCTGCACGGTGACGTCGAGCGCGCTGGTCGGCTCGTCGGCGATGATCAGCCGGGGCTTCGCGGCGATCGCGACGGCGATCAGGGCCCGCTGCCGCATGCCACCGGAGAGCTCGTGCGGGTACTGCCGGGCCCGGACGGCCGCGTCGGGCAGCCCGGCCCGGTCAAGGACGGCGACCGCCTCGGCCGCCGCCGCCCGGCGGGTCGCCAGACCGTGGATGCGCAGCACCTCGGCGACCTGGTCGCCGATCCGCTCGACCGGGTTGAGGGAGACCGTCGGATCCTGCGGGACCAGCCCGATCTGCGCGCCCCGCACGGTACGCAGCTCCGCCTCCGACAGCGTCGCCAGGTCGTGCCGGCCGAAGCGGACCGTGCCGGCGTCGATGGTGCCGTTCGCCGCCAGCAGCCGGGTGACGGCGTGCGCGGTGGTGCTCTTCCCGGAGCCGGACTCGCCGACCACGGCGGTCACCTGCCCGGGCCATACGTCGAGGTCCACGCCCCGTACGGCCGGGACCGTGCCGCCCCGGGTGCGGTACGACACGGACAGGCCGCGGATCTCCAGGAGTGGTGTGGTCACGGTCTCACCGTTCTCGCGTGCGTCATCGTTCTCGTGCGCGTCGTCGGTCATCGCTGCCGCGCCCATTCGCCGTCCAGTGCCCTGGCGATGCGGTTGGTGGCCAGCACGGTCGCGGCGATCGCCAGCCCGGGCAGTGCGGTCAGCCACCAGGCGTTGGCCAGGTAGTTGCGGCCGTCGGAGATCAACGTCCCCCACTCCGGGGCGGGCGGCGGCGCGCCGTAGCCGAGGAAGCTCAGCGCCGACACGGCCAGGATCGAGGAGCCGAAGTCCAGGGTGGCCAGGACGATCACCGGCCCCGCGGCGTTGGGCAGGACGTGCCGGCCGAGGACCGAGTACCAGCGGGTCCCGCAGGACCGGGACGCCTCGACGTACACCGCCTGCCGCACCCGCAGCACCTCGGCCCGCGCCACCCGGGCGAAGGAGGCGACGCTGGCGATGCCGACCGCGACCGCCACCTTGACCGTCCCGTACCCGAGCGCGGTGACCAGGGCCAGCGACAGGAACAGCGCGGGGATGGAGAGGAGGACGTCGACGAAGCGCATCAGCACGTCGTCCACCCAGCGGCCCACGAACCCGGCGACCACGCCGAGCAGCCCGCCGACGACGAACGCGACCAGGACCGCGATCAGCGTGGCCTTGAGGGAGAGCTGGGCGCCGTGCACCACGCGCGAGAAGACGTCGCGGCCCAGTTCGTCCGTGCCGAACCAGTGACTGCCGCCCGGGCCGCGGAAGTTCTGGGACGGCACCCCCTTCAAGGGGTCCTGCGAGGTGAACAGTTCCGGCCAGAAGGCGGCCAGCACCACCAGCACGAGGACGACGGCGGACACCAGCAGACCGGGGCGGCGCAGCAGGAACCGGAGCACCCGGCGGAGGTCGGCGGGCCGTCCGGGTTCCGCGGGAGGTCCCGTCTCGACCGGCCGGGCGAGGCCGAGGGCGGCCTCGGCCTGGTCGTCGACAAGGCTCTGACTCATGCGAAGCTCACCCTTCTGTCCGAGGCCACCACGATCCGCGGGTCCAGCAGCGGATAGACGAGGTCGACGAGCAGGTTCGTCGCCACGAAGATCAGTGCGCCGAACACCACCACCCCCTGGACCAGCGGGATGTCCTGGGTGGTGACCGCCGCCGCGGTCACCCGGCCCAGACCGTCCCGGGAGAACACCGTCTCGACCACCACCGAACCGGCGATCAGCTGTCCGACCAGCAGGCCGACGACCGTCAGCGCCGGCAGCGAGGCGTTGCGCAGCGCGTGCCGCAGATGCACCCGCCACCGGCCGGCGCCCTTGGCCCGCGCGGTCTCCACATAGGCCTGGTCCAGCGCGCTCAGCAGGCTCTTGGCCAGCACCTGGGCGACCTGCGCGCCGGTCGGGATCGCCAGGGTCAGGGCCGGCAGCACCAGGCCGCGCAGCCCGTCGTTGCCGAACGCCGGGAACCAGTGCAGCCGGAACGAGAACACCTCGACCAGCAGCAGACCCACCCAGAACGTCGGGACCGACACCCCCAGCGGGGGCAGCGACAGCAGCAGCTGCCGCAGCCACCGTTGCGAGGTGTACGTCGCCACCACCGCGAGGCCGCCGCCGAGCAGCACCGCAAGCAGCAGCGCGGCACCGGTCAGCTGGAGCGTCTGCGGCAGCGCGTCGGCCAGCGTGGAGGTCACCGGGCGGCCGGTGGAGACCGCGTCGCCGAAGTCCCCGCGCACCGCCCGGCCCAGATACTCCGCGTACTGCACCAGCACGGGCTTGTCGAAGCCGTACTCGTGCCGCAGCTTGGCGAGTTGGGCCGGGTCGACCTCCCCCGAGTCCACTCCCGCCCCGGCCATCGCGGAGACCGGGTCGCCGGGCAGGAAGTCCAGCACCAGGAAGGACACCGAGTAGGCCGCCCAGAGCACCCCGACCGCCTGCGCCAGCCGTTTGATCACGTAGCGCCGCATCCGCTAGCCGATCCAGGTGTCGTGCAGCTGGACGCGGCTGCCGGAGTCGAATGCGAGGTCGTGCACCTTGTTCGCGACGCCCAGCTGGGTCTGGAGCTCCACCACCGGCACGTTGTACGCGTTCCGCACGATCAACCGCTGTGCCTCGGTGACCAGTTGCCTGCGCTTCGCGGTGTCCGTGGTCGCGGCCTGCGCGGACAGCGCCGTGTTCAGCGAACTGGCGGGCAGGTGGTAGAAGTTGGCCAGCTGGGTGGAGAAGGAGCTGCGCAGGATGTCCGGGTCGGCGCGGGTCGTGTTCCCCCACACCACGTCGAAGTCACCCGACTGGAGCGTGGTGGCGAACTGGGTGACCGGGAGCTGCTTGAGCACCACGTCGATCCCGACGGCCTTGAGCTGCTGCTGGACCAGCTCCAGCGCGGGCTGGTTGGTGGCCGCGTTCGGGAACCAGCTGATGGTCAGGCTCAGCTTCTTGCCGCCCTTGGTGCGGATGCCGTCGCCGCCTGCCTTCCAACCGGCCTCGTCCAGCAGGGACTTGGCCTTGGCCGCGTCGAAGGCGAGGTCGGTGGAGAGGTCGGTGTAGTCGGGCGTGGTGTGCGCCAGGATGCTGGTCGCCGGCTGGGTGCCGGTCGGGAAGACGGTGTCGGCGATCTGCTTCCGGTCGACGGCGGCCAGGATCGCCTGGCGCACCTTCGTGTCCTTGAGCAGGGGCCGCGAGTTGTTGAGTCCCAGACCGAACACCACGCCGGGGTTGGCCCGGCTCTGGAGGGCGACCTGGCCGCCCTTGAGCGCCGCCTCGTTGGCCTTGCCGACGCTGCTGATCACGTCCACCTGCCCGGACTGCAGACTGCCGGCCCGCACTCCGGCCTCGGGCACGACCTTGAACACCAGCTTGTCCAGGTAGGCCTCGCCCTTCTTCGACCACAGCGAGGAACCCCAGTCGTACCCGGTCCGCCTGGCCAGGGTGACCGACTGGTTCTGCACGTACTGCTTCAGCACGAACGGCCCGGAGCCGACCACGCCGTCACTGCACTTCTGCTGCGGGGACTTCTTCACGCTCGCCGACGACTCGATACCCAGCGAGTGGGTCGAAGTCGCCTGCAGGAACTGGGCGTTGGGCTGCTTGAAGGACACCTTGACGGTGAGCGGGTCGACCACGGTGGTGCTTTCGACACCGCTCAGATAGCCCTCCGCGAGGGTGCCCAGGGCGCCGAGGTCCGGCACCGCGTCGAAGTTGTCCTTGACCACCTGGGCGGTCAGCTTCGAGCCGTCGCTGAAGGTGACCCCCGGCCGCAGATGGAACGTGAACGTCGTCGCGTCGCTGCTGATGTCCCAGCTCTTGGCGAGCCACGGCACGATCTTGCCGGTCTTCGGGTCCTGGTCGGTGAGGGAGTCCACGATCTGGCGCACCGAGTAGATGGTGTCGTTGCTTCCCACCTGCTGCGGATCCACGCAACCGGCGTCGGATCCCACCGCGAAGGTCAGGGTGCCGCCGGACTTCGCCCGGCCGCTTCCGCCGCCGGAGCCGTCGTCGCCCGAACCGCACGCGGTCAGCAGGACACTGGTGGTCAGGAGCGCGGCCAGGGGCGCCCATCGGGAGGGTCTGAAATCCGGAAGTGCAGTCACGGAGGGCTTTCTCCTACTCGTGTCACCCGGCACGGGGTGCCGGGCTTCGGGGCGCGAGGCACGGCCGTGCAGGGGCGTGCAGGGGCGTGCAGGGGCGTGCGGCCCCGGCCGGATCGGCGCCGGCCGGGGAAGCGCAGTGCAGACGGAGGACGAACGGAGGCAGGTGGACGACACCGGGGACCGGTGACGGGGAAAGGCGCCGCGAAGGGCCAGGCCGGTGACGAGGGTCAGCCGGCGGCAGGCGGGCCGGTCAGGCCCGACAGAGGCAGCTGGTCGAGCGCTTCAGATCGATGTGGCGCCGGCGCGAGAGCCGGGAGTACGCCGTGGCGTCGGCGGGGGAGGCAGCCGGGTCGTCGCCGTGTCGCATGCCGGTCCCTCCTCGTCTCCGGCCCCGGTCACGGGGCCACGCGCTTGCGGGAGTCGTCGCTGACCCCGCCGGGCTTTCACCTGGAGCACCCCACCGCGGGGGAGGGTTGCCGGTCAGCGAGCCAGGGCTTGACGCTGACACTCAATGCCGTTGGCGATCGTACGGATCGGTTTTGGCGTACGTCAATGCCGCATCCGGCGCCCTGTTCGAGAAGACGGGACCGTCTCACGTGCCGGGACGCGCGGTGGACGCACCTGGTGCCGTGTGCTTTGATCCGGCCATGGAGACCGCAGGTCAGGCACGCACGGTGCGGCTCGACCCGTTCTGGGTGGGCCGCCGCGCCGACCAGTTCGACCAGACCTGTCGCTGACCGCTCGCGCTCCCTTCACCCTTCTCCAGCCGCGAACACGCCGTCGCCGAGCGGCCGTTCCCGCCCCTGTGCGTCCCAACTCGTCGTGACTTGCCGGAGAGAGAGGCATGGCCGTCAACAGCAGCGCTCCGACAGGGGTGTTCGCCGCGCTACGGGTCCGTGACTACCGGATCTACTGGAGCACCGGCCTGGTGTCCAACATCGGCAGCGCCATGCAGGGGGTCGCGCTGGACTGGTTCGTCCTGACGCTCACCCACAGCGGAACCGCGCTCGGCTGGGTCGCCGGACTCCAGTTCGCCCCCGTACTGCTGTTCGGCCTGTGGGGCGGGGTCATCGCGGACCGGTACGACCGCCGGACCCTGCTGCTGTGGACCCAGACGCTGTACGCGGTCCAGGCCCTGCTCCTGACGGTCATCGTCTTCTCCGGGCATGGCGCGCTGTGGCTGCTGTACGTGCTGTCGTTCGGCCGCACCGCCCGGCCCCCGGTCGGCGTCGGCGACGGCATCGGCATCGGGATCAGGCTCGGCGTCGGCGTCGGCGTCGGCGTCGGCATCAGGCTCGGCGTCGGCACCGGCATCGGCGTCAGCGACGGCGCCGACCGGCCGCTCGCCGTCCCCCGATCACCGGCCGCCACACGAACCGTCCGTCGGAGAAACGCCCCCTGCCGTCCGCCGGAGAAGCGCCCCATGATCGCCCGTGACCCGGGCCGTCAGCCGCTCTCGGCCGGTGCCGGTGCCGGTGCCGGTGTCGCGCGCAGGCGGAAGCCGACGCCCCGTTCCGTCGTGAGCAGAGCCGCTGCACGGGGGCCCAGTTTGCGACGGATGCGGTGGATGTGCAGGTCGACGGAGCGGCTGCGGCTGCCCGCCCATTCGCCCAGCCCCGAGCGCAGGTCCTCCCGGGTGATGACCCGGCCGTTGCCGCGCAGCAGGGCGGTCAGCAGCCGGAACTCCAACGGGGTCAGGGCGACGGGAGCACCGTCCACCAGCATGCGCTGCCCGCCCGGGTCCAGACTGATCGGGGACGGGGCGGCGGCCACGTAGGACCCGGGCAGCGTGCCGCCGGGCACCACCGGCAGGCCCGCGGCGCGCCAGGCCTCGTAGCCGCCGGCGATGTCGGTGGCCCGCACCAGTCCGAGGTCGTGCAGCCCGGCGGCGGCCATGCTCGACATGTAACCCTGCGAGCACATGATGATCGCGCGCAGGGAGTGGTCGACGGCCTCCTCGATGCGCCAGGCGCTGCACGGGTCCAGCCGCCACTCCAGCACGTTCCGGTCCATGACGAGGGAACCGGGGATCTCGCCCTCGGCGCGTCGCACCAGGTCCGCGCGGACGTCCACCAGCAGGGCGCCGTCGCCCAGTTCACGGGCCGCGTCCGCCGGGGCCAGCCGCGTCAGGCGGGTACGGGCACGGACCAGTAACTCGTCGATCGAGGAGTGACCGGTGTCAGGTGTGCCGTCCGAGAGCCCCGCGGGCCGGATGTGCGCCGGTGACTGCATCGCGAGCAACTCCCGTGTCGTGCCTCGGAGACGGCCGGTGGTCGTCGGAACCGTGGCGGCGACAGCCGTCGGCGGGGCGCGCGAGCGCGCGGCGGGAGTCGGTCATGCCGGAAGTGTACGGGCGGAGTTTTGCGGCTGAGTTTCTCGATTCTGAAACAGATACCGCATTGTCTGCCGCCGAACTGCGCTGTTATCAATGAGGGGTGACCGCGAAAACGCTGCTGACCCGGAGGATCCACGTGGATCTGCTGCGCGTCGGCACGTGCGCCTGTCCGCAGCGCTGAGGCACCCGACCGCGCACCTCGCGCCGGCCTTCTGACGGCCCTCGGCTCCACGCGTCCGCGCCCTTCACCGCTCCGCGCCTTTCGTCGTCTCTCCGCACCTCACCTCTCGTCGTCTTTCACCTTTCTGTCCGCACCGCACACGCCCGCGTACAGCTCCCCCAGGTTGTCCCGTGCCGCCGGTCATTCCCTGGAGAACCCATGCCTGCATCCGACGCCGACCCGCTGCCCCAGCACTGGCGGGACGTCCTGCCCGCCGTCCGTACCCGCCGCGGCTTCCTCACCCTGGCCGGCGGCGGTGCCCTGGCCGCCCTGCTCGCGGCCTGCGCGCCGAGCGCCGAGGACGAGGCGTCGGCCGGGACGGCGGCCTCGCCCACCGGCCCGGCCAGGCGCGGCGGCACCCTGCGCGTGGGCGCCCCGCCGCCGCCCACCGCCCTCGACCCGGTCACGGCGTACGACGGCACCGCGATCGCTCTCTACCAGCTGGTGGCCGAATACCTGATCTGGCTCGACAAGGACTTCAAGCTGGTGCCGCGGCTGGCCACCAAGTGGAGCTCGGACGCGACCGGCCGCAAGTGGACCTTCACCCTGCGCGAGGGCGTCACCTTCTCCGACGGCACGAAGCTCGACGCCGCCACCGTGAAGGCGTCCTTCGACCGGCTGCTCGACCCGAAGAGCAAGTCGGCGGCCCTGTCCGCCTTCGACACCGTCCTGAAGTCCGGCGGCGTGACCACCCAGGGCGACTCGACCGTCGTCTTCACCCTCGAACGGCCCTTCTCCGACTTCCCGTACCTGGTCTCGGCCGGCAACTACAACGCGGTGATCCTGAAGCAGGACTACACCGGCGACTTCACCAGGCAGGGCATCGGCACGGGCCCCTTCACCCTCACGTCGTACGACGTGTCGACGGGTGCCGCCCTCGCCCGCAATCCGAAGTACTGGGACAGCCCGAAGCCCTACCTGGACGGCGTGGACGTGAAGTTCTACGCCGACGACCAGGCCGACCTGGTCGCCCTCCAGTCCGGTGACATCGACGCCCAGTTCCTCAGCCGGCCCGCCCTCGTCGAACCCCTCGGGAACAGCGGCGGTATCGCTGTCGACAAGGTCAGGGGCACAGGTGTCACCGTGCTCACCCTCCGCGTCGACCAGGCGCCCTTCGACCGGAAGGAGGTCCGCCAGGCCGTCGCCTACGCCCTCGACCGGCCCGCCGTGCGCCAGGCCGCCGGCAGCGGACTCGGCGACCTCGGCAACGACCACCTGTTCGCGCCGCTGTTCCCGGCCGCCCCCACCGACATCACGCAGCGCGCCAAGGACAAGGCCAAGGTCACCGAACTCCTCGAGGCGGCCGGCCTGAAGAGCCTGCGCTTCACCCTCACCTTCGACCCGCCCAGCAAGGACTACGCGGTCACCGTGCAGAGCCAGTTGAAGGAGGCCGGCATCACCGTCGACCTCGACCAGCGCTCCTCGAAGGAGTTCTACGGCGGCGACCAGGCCAAGGACACGCCCTGGCTGTTCACCACCGCCAACCTGGTCGGCTGGGCGGGCAGAGCCGTGCCGAGCCAGTTCATCATCCCCATGGTGAAGAGCAACGGCGTCTGGAACGGCTCCAAGTACGCCAACAAGGCCCTCGACGCTGCCGCCGAGGCCTACGACGCCGCCACCAGCGACGCCGAGCGACGCAAGCAGGCGGAGATCATCGCCGAGGCCCTGCACGAGGACGTGCCGATCGTCATCGCGTACTGGAGCGGCGCGGCGCGCGCCTACAACAGCGGCGGGTTCCGCGGCGTCCAGGCCCACCCCAGCCAGTACGTCGACTTCACCAGCGTCTCCCGGATCTGAACCATGACCCGGTTTCTGCTCCGCCGCCTCGCCGCCGTCCCGCTGACCCTGCTGGCGGTCTCCCTCCTGGTCTTCCTCGCCACCCAGGTACTGCCCGGCGACGTCGCCCGCACCGTCCTCGGCCGGGAGGCCACGGACAGTTCGGTGCACGCCCTCAACCACCAACTCGGCCTGGACCGGCCGCTCGTCGTGCAGTACGGGAGCTGGCTCAGGCACTTCGTCACCGGCGACTGGGGGACGTCGTACACGCTGCACGTGCCGGTGCGCGGACTGCTCCTGGAGCGGCTCGGACACTCGCTGTTCCTGGCGGCGTTCGCGTTCCTGCTGCTGGTGCCGGTCGCGCTCACCCTCGGCGTGATCGCGGGGCTGTACCACGGCCGGGTGCTGGACCGGGCGATCACCTCCGCGACCCTGGCGCTGGGCGCCACACCGGAGTTCGTGACCGGGGTCGTCCTGCTGGTGGTCTTCTCCGTGCAGTTGCGCTGGCTGCCCGCGTCCGCGCAGACCCGGCCCGGGGCCGACAGCCTGGGACAGACCCTGTGGCACCTGCTGTTGCCGGCCGTCTCGCTGGTGCTGGTGTGTACCGGCTATGTGGCCCGGCACGTGCGCGCCAGCACCGTCGCCGTCGTCGAGGGTCCCTACGTCCGCGCGGCCCGGCTGCGCGGGACCGGCCCGGCCCGGATCGTCCTGCGGCACGTGCTGCGCAACGCCACGGTACCGGCCACCAGCGCCCTCGGCGTCCAGCTCCAATACATGCTCGGCGGCATCGTCGTGGTCGAACTGCTCTTCAACTACCCGGGAGCCGGCGCCCTGTTGTTGCAGTCCGTGCAGGACAAGGACCTGCCGACGCTCCAGGCGAGTGCCCTGGTGCTGGGCGCCCTCTACATGCTGGTCGTGCTGCTCGCCGACCTCGTCCACCGGTTGCTGGATCCGCGGATACGGCTCGGGGGTGCGGCGTGAGCACCGTTTCGATCGCCCTGCGGCCGTTGGGACGACTGCGACGGCTGGGCCGCCAGCCCGTCGCCTCCGCCGTGGGAGCCGCCCTGATCGTGCTGTGGACGGCGGTCGCCCTGTTCTGGCCGCACCTGGTGCCCTACCCGCCCGACGTACAGCGGCCACAGGACCGCTTCCTGTCGCCGAGCGGTGAACACTGGCTGGGCACCGACCAGTTCGGCCGTGACGTGTTCTCGCGCACCCTCGCCGGGGCACGCCCCGTGCTGGCGGTGGCGCCGGCCGCGACCGCGCTGGCCGTCCTGGCCGGCACCGTGATCGGGCTGGTCACGGGTGGGGTGGGCGGCTGGCTGGACGACGTGGTGATGCGGATCGTCGACGCGGTCGTGGTCTTTCCGGCCGTCATCGCGGCGGTGCTGTTCGTCGCGTTCCTGGGCCGCTCGACGCCGGTGCTCGTGTTCGTCGTCGCGACCGCCCTCACCACGCTCGTCGCGCGCAGCGTACGGGCGGCGACCCTCGTGGAACGGGGGAAGCCGTACGTCGAGGCCGCCCGGCTCCGCGGTGAGCCCCTGTGGTCGCTGCTGGGCCGAGAGATCCTGCTCAACGTCCGCTCCACGGTGTACGTCGAGGCGACCTCACGGCTCGGCGACGCGGTGTTCGCCGCCGCGACCCTCTCCTTCCTCGGCCTCGGCCAGCCACCCGGCTCACCGGAGTGGGGCGCGGCCGTCGCCGACAACCGGGTGTGGCTGAACAACGCGCCGTGGACGGTCCTCGCACCCGCCCTGGCGATCGTCTCCCTGGTGGTCGGGGTCGCCCTGGTCGCGGACACCTCACGGCGGGCGGCGGGAGGTACGACCGCATGAGCACGGACGAACAGGACCTCGTCGCCCGTGAGTTGGGCACAGGCGACCAGGAGTTGGGCGCCGGAGGGTTGAGTACAGGCGACCAGGGGCTGGGCGGCAGGAGCTTAAGCAGAGGTGAACCAGGCCTCGACGCCGGGGTGTTGAGCACAGGCGAACAAGGGATCGGTGTCACGGGGGCGGGCGCAGGCGGACAGGGGCTCGTCGTGGACGGGTTGAGCGTCGCGTACGACTCCGCCCAGGTCCTGTACGACGTGTCGTTCACCGTCGCCCCCGGCGAGACCTTCGGCCTGGTCGGCGAGTCGGGGTGCGGCAAGTCGACCCTGGCGTACGCGCTGGCCCGCCACTTCGCGCCGGGCGGACGGGTGCTCGGCGGCGGCGTGCGGCTGGACGGCACCGACGTACTGGCCCTGGGCGGGCGGCGGTTGCGGGAGTGGCGGGCTTCCCGGCTCGCCTTCGTGCACCAGGACGCTGCGGGGTCCCTCGACCCGACGATGCGGATCGGCAGGCAACTCGCCGAAGTCCTGCGCGGCCGTGGTCTGTCACGCCGTGAGAGCCGCGAACGCGCCGTCGAACTGCTGCGCACGGTACGGCTGCCCGACCCGGAGCGGCTCGTGGACCGCTACCCGCACCAGCTGTCCGGCGGTCAGCAGCAGCGTGTCGTGATCGCCGCCGCCCTCGCCGTGCAGCCACGCCTGCTGATCCTCGACGAGCCGACGACCGGGCTCGACGCCTCCGTGGAGCACGAAGTACTGGGACTGCTCAAGGAGCTGCGGGGTCGGCTCAACGCCGCGGTGGTCTTCGTCAGCCACGACCTCGGTCTGATCGGCCGCATGTGCGATCGCGTGGGCGTGCTGTACGCGGGACGCCTCGTGGAGACCGGGCGGGTGGGCGAGGTCCTGGTCGCCCCCGCCCACCCCTACACCGCGGGCCTGCTGGCGGCCGTCCCGGTCCTCGGTGTCACGCGTCGGCAGCGCCCGCTGCGGCCCCTGCCCGGCCGGCTGCCGTTGCCGGGCGAGACCACCGCCGGCTGCACCTTCGCGCCACGCTGCGCGCTGGCCGAGGACGCCTGCCGGGCGACCGAACCCGTGCTGGACGTGGAAGCCGTGCCGGGCCGGGCGGTGCGCTGCCTGCACCCGGGGGAGGCCACCGTGGAAGTCGGTACGCAGGGGGGCGGTGAACGGCCGATCGACAAGCCTGCCGTCCTCGTCGAAGTGCGGGGTCTGGTACGGAAGTTCGGGCACACCACCGCGGTCGACCACGTCGATCTCACCATCCGCGAGGGCGAAGTCCTCGGCCTGGTGGGGGAGTCGGGCAGCGGCAAGACCACCCTCGCCCGTGCCGTCGCGGGTCTGGCGCCCGACGGTGCGGGAACCCTGCGGCTGCGCGGCGAACCACTGCCCGCACACCTTGCCCGCCGCGAAGCCCGCCTGCGTCCGCGTATCCAGATGGTCTTCCAGAACCCGGACGCCTCTCTCAACCCCAGCCACACCGTGCGCACGGTGCTGAGAAGAGCGCTCGCCACTCTCGGAGACGCCTCGGACGCGTCCCTCGACGCCCTCCTGGACCGGGCCCGCATCGACGCCGATCTCCTCGGCCGCCGCCCGGCCCAGCTGTCCGGCGGGCAGAAACAGCGCGTGTCGATCGCCCGCGGCTTCGCGGGCCGCCCCGACCTGGTGATCTGCGACGAACCGGTGTCCGCGCTGGACGTCAGCGTGCAGGCGGCGGTGCTGGAGGTGCTCGCCGACCAGCGGGACCGCACGGGGACGTCGTACCTGTTCATCTCGCACGATCTCGCGGTCGTCGGCCATCTCGCCGACCGGATCGCCGTCATGTACCGCGGCGTGATCGTCGAGCAGGGGCCCGCGGCCGATGTGCTGGGCGGTCCGTCGCATCCGTACACGGCCCTGCTGGTCGAGGCCGCGGCGCGTCCGGTGGTGACGAGCCTGCCGGAAACACCCGACAGCGCCCCGGCAGGGCCGAGTGGCTGCCGCTTCGCCGACCGTTGCACCCGCCGGATCGCCGGGCTGTGCGCGGACGTACCGCCGCCGGATCGCGACCTGGGCGCGGGTCACGTCGTGCGCTGCCACCTCGACCCCTCCGACCTGCCCGCCGGCATCCCTTACAGCGCGGCGCTCAGCGTGTCCGACCCCCTGTGACCCGACAACCGCCCGAACTCCCGGGAGCCCTCATGACCACGAGTACGAGCACAACCACGAGTACGAGCGCGAGCACCGCCGCCGAGGAGTTCGCCGGCCTGCCGAACGCCCCCGTCATCCAACGCCGTTGGATGACCGTGGTCACCGGCGGTCACGTCGGCGGCGTCTTCTGGCACCCGCAGAGGCCCACCGTGGTCCTGCTCCACGACGCCGGTGCCAGCGCCCGTTCCTGGGACGACGTCCTGCTGGCCCTGGACCGGCCCGCCGTCGCCCTGGACCTGCCCGGCCACGGCCGCTCCAGCAGGCGCGGCCGGGGCGACTACCGCCCCCGGCGGCTGGCCGCCACGCTGGAGGAGGCCGCCCGGTCCTTCGCACCGGGAGGCGTGCCCGTCGTGGGGGCCGGGTTCGGCGCGCTGGCCGCGATCGCCCTGAAGGCGAGGTTCCCGCACAGCGTCGGACGTCTCGTCCTCGTCGACGCGCTGCCCGGCACGCTCTCTCCGGGGCTGCGGCTGTGGCCCACGGCCAGCCCGGAGTTCAGCACCCGCGACGAGGCGGCGGCCTGGCTGGAAGAACACGGTGCCACCGACGCCGCCCGCACGGCCGAACTGGAGACCGAACAAGCGGCCGACGGCACCTGGTCCTGGCGCCACCACCTCGGCAGCCTCCCC
This sequence comes from Streptomyces sp. NPDC001220, assembly GCF_053597895.1. Lineage (NCBI taxonomy): Bacteria > Bacillati > Actinomycetota > Actinomycetes > Kitasatosporales > Streptomycetaceae > Streptomyces > Streptomyces sp. NPDC001220. The sequence continues at coordinate 359,899 of NZ_JBSFJE010000003.1, forward strand.
ACGGACGCGCCCTCCGCACTGGACGACGAGACCCTCTGGGAGCAGCTCGCCGCCGTCCACGCCCCGTTGCTCGTCCGCACCGAGGGCGGCCCGCTGGACGCCGGGTCCCTCGACCGGTTCCGCACCCAGGTACCCGAGGGCGACATCGTCACCGTGCACGCGGAGCCGCAGGCCCTCGCGGACGTCCTGCGCCCCCTGACCCACTGAGTCCACCACCGAAGGAGCACCCGCCATGTCGGACGACATCCCCGTCATCGACCTCGCCGCCGCCCTCGCCGACGACGCACCGGAGGACCTGCTGGCCGGCGTGCGGCGCGCCGCCGAGTCCATCGGCATCATCCAGGTGGTCAACCACGGCGTTCCCACCGAGGTGATCACCGGGTTCAACGACGGCTTCCGCCGCGTCCTCGACCTCCCCCGTGACGAGAAGGAACAGCTGGCCAGTCCCACCGGGCATCCCAACCGCGGCTGGCGGCAGTGGCCCGACGACTTCGGCCGCCTCGAACTCGAACGGTTCAACATCGGCCAGTACGACGACCCGGACGCGGCCGTGGCCGCCGGGCTCACCCCGGAGCAGGCCACCCTCTACGCCCACGCCAATGTGTGGCCGCCGCAGGAGCCCGGCCTGCGCGCCGCGGCCCGGCGCTACCAGGACGCGTTCGTGGACGTCGCCCGCCGCGTCCTCGGCCTGTACGCGCGCGTGCTGGACGTGCCCGCGGAGACCTTCCCCCTCGGCGGCGACGTCTACACGACGCTGGTCGTCAACAACTACCCGAAGTGGCCGTACGACAGCGCCTCCGACGACGAGAAGCTCCTCCTCCTGGAACACGCCGACGGCTCCGCCCTCACCGTGCTCCACCAGGAGGGTGACTACGCCGGCCTGCAGGGTCAGCGTCCCGACGGCACCTGGACCCCCGTACCGATCCGGCCCGACGCCCTCCAGGTGTTCACCGGCACCCTGCTGACCAACTGGACGGAGGGCAGGCTGCGCCCCGGACGGCACCGGGTGGTGGCCGGCGGCTCGGTCACCCGCCGCTCCTCCGCGGTGTTCGTCCACCCGAGTCTGGACACCGTCGTGGCACCGCTGCCGGCCTTCGCCGACCCGGACGGCTCCGACTTCGAACCCGTCTCGGTGTGGGAGCGTGCCAGTGGCAACGTCGAGGAGTACCTGCGGGTCTTCGGCCGCCCCGAGCAGCTCGCCGCCTGGCGGGAGAACCGCCCCTACGTCGCCGAAGTCACCGCGTGAGCAAGCCGAAGGAGAGCCGGTCATGACCACATTCCCCACCGCGCAGGCCGTGCGGACCACACCCGAGGGGCTCCTGTGGGAGCCGAGCGAGCGCTGGGTGCGGGGCCGTAAGGGTGACGTCACGGTCGTGGACAGCCACCATCCCGTCCTCGTCTGGGAGCCCGGTGTGCCCGTACCGCTGTACGCGTTCCCGCGCGCGGAGGTCCGCGAGGACCTGCTCCGCCCCGCGAAGAACCCCCCGGCCGGCACCCACACCGGCTCGCGGATCTTCTACGACCTGGACGTCGACGGCGAGCTGCTGGAGAACGCCGCCTGGACCTTCCCGGCCGCCGACCTGGCCGGCCACGTCGCCTTCGAGTGGTTCCGGCGCGTCGGACGGGGCCTGGACCACTGGTACGAGGAGGAGGAAGAGATCTTCATCCACCCCCGTGACCCGCACAAGCGGGTGGACGCCATCCCCAGCAGCCGTCACCTGGTGGTCGAGATCGCCGGCACGGTCGTCGCGGACACCCACCGGCCGGTTCTGCTCTTCGAGACCGGCCTGCCCACCCGCTACTACGTCCCGCGCGAGGACGTCCGCCTCGATCTGCTCGAAGCCACCGACCACCACACCGGCTGCCCCTACAAGGGCACCGCCGAGTACTGGTCGTGGCGCGGCGAGGCCGACGTCCCGCCCAACGTCGTCTGGAGCTATCCGGACCCGCTGCCCGCGGTCGGCGCGGTCCAGGGGCTGCTCGCCTTCTACAACGAGGCCGTCGACATCACTCTCGACGGAGAACGGGTGGAGCGCCCCGTCACGCACTTCACCAAGGCGCTCACGGAGCAACAGCGCACCTGACGAGAGAGACGGCCGCGGGATCGAGGCGGCCGGCACCCGCAGACGGCCCCCGCCGCCGGCCGAGGCCACGGCTACGGCTACGGCGGCGGGGGGCCAGGAGATGCGCGGTTCCGTCAGGGGCGGCCGCCGCGCTCCAGCGGGATCCTCTCGCCCGTCTCGATCGCGACCGGCAGCCGGTTCTCGGCCGGCGGCAGCGGGCAGGTGGCCAGGTCCGTGTAGGCGCAGGGCAGGTTGGCGGCGCGGTTGAAGTCGATCGTCACCCTGCCCTCGGCGTCGGGGGCGGCGATCCGGAGGGAGCGGTTGGCCGCGTAGGTGGTCACGCCGGAGGTCTTGTCGGTGAACAGCACCATCAGGGCTCCTGGCGTCCCGCCGTTGAACGTGGTGAGCCGGTGCACGGCGCCGTGCAGTGCGAACTCGACCTCGCCGGGGGAGTCGTACACGTGCTCCAGACCCTCGACGGCGGCACCGACGGTCACCGGGCGCGGGGTACCGAAGGGCAGGAAGCGGCCGGAGAGCACCCAGCGCGGGTCCGGCTCGTAGGCAGGTGTCCCGGTGAACGCCGTCCGCAGCGCGTTGCCGGGGTGACGGGGCCGGACGATGTCGTGTCCGCCGCGCTTGGCGACCTCGATCACCGCGTCGCCCCAGCCGACGTACACACTGGCCCGTTCGGCGAGGACGCCGAAGCCGTGACGGCCGCGCACGGCCTGCCCGTCGACGGTCACCTCCTCGCCCTCGTCCAACGCGACGACCACCCCGGCGGTGGTGCTCGACCAGGCACCGGGCGCGTCCTCGAACCGGGTGGGCTCGTCGCTGAGCCAGTGGAGACCGGTGATCGCGAGGAACCCGTGCGGGCCGGCCAGCACCGCCTCCTTCTGCCGGTGCCACTCCTCCCAGTCCTGTACGAAGCTCACCCGGTCGACGTCCTGAACGGTCATGTCGGATCCCTCCAGCTGCGCGTTCCGTCCTTCGAACAACAGCCGGGCCGACGCGCATCATCCCGCCAGGAGAAGTTCCACGTTTCCGCAATGTGAGACCTGTCCGGAAGTCATCGACCGACGGGGTGGGCGTCTGCTCAACTCACGTTCCATGACCCCGCGTACCGGGCGCCCGTACGGCGGTGGGGCCCGAGCACCCGGACTGAACCAGGCCGGTCCGCGGGGCGGCCCCGGCGCGTACCGGGACCGCCCTGCGGCGCACCGACGCGGCATCCGAACCCCGACGCCGCGCGTCACACGCCTCCTCAACGCCGGACCGCAGGGCCGGGACACCGGCGGCGGGCCCACGACGGGCTGAGGGCGGCCCGGGACCTCCCGGGCCGCCCGGCGCGGGTTGCCGCATGCCCGGGTGTCTGGAAAGTGCGCTCTTGTCATGACAGGGCGAGGCGGCGGACTCTGGCAGCAGGCACAGCGGCGCGTACCGGACGTCGGATCCCCGACGGCCCTGAGGCGGCTCAGGAGGCTCCCGGATGTCGGTTTCACCGGAGTGCGGCGTCGACGGTCCCGCTGTCTCCGAACACGAGGCGGAGGCGCTCGTCGAGGGGATCTGCTTCAAGACGGGCCCGCCGCGCAGCGTCGGGGTCGAAGTGGAATGGCTCGTCCACCGGGAGCGCGCGCCGCACGACGCCGTGGGCCGGGGGGACCTGGAAGCCGCCCACGCCGACCTGCGAACCCTGCCGCTGACGTCCGGGCTGAGCGTGGAGCCCGGTGGCCAGGTGGAGCTGAGCTCCCGGCCGGCCCCGTCACTGGCCCAGTGCGTCTCGGAGGTCGCCGCGGATCTGGCGGCCGTGCGCACCGCGCTGCGCGGGCACGGCCTGACCCTGGCCGGCCTGGGCGTCGATCCCTGGCAGCCGCCTCGCCGGTTCCTTCGGGAGCGGCGCTACGACGCCATGGAGGCCTGCCTCGACCGTACGGGTCCGGCGGGGCGGACCCTGATGTGCACGTCGGCCTCCGTCCAGGTGTGCCTCGACGCCGGACGGGAGGAACCCGGCGTCATGGGATTCGCGCGCCGCTGGTGGCTCGCACACCACCTGGGCGCGGTCCTGGTCGCGGCGTTCGCGAACTCGCCCATGGCCGAGGGCCGCGCCACGGGCTGGCTGTCCACGCGGCAGCTGATGTGGGCGGAACTCGACCCGGGACGGGCCGGCGGGCCCTTGCTGGTCCCCGACCCACGCCGTGCCTGGGTCCGGCGGGTCCTCGACGCACCGGTGATGTGCGTACGGCGGGACGGTCCCTGGGAGGTGCCGGACGGAGTGAGCTTTCGCGAGTGGACCCGGTCACGCACCATGCGCCCGCCGACCCACGCGGACCTCGACTACCACATCAGCACCCTGTTTCCGCCCGTCAGGCCGCGCGGATACCTGGAACTGCGCATGATCGACGCGCAGCCCGGCGACGACGGGTGGATCGTGCCGCTCGCCGTGGCCACGGCCCTGTTCGACGACCCGGGTGCCGCCGTTCTCGCGAACCGGGCGGTGGAGCCCCTGGCCGAGCGGGGTGCCGGCGCCCCGGCGCCGCACAATCCGCTGTGGACGGACGCGGCACGCCACGGGCTTGCCGATCCGGAACTGAGGCGCGCCGCCGTGACCTGCTTCGCCGTGGCACTGGACGCCCTGCCCCGGTTGGGCGCGAGCACCAGGGTCATGGACGCCGTCGCGGCCTACGCCGACCGCTACGTCCGCCGCGGTCGCTGCCCGGCCGACGACGTGCTCGACCGGGACGCCTCCGGACGGCGTCGGGCCCGGCGGTGACCGCACGATCCGGGCCCCGAGCGGAATGTCGAGGCACGTCGCGATGTTGCCGCAGGAGAGTTGCAGGCCGTCAGGACACGTGTGGGGAACGCGAGTTGATGGCCGGCGGCACTCCGCGGCCGACGGCACTCCGATGGGTTGGCCCCGGCCCTGCGCATCGATCGAGTAGACAAGGACGCCACGTGCGTGCATACGGATTCAAGTCGAACGGCGGACCCGAAGTCCTGGAGGAGATCCAGGTGCCGACCCCGAGGCCGGGCCCCGGGCAGGTACTGATCGAGGTCGCGTACGCCGGCGTGAACTTCGCCGAGGTGCAGCACCGGCGGGGCGAGTTCGGCGAGCCCGACGGCCCCGGCGGCTACGACGTACCCGGGCTGGAAGTCTCCGGCACGGTGGCCGCACTCGGCAGCGGGGCGACGGGACCGGCGGTCGGTGAACAGGTCGCGGCCTATCTTCCGGCCTTCGGCGGATACGCGGAGTTCGCCGTCGTCGACACGGACTTCGTCCGGCCGGTCGGTGCGCTTCCGCTCGCGCACGCGGCCGGGGTGCCGTGCGTCTACCCGACGGCCTACGGGGTGCTGACGGACGCGGGGCGGCTGCACGAGGGCGAGACGGTCCTGATCCACGCGGCGGCCGGCGGAGTCGGATCGGCCGCGGCGCGGATCGCGCGGGCGCACGGCGCCGCCCGGGTGTTCGGCACGGTCGGCTCCGCGACGAAGACCCGGCTGGCCGCCGAACTGGGCTACGACGCCCTGTTCGTCCGGGACGCGTTCGAGGACGCGGTCCGGGAGGCCACCGCGGGCCGCGGGGTGGACCTGGTGCTGGACCCCGTCGGCGGGCCGGTGCGCCACGCCGGCCTGCGGGCACTGGCCCCCTTCGGCCGGTTGGTCACCTACGGGGACCTCGGACGGGACACGGACTGGACGGCGGACGTCTGGGATCTCTGGAAGAACAACAGGACCGTCGCCGGATACAACATCGGTGACGTCGCCCGCCGTTCCCCCGCAACCATCGGCGAACACCTCTCCAGGGCCCTGTCCGCGCTCGCCTCCGGTGAACTGGCCTACGCCCCGCCGACCGTCGTCCCGGCGTCGGACGTCGTCGAGGTCCACCGGCGCCAGGAGGCCGGGCGGACCCACGGGAAGACCGTGCTCGCGCTCACGGGCCACGGAGCGGGCTGAGCCACGGGATGCGTTCCCCCGCCGCACCGGCGAGCCGGGACCCGGTGCCGGTCCGGTGCGGCGGGGGCGACGAATTCAGCCGGCCTGCTGTCGCTCGGGTGCGGAGCGGTGGGTGAGCGGTGCCCGCAGGCCGAGGTGTTCGCGCAGCGTGCTGCCGGTGTACCCGGTGCGGTAGACCCCGCGTTCCTGCAGTTCCGGGACGAGCAGTTCGACGATGTCGTCGAGGCCGTCGGGGATGAGGTACGGCGTGACGTTGAAGCCGTCGACCGCGCCGTGCCGCACGAACCGGGCGAACTTGTCGGCCAGACCGGACGGCGTACCGACGTGCCCGCGCTGCGGGCCGAGCGCGATGACGGTCTCGCGCAGCGACCAGCCGTGTGCCTCCGCCTTCGCCCGCCACTCGGCCACCACCGTGCGCGGGTCGGCGATGCGCCGGGCCCCGAAGGAGCCGTCGTTCTCGGCGACGACCGGGTCCTCGACGGGCAGCGGGCCGTCGGCGTCGCGGTCGGACAGGTCGATGCCCCACAGCAGTCCGGCGATCCCCAACGCCGTGGCGGGGGTGACCTGCTGGAGCCGGATCCAGCGCTTCTTCTCCTCGGCCTCCTCCTCGGTGGCCCCGATGATGATCTCGGTGCCGGGCAGGATCCGCAGGTCGTCGTCGGGCCGGCCGACCGCCCGCAGCCGGCGCCGGATGTCCTCGGCGAAGGCCAGCGCGTCGTCGAAGTCGTTGCCGTGGGCGGAGAAGATGACGTCGGCGTTTCGGGCGGCGAAGTCGCGCCCCTCGCCCGAGTCACCGGCCTGGAAGATCACCGGGTGGCCCTGGGCGCTGCGCGGCAGGGTGGGGGCGAGATCGACGTCGAACTGCGGTCCTCGGTGGCGCACCTGGCGTACGGCACCGGGCACCGACCAGGCGGGTGCGGTCACGGAGGCGGCGACCGCTTCGTCGTCCCAGCCGTCCCACAGGGCGCGGGCCACGGTGAGGAACTCCTCGGCGCGCCGGTAGCGGTCGGCGTGGTCGAGATAGCCGCCGCGGCGGAAGTTGGCGCCGGTCCAGGCGTTGTCCGTGGTCACCACGTTCCAGCCGGCGCGGCCCTCGGAGAGGAGGTCGAGGCCGGAGAGGCGGCGGGCGAGGTCGGCGGGCTCGTTGTAGGTGGAGTTGGAGGTGGAGACCAGACCGATCCGGCGGGTGACCGCGGCCAGCGCCGCGAGTTGGGTGACGGCGTCCGGCCGTCCGGCCACGTCGAGGTCGTGGATCCGGCCGTCCACCTCGCGCAGCCGGAGCCCCTCACCGAGGAAGAACGCGTCGAACAGGCCCCGTTCGGCGGTCTGGGCGACCTTCCGGAAGGAGGCGGGGTCGATCTGCGAACCGCTGTCGGGGGCGGACCAGATGGTCCAGTGGTTGACGCCCTGGAAGAACACCCCGAAGTGCAGCTGGGCGTGGGGCCGGGGCACGTCGAGGGGGTCGGTGCGGGTCATCGGGTCTCCTCCTGGACGGCCGCGGCCGCGAAACGGTTGGCGGGGCGCTCCAGACCCAGGGTCGAGCGCAGGGACGTACCGGGCAGCGGGCGGCCGACGAGACGCCGAGCGGACAGCGCCGGCAGGACCAGGCGGGAGAGGACGGGCAGATCCTCGTCCAGTACGAGGGGATGCAGCCGTACCCCGTGGACGTGACGGCTCAACTCGTCGAGGACGGCCACCAGTCCGTCGGCCGAGCCGACGTGCCGCAGCCGCCCGCGGTCGTCCCACGGCGCATGGCGTTCCAGGTCGGCGACGCGGTCGGCGCCGGTCGCGTCCGGCGTGTCCAGCGCCACCTCGACCTCGGCGAAGACCCGGGGCGTACCGGCGCCGGCGGCGGCCGTGGCGACCGCCGCCGGGTCGCGGCCCGCGACCAGGGCGACGTCGAGCCGGCCGGCGGGCACCCGGTCCGGCCGGCCCAGGACGACGAGCTGCCCCTGCGGCGGGCGCGGCACGATCGCCGGGCCCTTGACGGCGTAGGTCTCCCCGGTGAAGTCGATGTAGTGCAGCCGGTCGCGGTCGAGGTAGCGGCTGGTGGCCACGGACCGGATGACCGCGTCGTCCTCCCACGAGTCCCACAGGGCGCGGGCCACCTCCACCCCGTCCCGGGACTCCCGGGCCCGCCCGGCCGCGTCGGCGACCAGGGGGCGCCCCCACACCCGGGCCGCCTCGGCACGGTCCTCCTCCGTCACCACCCAGCCGGCGCGGCCGGCTGAGATGTGGTCCAGGGACGCCAACTGGCTGGAGACGTGGAAGGGTTCGGCATACGTGAGCGGGACGACGGGCGCGATCCCGATGGTGCTGGTGGACGCCGCGACGAAGGCCGCCCGCTCCACCGCCCCGATGCGGCCGACCGGATCCGGCGCGGCACCGGGCGGCAGCACCCCGTCGTCCAGGGTGATCAGGGTGAACCCGGCGTTCTCGGCGACGGCGGCGAGCCCGGCCACCCGGCGCGGGGTCAGCAACCGGTCGGGTGCGTGGGCGGCGCGGCGCCAGGCCGCGGGGTGGGCGCCGTCGCCGTCGATCTCGACGGCGAGGTGCAGGGCGGGGCCGGACAATGGACGTTCCTTCCGGGAAACACGGGAAATCGCGGCCGCGGGGCCACGACGGTGGAGCCGGGCGAGGCCACGGCGAGAGAGCCGGGCGGGGCCACGGCAAGCGGTCCGGCGGACGGGCCGGCAGAGGAACCGGCCGGACGGGCCGGCAGCGGTCAGAGGCGAGCGGAAGGACAGACGGCGGAGCAGGTGCGGCAGTAGTCGACATGCCGGCGGACGATCAGCCGCACGCCGGAGCACACACCCTGCGGTGCCGCGCCGGATACGTGCATCAAGGGCCTCCACCCGTCAGAAACCGATCGGTTCAACGTACGTCGACCGCCCCGGCGGGTGTCAAGGCCGGTCGCGAGAGGGGCGGCCCGGGGACATGATGGTGGGGAGCCGGGCCGCTCCCGCTCTGTTTCGCGCGCGACCCGCGGGAGACCGGACCACCGAAGTGGACCGGAGTACGACGGGCGCCGTCGCGAGGGAGAGAGGTGTCCTTCATGAAGGTGTTCCAGAACGACGGCAAGGTCCTGGAGAAGGCGGCGGACACCTTTCTCCTCCGCGGCGTCGAACTCATCATGGGTGACAGTCCCCCTTCCGACGCGATCGCCGGACGCAACCGGCCGTCCTGATGTTCCGATCGACGAGCCGGGACGACACGGCGGGGACCAGCCGTGGCGGACGCGCGGAGCGACGTGCCCTCAGGGCGGGGAGCCGGACGCTGGCGCGGATGAGGGAGCATGATCCGGGTCTGTCGGCACTGCGGCGCGCACTGCGCACCGCGATCATCACGCCCTCGCTGTTCGCCTTGACCTATCTCGGTCTCGGAAACCCGGTGATGGCGGTCTTCGCCGCCTTCAGCCCGATGGTGCTGATGATGTTCGTGGACTTCGGCGGTCCGATACGGGCGCGGGCGGCCCAGCAACTGAGCCTGGTGGCGGTCTCCACCGCGCTGGTCTGCCTCGGAAGCCTGGCGGGCCGGCTGGTGTGGCTCGCGGGGGTCGCCACCTTCGTGGTCGCGTTCACCGTGCTGTTCTCGGGTGTCGTCAGCTCTGCCCTGGCCGGATCGGGTACGTCACTCCTGATCAGCTTCGTGCTGGCCGCCACACTGACCGGGCCGGTGAGTTCGATCCCGGACCGGTTGGCCGGCTGGTCGCTGGGCGGCGCGGCGACCGTTGTCGCCGTAGCCCTCATGTGGCCTCGTCCGGCCGGCGAACCTCTGCGCACCTCCCTCGCCGAGGTCTGTGCCCGCCAGGCCGGATATCTGCGCGCCGAGACGGACTGCGTCCGTGCCGCTCTCCCGTACGCCGCGGCACTGGACGCGGTGGCGCGGGACACGGGGAACGCCGCCGCCGCTCTTCGGAAGGCCTTCTACGCGACCCCGTACCGTCCGACCGGGCTCTCCACGACGGCCCGGGCGCTGGTCCGGCTGGTCGACGAGGTCCTCTGGCTCGGCAGCGTCCTGCAACAGGCCCCGCCGTGGAGACAGGACCGTTCGAGCCGGCTGGTGGTGTGCGACGTCGAGCTCGCGGCCGCGGCGGTGCTGGAGCGCGGAGCGGCACTGCTGCGATCCGGTACGGGACCGCTGAACGGTCTCGCCTCCGACATCGGGCGACTGGAAGCGGCGGGAGCACGACTCGAGGAGGCGATGACCAGATCCCTCCCCGAGAGCCTGGCGACCCGCTCCGCCCGGACCTCGGTCGGGACACGGTCCGTGGCATCGGCCGATCCGGTCGCCGAGTTGATCGCCTCGTTGGAGCCCGGGTTCCGTGCGAGGAGAATCGCCTTCATCGTGGCGGTGACGGCGGCGGACATCGAACTCGCCCTCGCGGCACGCCGACGCGCCTGGTGGCGACAGTTGCTCGGACAGCGCCCCGTGTCCACCGCCCCCGCACTGTCATCGGCTCGTGATCGCCTCGCGGCACACCTCAACCGCCATTCGGTGTGGCTGCACAACAGTCTGCGCAGTGCCGCCGCGCTCAGCCTCGCCGTGGTCCTCGCCCAGCTCAGCGGCGTGGGCCATTCGTTCTGGGTGGTCTTCGGCACGTTGGCCGTGCTGCGCTCCAATGCCGTGAACACCGGTCAGACCGTCGGGCGCGCCCTGGTGGGAACCGTCATCGGTTTCGTCATCGGCGTGGCCCTCATCCTCGCGCTCGGCACCCATCCCGTCGCCCTGTGGGTGCTGCTTCCGTTCGCGATCGTCCTGATAGGGCTCGAGCCGTCGGTCACCTCGTTCACCGCCGGGCAGGCCGGCTTCACCGTCGTGCTCCTGATCCTCTTCAGCATCATCAGCCCCGTCGGGTGGAAGGTCGGACTGATCCGGATCGAGGACATGGCGCTCGGGTGCGCGGTGAGCCTGGTCGTGGGGGTCCTCTTCTGGCCCCGGGGTGCGGGCGCCGCACTGGGCTGTGTGCTGTGCGAGGCCTTCCAGGACGCGGCCCGGTACCTGCGCGGTGCCGTGGCGTTCGGGCTGCTGCGCTGCGACGGCCTGGCGGCGCCTTCGGCGATCTCGGGTGAGGACAGGCGGTCGGCCGCGGCGGCGGCTCGGCGGCTGGACGACGCCTTCCGCGGGTTCCTGGCGGAGCGCGGTACGAAACGGCTTGCGCTTCCCGAGGTGGCCCGCCTGGTCAACTCGGTCGCGGCCGTGCGGCTGACCGGAGACGCCATAGCCGACCTGTGGTCGCGTCAGGGATACCGGCCCGGAGACGACCGGGCCGCCGCCCGTACCGCGGTCCTGGGCGCTTGCGAGCCGATCGCCGCCTGGTTCGAGAGGTCGGGCCGCGCGCTGGCGGGAATTTCGGCCGTGCCGGACCGGACGGTAGGTCCGAGGGAGGCGGACCACGCCCTCGAGCAGGCACTGCGCCGTGAACTGGGCGCGGACGGGAACGCCCACGCCGCTTCCGCTGTCGTACGGATGATCTGGACGGCGGACCACCTCGACGCGCTGTGTCTCCTGCAGGCGCAGATCATCGGTCCCGTTCAGGAAGCCGCCGGTCTGGTCAGGCGGCGCAGGCCTCGGAACCGGCAGCCATGACACGGTCGCGTCCGTCGTCGGGACCGGCGGGCCCCGAACACTCATGACTATTCGCGGGTAGTGGGCGGAAATAAAAAACCCGCGCATGCAATTATCAAGGTGCGAGGCCCGGTGGTCGGCTCGACCGGCCTCGCGCCTGATCCCATCCGGCTCCCCAAGGAGTTAAGTGTTGAACTCGCTGTTCACCCCCTTCGACCTCAAGTCGCTGACGATCCCCAATCGCGTCTGGATGGCAGCGATGTGCCAGTACAGCGCCGAGCCCGGCGGCGAGCGGGCCGGTGTGCCCACGGACTGGCACTTCACGCACCTGGCCGCGCGAGCCGCGGGCGGCACCGGGCTGATCATCACCGAGGCCACCGCCGTCAGCCTCGAGGGCCGCATCTCCCCCTACGACCTCGGCATCTGGAACGACGAACAGGTCGCCGCCTTCCAGCGCATCACCGCGTTCCTGAAGTCGCAGGGCAGCGTCCCCGGGATCCAGCTCGCGCACGCCGGGCGCAAGGCGTCGACCGAGCGTACCTGGGTCGACCGCGGGCGCCCGATCGCCCCGGCCGAACCCTTCGGCTGGACCCCGGTCGGCCCCAGCGCGGTGGCCTTCGACGAGACCTCGACGATTCCCGAGGAACTGACCACGGAAGGCATCCGTGAGATCGTCCGGCAGTTCGCCGACGCGGCCGTCCGCGCTCTCGCGGCCGGGTTCCAGGTCGCCGAGATCCACGGTGCCCACGGCTATCTCATCCACCAGTTCCTCTCCCCGCAGAGCAACCGTCGCACCGACGAGTACGGAGGCTCCTTCGAGGGCCGGATCCGCTTCGCGCTGGAGGTCGTCGACGCTGTCCGCGCCGTATGGCCCGAGGAACTGCCGGTGTTCTTCCGGATCTCCGCCACCGACTGGCTCTCGGAGAACCCCGAGGACGGCCGTGAGGGCTGGACCGCCGACGACACCGTCCGCTTCGCCAAGGAGCTGCTGGCGCATGGCGTCGACCTGATGGACATCTCCACCGGCGGCATCGTCCCTGACGCGAGGATCACGACCGGCCCGGGTTACCAGGTTCCCTTCGCCGAGCGCGTCCGCGAGGAGACCGGCATGCCCGTCGCCGCCGTGGGCATGATCACCGACCCCGAGCAGGCCCAGGAGATCGTCGGCTCCGGCACCGCCGACGCCGTCCTCCTGGCCCGGGAGCTCCTGCGCGATCCCTACTGGGCCCGCCACGCCGCCGAGCGGCTCGGTGGCACGGTCGACACCCCTGTCCAGTACCACCGGGCGTGACGGCTACGTGCGGGGCGCGTGGCCGGTCCGTCCGGCCCGTGCTCCGTCGGGCTCGCCGGTCCACCTGCTTCAGCAACGCCGCCAGAGGATTCTCGTCGACGCCCGTCCGCCAGGCGCCGACGCGCGGCGGGAGGCAGGCCGTCGTCGGCGTGAGGAGGAGGTCGAAGCCGGCGACGACACCCGCCACGATGCGCCGCGACAACTGCTGGGTCCGCCGCACCCCTTGCACGTAGGCCCACGAGTCGGTCGACCGGGCCGCCTCACGCAGCGCACGGTTGTGCGGCTCCACGCGCTCCGGATCCGCGAGCTCGATCGCGGCGCCCCCGGTCCCGTGGCGAGCCGCTCGTCCGTCGGCGCGGGTCAGCCGGTGGGACCCTTGCGCAGCCAGCCGTGGTGGGCCGCCGTGCGGGCCCTCGCCGCGTCCGCGAGGCCCGGCTGGAGGCGCCGGGCGGCGTCGACGTGGTCGTCGGTCCAGATGATCCGGACCGCGACGGGGGTGGCCCGGCCCTGACCGTCGCTGAGTTCGGTACGGACGGACCGCACCAGCCGCGCGGCACCCTCGGGGTGCAGGGGGACGACGTCGGGGACGGGGCAGTGGTCGCCGAGGCTGGCCGCGAGGCCGTGGTACCAGCCGGTGACGAGGGCCGCCGACCCGAGGACGGCACTGTGGGCGTCGGCGCGCACGGCCTCCAGGCGCGCCAGGTCCTCGCCCTGCCACAGGGAGACGACGGCGTCGGCGGCCAGGCGCAGCCCGACGACTCCCGAGACGAGGGTGGTCGTGCAGGCCAGCGACACCGGTTTGGCGCCGCGTTCGGCCAGGAAGCTGCGGAACGCGTCGTCCAGGCGGCGGGCGGAGGCCGCCGCCTCACGGCTCTGCGGATCCGGGTCGGCGGGCCGGCGGTGGCCGAGGGCGTAGTCGACGGCACCGCCGAGGTAACGGGCGCTGTCCGCGTAAGCCTGGGCGAGTGCCTTGTGGACGGCCGCCTGGGCTCCGCGCGGCCAGAAGAAAAGGGCGACGACGATGCTCACCAGGCACCCCAACGCGATGTCCTGGACACGCAGCAGGGCGACATGCCAGTTGGGGTCGTGGCCGATGTTGAACAGCACCACGAGCGTGACGGTGAACGCGGCCTGCCCGGCGGCGAAGGAGATGGCGGCGGGCGCGATGCCGGCGAACAGGATGGCCACCGGGAGCACGAACCACAGCGCGGTGCCGTGATGGCCGATCAGGTGCAGCAGCCCGGCGCCGATGACCGAGCCGGCCACCGTGCCCAGGACGGCGCGGGCGGCGTTCTGCCCGGTGCTGAGCGCGTTGGAGCGCAGCACGGACAGGGTGCCCAGCAGGACCCAGAAGGAGTGCCCCACGCCGGTGGCGTCGGCCAGGAACACGGCGATGCCGAGGCCGATGCCGCCGCGCAGACTGTTGTGCATCCACACCGAGTCGGCCCTGAGATGGGCGGCGGCCCGCTCCCGTGCGGAGGCCAGCGGTGCGGCCAGCGCACCCGGCTCACGACCCAGCAGCCGCTCGTGCCAGCTGCGCTGCCAGGCGGTGGCCGCCATGTCCACGTTGTCGGCGATCTGCAGTACGGCGAAGCCGAGTTCCTGGGCGCGGAAGGACACGTCGAGCGCGGCGATGAACCCGTAGACCTCCGCCGTACTGTTCCCACCCGGGTGTTCGGCGGGCACCCGGACGGTGGAGCTGTGCTCCATCCCGGTCAGCTCCGCCCGCAGCCGCTCGGTGCGGGCCCGCAGCGGGCCGGTGTCGCCGGTCAGGTCGGTGAGCAGGTCGCAGGCCGCCTCCAGGACATGCGCGGCGGCGCGGCGCACGCCGTGCGCGGCGGGATCACAGCCGGGAGGTTCGTCGGTGTAGTCGGACCGGTCCACGAGGACGGCGCACAGCCAGGTGAGTTCGTCGACCAGCCGGACCAGCGCCCGCGAGGTCGCGGACAGGCCGGTGGGACGGTAAGGGGTGGCGTCGAAGGCCACCCGCAGGTCCGCGCCGGTACGGGCGGTGATCTCCGCCGCGGCTCTGCACTGCTCGCTGTGGGGCACCGACCCGGCCGGGGCCGGCACCGAGGCGCGGGCGCGCAGATAACCGGCGGCGGCCCGGCAGACGGCGGCCGCCGGGGCGCTGAGCGGATCGGCGACGGGACGCGGCCACAGCAGGGCGACGGCCGGCAGCGCCACCGCCGCCGCCAGACCCGCGCCCGCGAGACGATCGGGCAGCTGCGACAGTTCTGCCGGTGCGCTGACCGGCAGCACGAACGCCAGCAGGAGCGCCGTCGAGCTGCCGGCCAGGACCGAGCTGACCACACCGGCGAACAGGACCGCGAACCCGACCACGACCGTGGCCGCCACGGCGAGCCGGATGTCGGCCGCCGCCAGCGTGCCGACACAGATCAGCACCAGCCAGGCCACGGCGAGAGCCGCCTGCGCCCGCAGCCGCTCCACCATCGGACCGGAGTAGTCGACCAGCAGCAGCATCGAGAACGTCCCGAACGCGGCGAAGCTCGCCATCGTCGGGTTGTGGAACACCTCGCCGCACAGGGCGAACAGGGCGGGCATCACCAGCGCGGTACGCGCGGCCCGCCGGGTCGCCGCGAGGTCCGGGTCCCGGTCGCGCAGCCACGTCATCCAGCGCGGCGCCCGCCCCGACATGTACACCTCCCGCTGGCCCAGGGCAGCCGGCCCCGCCGCCGCACCGCGCACACCACCCATATGCGGCCACCCTCGGGTGGTCCGCAACATTTACCGGGACGGTACGACGCCCTGGGCGGGCCGGCACTCCTGTTGGGCGGATCATTGCCCGACCGTCGGCTCGGTGCACCGGGCCGACCTGGTCCGGCTCACCGCACCGGGAAGCCGAACGCGTACCCCTGTTCCCTGAGCCAGGGGAGCACCTCGCGCAGGGCGGCCACGGTCTCGGAGCGGTCGCCGCCGGCGTCGTGAAAGAGGATGGTCGGGCCGTTCGGCATCTCGTCCTTGACGGTGCCGACGATCGCCGCCGTGCCGGGGCGTTCGAAGTCCTTCGAGTCGACGTTCCAGCCGAGCGGCCGCATGCCGTGCGAAGCGGCGAGCTTCCTGCTGTACGGGGTGAAGGCGCCGCCCGGGGCACGGTAGTAGAGCGGCCGGACACCCCCCGACGCCTGGGTGATCATGCGTTCCGCGTCGAGGATCTGCTGGGACTGGTAGGCCTCGGACTTGGTGTCCATGGTGACGTCGTGCGAGACCGTGTGGTCGCACAGCCGGTGCCCGGCCGCCACCACCGCCCTGACCAGGTCAGGGTGCGCCTGGGCCTGCGGGCCGATCATGCAGAACGTGGCCTTCACGCCGTACTCCTTGAGCACCTGGAGCACCCGGGGCGTCCAGACCGGGTCCGGTCCGTCGTCGATGGTGATGTTCACGCCCCGGGCGCCCCGGTCCGAGGCGTGCGCGATCTCCACCGACACCGCGGCCGCCTTCCGGCCGGCGCCGGGCACCCCGTGGCGTGCCGAGGTCCCGGCTCCCGTGCTCCCGTCGACGGGACCGGACGGTGAGGTCCACAGCGAGGCGGCCACGGCCACCGCCGTGACCCCCATCGCCGCCGCGGCCACCTGGCCGTACCACCCTCGTCCGCCGCGCCGTGCCATCGTCCGCCCCGATTCTTGTCGTTCCGTTGAACTCGTGCACCCGTCCAGACGGAAGGCGGCGGGCACCGGATCCATCCGTTACCGATCACGGACAATTCCGCGAGGGATCTGCGACAGGCTCCCTGTGTGTCCTTTAACGGCGGGCGGGGCGATCGGTGTTGGCGGTTCGGACCGCAACCGTGGGCGGGGACACGGTCGCGCCATTAATGCAACTTGGTTGTGCTAAAATCCCGCTCGTGAGTTCGACTCGTCCTCAGCGCGCCCGCAGCGCGGCGGCCAAGCAGCAGCGTGAGCGGGAGATCCTCGACGCCGCCCGATCGCTCGGCAGCGAACGCAGCGTGCGCGAGGTCACGCTGACCGACATCGCCGCCGCCGTCGGCATGCACAAATCCGCGATGCTGCGGTACTTCGAGACACGCGAGCAGATCTTCCTGACGCTCACCGGCGAAGGCTGGCAGGAGTGGTCGGCGGCGCTGCGCGCACGCCTGGGCGAGCTCACCGGTGCCGGTCATGACGAGATCGCGGTGGCCGTCGCCCGGTCGCTGGTGGCGCGGCCGTTCTTCTGCGACCTGCTCGCCCAGGCGCCGCTGAACCTGGAGCGCAACGTGTCGCTCGACGCCGCCTACGAGTTCAAGACGATCGCGCTCGCCGAGGTCGCGTCGATCACCACCGTGCTGCGCGGCCTCCTCGGGATCACAGAGGGCGCGGCCGTGGACGTGATCGCCACGGCCACGGGCATGGCCGGGGCGCTGTGGCAGATGGCCGCGCCCGGCACGGGTCTTCGCGAACTCTACGAAAGCCACCCCGAGTTGGCGCACGCGGTGGTCGACGTCGAACCCCGGCTGACCCGCATCCTGACCGCCCTGCTGAACGGCGTGCGCACGACGGCCCCGGACGCCTGAGGCAGCGGCCCCGGCGGGACGCCCGGCGTCGTCGGAGTCGGAGTCGGAGTCGGACTCGGAGCCGGAGCCGGAGCCGGAGTCGGAGCCGGAGCCGGAGCCGAAACCGGAGCCCGGGCCGGAGCTGGAAGGCAGCCACGGACCCGGAGACGCGAGGCGCGGGAGACACCGGGGTGCCCGACGGCCGTATGCCGGCGGGCACCCGGTTCCGTCGGGTCACAGGGACTGCTTCATGATCCAGTCACGGATTCCGGGGATGGAGTAGGCGATCTGCCAGGTGCCCATGTGCGCGCTCGTGGCGCCGGTGGTGCCGGTGACCGTGCCGGTCAGGAAACTGGCGTAGTTCACCGGTGTCCGCTGCTTCTCCAGATTGCGTACGTCCGCCGCGAACTGCGCGGCGCTGGACCCCGCGTCCCACACCGCCGAGCCGACCCTGGTCCCCTCCGCCTCGACGACCGAGGTGATGGCGTTCTCGCCGGGGAAGGCCTTGTCGTCGTCCTGTGAGACGACGATCCACAGCTTCTTCCCCGCCAGTGGCGCGGCCTGGCTGTCCGGCCACTGCCCGGCGACGATGTACGCGGCCGCGAACAGGTCCGGGTACCGGATGTTCAGCCCGAGCGACAGCATCGCGCCCATCGACTGGCCGGTGGTGTACCGCCGCTTCGTGTCGATGCTGTACTGCTCCGACACCGCCTCGACGAGATGCACGGTGGTCTCGAAGAGCGAGGTCGGCTGGTAGGTGTCGTCGATGACGACCTCGCCGTACTCGGGCGCGAGCACGAACGACTCGTGCCGGGCCTGGTCCTCGGGGCTCGCCCAGCACACCGCGCCGAGTCCCTGGACCAGCGGGCCGACGGTGTCGACGTTGACGACACCGGCGTCGTGCATGAACAGCACCAACGGGTACTTCCGGCGCGGGTCGTAGCCCTTGGGCGTGAAGAGGTTGTACTTCAGCGACCTCCCGGTGTCCGGATCGTCGAAGGTGAACTGCTCGAAGTCGTCGACGATCGGGTTCACCACCGCACTCGTGGTCACCGCCGTGCCGCTCGGCGCGTAGGACCTGCCGTGGGTCGTGGTGACCGTGCCGGTCTGGGTGACGACGGCCTTCGCCGGGACGATCGGGCCGCCGGGGGTGGTGTCGCCGGCCGTCGGACCGCCGGCGCCCGGGCCGCCCGACCCGCTGGGCGCCGGGGCCGGGCTGCTCGACGCGCCGACCGCGTCCTTGCCCCACAGCAGGGCCGCCCTGTCGTCGGGGGAGAGCTCCACGATGACGTGACGGCCGTCCCTGCCCCGCTCGGCGAGCGCGGCCGAGGTGTTGGCGTAGACCCTCGTGACCGTGCGGTCGGTGACCGCGAACGCCGAGACCGAGAGGGAGGCGCCGGCGAGGGGACGGTCGTACTCGACCGCCACCGCCACGAGCTTCTGGCCGACGCCGTAGACCTTGGTGATCGCGGTGGCGCCGACGATGTGTCCGGCCCCGGACACCGGATCCGTCGGACCGGGAGAGGCGGCCGCGACGGCGGTGCCGCCGAGTGCGGCCACGGTGCCGATGCCGGCGGAGCCGGCGATGAGCGTGCGCCTGGTTACCAAGACGAACTCCCTTCAACGTGGGGGGCGGCGGGTCAGCCGCGCAGTGAGCGGCCCGGCGCCACGAGGGCGATCCGCCGGTTCTCTGTCCGGTTTTCAATGGGCGGCGTCACACATCTCTCCTCCGGCCGGAATCAATTGACCGGACGGATTCGACCCGGCGGTATATGGCTGGGAATTGCGGGTCGAGCGGGCGGTCGGTCTCACGGGACCGGAAAGGAGAACGCATTGCTGTGCGGGTGCGCCGTGAGCGTCGCATCGGGGTGAGAGACCGTCAACGGAGGCGGCGCGAGATCTAAGATTGCAGGCGGCGAGATCGTCTCATCGGCCCAGCTCGGCGGCGGGTGCGAATTTTCTGTCGTTTTCCTTGGAATCCCGGAATGCGCGCGGTATATCGGGCGAGGGGCTCTGGGAATGCGGTCAAAAACCCGGACGCAACAGTCGGAGGCCCTCGGTGTGAGGACCTCCGACGATGGGGCGAGGATGGGTCACCCGCCGTGCCGGGCGTCCTTGCCGGCGGCGACGGTCATGTTCTGCTCGATCAGGGTGGGGCAGCGGGCCTCGGGCAACCGGACAGCGGCCGGTATGCCGACGGGCCCCGGGTCGGCGCCCCGTGACTCCGTCGGCTCAGGCGGCCCCGCCGACCTCGTGGACCAGCTCGATCGCCCTGCCCAGGGTGGTGAGCCGGTCCTCCAGGTTCTCCCCGGCCGGATAGAGGCGGACCGTGTCCACGCCGGCGTCACGCCAGACGGCCAGTCGCTCGCGCACCATGGCCTCCGTGCCGATCAGCGTCGTGCCCAGCACCATCTCGTCGGTCACCAGGGCGGCCGCGCCGTCCCGGTCACCCGCCTGCCAGCGCTCGTGCACCTCGGCGGCGACCTCGGACCAGCCCTGGCGGCTGTAGGCGCCGTTGTAGAAGTTGGTGGACGCAGACCCCATGCCGCCGAGGCTGAAGGCGAGTTCCTTCTTGCGGCCGGCGACCATCGCGCCGAGCGCCTCCTCGTCGGGCGCGAAGGCGACCTCGGCGCCCTGGCAGACGTCCAGGTCCGCGCGGCTGCGACCACTGCGGGCCAGGCCCTCGTCGAGGTGGGAGAAATACGCGTCGGCGGCCCCCTCGGGCACGAAGCTGGTGCCCAGCCAGCCGTCGGCGACCTCACCGGTCAGCCGCAGCATGGCCGGGGACAGGGCGGCGAGATAGACCGGGATCTCGTGCTCGGCGCGCATCGAAAGCCGCATGGGTACGGCCTCGCCGCCGGGCAGCGGGACGTTGAACTCGGTGCCGGAGTAGGCGAGTCGGCCGCCGTCGAGCACTCGCCTCACGATCTCCACCGTCTCGCGCATGCGCCGCAGCGGCCGGGCGAAGGGCACGCCGTGCAGTCCCTCGATCACCTGTGGGCCGGAGGCGCCGAGGCCCAGCAGGAAGCGCCCGCCGGACAGGTTGGAGAGAGTGATGGCCGTCTGGGCCACGGCTGTCGGGGTCCGGGTGCCCAGCTGCATGACACCCGAGCCGAGCAGCATCCGCTCGGTGAGCGCGGCGTAGTAGCCGAGCGCGGAGGGGGCGTCGGAGCCCCAGGCCTCGGCGACCCAGCAGATGTCCAGGCCCAGCTTCTCCGCCTCGACGACGAAGTCGCCCAGCCGGGACCAGTGTTCGCCGCCCGAGGCCTCGATCGTGGTGGCCGTCCGCATCACGCCTCCGCCCGCTGCTTGATCTGCGCGAGGGTGGCGGTGATGCTCCGCTCGAACTCCCGCAACCGTACGAACACGATCTTCTGTTCCTTGTCGGGCATCTGGTCGATCGCCACGGACAGCCCCGAACGACCCGGTCCCAGCTGCATCCACTGCGACAACTCGGTCCCCCCGTGCTCGGAGCGCAGCCGGAACCGCCAGACCGCGGAGGGTTCGGCGGGGTCCTGCACGGCCCAGGCGAGCACCGCCTCCGGTTCGCACTCGATCACCTGCGACGTGGTCTCCCACCTGCCGAACGCCTCGTGCTCGCTGCGGCCGACGAACCTGGCGCCCACCGCCGGCCCGGCCGCGCCGTCCAGCCAGGCGACCGACCGGAGTTCCTCGCTCATGTCCGGCATCAGTTCGATGTCGCTGACCAGGGCCCACACCTTCGCCGGTGGGGCGTCGATCCAGGTCCGCACCTCGACCGTGGGTTTGTCCGTGTAGCGTGCGCCCGTCCACTCCAAGGTCGTCGGCCTCCTCGCCGTCAAGGGTCTGACCATCAGAGTTGCTTTATGAGACTCTGCCTGTCAAGGGGGAGTGCGTGCTCAGTCGGTGCCGAACCGCCGTCGGACATCCGGCCGCTGCCTGAGCCGCTCGGGATAGCCGGGCCCCATCCGCATCGAGGTCTCCTCCGCCCGCAGCGGGGCCCGGCACTGGGCGCAGACCACCTCGGCCGTGGTGTCGTGGTCGCACGCGTCGTGATGGAACACCACGGGGACCCCGCGCTCCCCGGCCAGCCAGCGGTCGCCCCACGCGGACATCGCGGCGAGCACCGCGAACAGGTCCCGCCCCTTCTCCGTGAGGACGTAGTCGTAGCGCGGCGGCTCGGCCTCGTACAGCCGCTTCTCCAGGATCCGCTCGTCGACCAGATGACGCAGCCGGTCGGTCAACGTGTTGCGGGCGATGCCCAGTTCCTGCTGGAACTCGTCGAAGCGACGGATCCCGTAGAACGCTTCCCGCACCACCAGCGGAGTCCAGTGGTCACCCAGCAGATCGACGGTCCGTGCGATGGAGCACGGCCACTTGGCGAACGACGTCCGTTTCATGTCCTTACGATAACGAGTCTCATGAGAAAACTCAGCTGACGATGGTGTCGATGATGTCTCGTATCGGCTTGCCGGCGACCGACCGCGCACGAGCCGCGTGGACAGCGCTGCCCACTGCGCTTTGACTGGTCATGACGGTTTTCCTGCGGCGGAACGAGGTGTCCGACCATGAGGATCGAGGGATCGGTCGCGCTGGTGACCGGAGCGAACCGGGGGATCGGGCTGGCGTTCTCGCGTGCGCTGCTGGCCCGGGGCGCGGCCAAGGTGTACGCGGGCGTCCGCCGGCCGGAGGACTTCGCCGAGCCGGGACTGGAACCGCTGCGCCTCGACGTCACCGACGGCGACCAGGTCGAGGCCGCCGCGCGGACGGCGTCCGACGCCACCATCGTGATCAACAACGCGGGCATCCAGGGTGGGCCGCCGCTGCTGGAGCACGGCTCCCTGGACGGGGCACGGCGGGAGCTGGAGGTGAACTATCTCGGCACCTGGGCCGTCTCCCGGGCCTTCGCGCCGGTCCTCGCGGCCAACGGCGGGGGAGCCCTGGTGAACATGCTGTCCGTGGCCTCCTGGCGGGCGAACAGCCGGTTCCCCAGCTACGCGGCGTCGAAGTCCGCTCAGTGGTCGCTGACCAACGCGCTGCGCCTGGCCCTGCGGGACCAGGGGACCCTCGTCGTCGGTGTGCACGTCGGCTATGTGGAGACCGATGCCACCACGGAGATCGCCGGTCCGAAGATCGACCCGGCCGAAGTGGCGGCGCAGACCATGGACGCCATCGCCCGTGACGAGCCCGAAGTGCTGGTCGACGAGACGACCCGGAAGGTTCGCGCCGCCCTGTCCGGGCCGCTCGATCTCATCTACGGCGCCGCCTGATCGTGCGACGGTGGAGTCAGCGGACCGACTCAACCCAATGGTGAGGTGGAGCCATGCAAACCGACTTCGATGTCGTCGTCCTGGGGGCCGGGCCGGGCGGCTACGTGGCCGCGATCCGGGCCGCCCAGCTGGGCCTGCGCACCGCCATCGTGGAGGGCCGGTTCTGGGGCGGTGTCTGCCTGAACATCGGCTGCATCCCGGCGAAGGCGCTGCTGCGCAACGCAGAGGTGGCCCAGCTGATCCTGCACGACGCGGAGAAGTTCGGCGTGAAGATCAGCGGTGCGGTGGACCTGGACTACCGCGCCGCCTACGAACGCAGCCGGGTGGTGGCCGACGGACGTGTCAAGGGCGTCGGCTTCCTCATGCGCAAGAACAAGATCGAGCAGTTCGAGGGACAGGGCACCTTCCTCGATCCCCACACCCTCCAGGTGCGGATGCGGGACGGCGAGACGACACTCTCCTTCCGCTCCTGCATCATCGCGACCGGCTCGACCGTGAAACTGCTGCCGGGCACGAGCCTGGGCCGGCGGGTGGTCACCTACGAGGAGCAGATCCTCTCCGACAGCCTCCCCGCCAGCCTGGTCATCGCGGGTGCCGGCGCCATCGGCGTCGAGTTCGCCTATCTGCTGCGGTCGTACGGCGTCGAGGTCACGCTGGTGGAGTTCCTGGACCGGATCGCACCGCTGGAGGACGAGGAGGTCTCCGCCGAACTCACCCGGCGCTTCAAACGGCAGGGCATCCGCGTGCTCACCTCGACGGCCGTGCAGGCCATCGAGGAGACCGAGGAGAACGTCCGCGTGACCGTCCGCAAGGGCGACACGGAACAGGTCCTGGAGGCGGAGAAGGTCCTTCAGGCCACCGGCTTCCAGCCGCGCACGGCCGGCTACGGACTGGCCGCCACCGGGGTACGGCTCACCGAGCGCGGGGCCATCGACGTCGACGGGTACTGCCGGACCAGCCAGCCGCACATCTACGCCATCGGTGACGTCACGGCGAAGCTGATGCTGGCGCACACCGCCGAGGCGATGGGCATCGTGGCCGCCGAGGCCATCGCCGGTGCGGAGACCATGGAGCTGGACTACCGCATGATCCCCCGGGCCACGTTCTGCCAGCCGCAGATCGCCAGCTTCGGCTGGACCGAGGCGGAGGCCCGCGCCGAGGGCTTCGACGTGCGGGTGGCGAAGTTCCCCTTCATGGCCAACGCCAAGGCCCACGGCTTCGGCGACACGGTCGGGTTCGTGAAGCTGGTGAGCGACGCCCGCTACGGCGAACTCCTCGGCGGCCACCTGATCGGCCCGGACGTGACCGAGCTGCTGCCCGAGCTGACGCTGGCCCAGAAGTGGGACCTCACGGTGACCGAACTAGCCCGCAACGTCCACGCCCACCCCACCCTGAGCGAGGCGGTCCAGGACGCCCTGCACGGACTCGCCGGACACATGATCAACCTCTGACGGCGGGCCCCGGGGCCCGGGTGCCGGGTGTCCGTGCCGTCGTACGGGACGACGACGGCACGGACACCCAGCACGGGTCCGCTAGGGGCGGACGTACGGCCGGGTCATGATCTCCATGTTGTGGCCGTCCGGGTCCTCGAAGTAGGCGCCCCGGCCGCCGAACAGGCCGTTCACGCCTCCGGGCCGGGTGTGGTGGGGGTCGGCGTAGTAGGTGACGCCGTCCGCCTCCAGCCGGGCGATCATGCCGTCGAACCGCTCCTCGGGCACGAGGAAGGCGTAGTGCTGGGACTGGATCGGCTCGTCCCGCTTCTCGTAGTAGTCGAGCGTCACGCCGTTGCCGAGGTCGACGGGCAGGAACGGCCCCAGCGGGGCGCCGACCCGCAGGCCCAGGACGGTGGCGAGGAACTCGGCGGACCGGTGGCGGTCGCTGGCGTAGACGGCGGTGTGGTTCAGCTGGACGGCGCCCGTCGGCGGCTCGGATGCGTGAGGGTGCGTCCGGTCGTGCGGGCGCTGCTGTTCAGAGGTCAAGGAAGTCTCCGGTCTCGGGATCTGCTCGGGCTGGGCGCCGCATACGGGGGGTACGGGCGCCGGGAGCGAAGACGCGGAGAGGACGGGCGGGCCCCTGGCCCGCCTCGGGCTCACGCCGAGGCCGGGAACCTCACTCGTGCATGGCCCATGGCCGACCCGGCAGTCACCCGGCCGACCCTAGCGACCGTGACCGGCCGGGGCAACGGAGTTGTACGGTTTCGGAGAGCCACGGCCGCACGGTCAGGCCGTACCCGCTCCGCCCTCGGCGCCGCGCGCCCCGCGTCGCCGGTCGGCAAAACGCCTTCTGGAGGAAGCATGCCCACCGCGGACGAGCTGATCAGTCCCGACAGCATCCGTCGTCTGGCTGTCATCCTCCGGGAGACCGCCCCCGGTACGTCACGCTGGCAAGCCGTCGCGGACAGCCCGGCACTGCTCGGACCGCTCGGCCTCAGTGAGCGGGCCCGGACGGTGGCCGAGGCGCTCCTGGCCGACTGCGGCGGTGACTACGAGGAGCTGGCCCGGGCGGTACGAGGGACCCTCGCCCGTGCCGATCTGACGGGCTGGATGATCTGGCCGGTCACCGAAGCCGTGGCCGCCGCGGCCACCACCTCCGGCGCCGACCGGCACTTCGACGACGGACTGGACCTGCTGGCGCGGCTCACGCCCCGCCTGACCAGCGAGTTCGCGCTCCGCACCTTCCTCAACGCGGACCTGGACCGTACTCTCGCCACGGCCCTGACCTGGACCGACTCCCCGGACCCGGCCGTGCGCCGGCTGGCGAGCGAGGGCAGCCGCCCCAAACTCCCCTGGGCCCGGCAGGTGCCCGCCCTCAACCGCGACCCCGGAGTCACGGTGCCCCTGCTGGACAGGCTGTACGCCGACGCCTCGCAGGACGTGCGCCGTTCGGTGGCGAACCACCTCAACGACATCTCCCGACTCGATCCCGGACTGGCCGCCGAGGCCGCCGCCCGCTGGCTGCGGAAGCCGGAGCCCACCACTTCCGCCCTGGTCCGGCACGCGATGCGCACCCTCGTCAAGAAGGGCGACCCGGCCGCCCTGGAGCTGGTCGGGTTCCACGGCGGCGGCGAGGACCTGAAGGTGGTGGGTCCGCTGCTGGACGAGAGCGAGGTCCCCCTGGGCGGAAATCTGGTCTTCACCGCGCGCATCACCAACGTCTCGGGCAAGGCGGTGTCCCTCGCCGTCGACTATGTCGTCCACCACCTGAAGGCGAACGGGAAGCTGGCGCCGAAGGTGTTCAAGCTCGCCAAGCGCGAGCTGGCCCCCGGGGAGTCGGCCGACGTGACGCGAAGCCACTCGTTCCGCCCCATCACCACGCGCGTCTACTATCCGGGCGCCCACGCAGTGCAGCTCCAGGTCAACGGGCACCGCTTCGACCTGGCGGAATTCCGGCTCCTGAAGGCCGACGGGCCGGTGTCACAGGGCTCTGAGGAATGATCTCGGGCCCGCCGGTGGTTTCGATGACGGTCGTACTATGACGTGACCGTCCCGAAGCCGTCCCGAGGAGCCACCGTGGCCCGCCCCCGTACCGCCGCACGCACAGTGGAGCACCCCGAGCTGTCGGAGGTCTCGCTCCAGCAGGTGCTGGAGGCGCTGGTGGATCCGGTACGGCGCCTGGTGGTGGCGCAGCTCGCCCGCGCCGGCGAGGACCTGAGCTGCGGGACGTTCGAGGCGCCGGTGTCGCTCTCGACGCTGACCCACCACTTCAACGTGCTGCGCGAGGCCGGCGTGATCCGGCAGTACTACGTCGGGACGGCCAAGATGAACACGCTCCGCGCCGACGAGATGGAGCGGCGCTTTCCCGGCCTGCTGACGGCCGTGCTGGCCGCCGCTGCCGCGGAGGACGGGACGAGCGCGGCCTGAGGCGGGCGGTGGACATGGGTTTCGATGGAGGTGCCCTCGCAGCCGTGCCCGTCGGCGGGGATCAGCGGTGCCCCACCTGCGACTCCATGGCCTCCACCAGCCGGTGCAGCGCCCTGGTCACCTGCTCGCGGTCCTCTCCCAGGCCCGCCAACAGGCCGATCTTTGATCACATTCCGACGAAGTTCACTGTTTCCGTCATGTCCGCCCGTCCGGTGCGCAGTTGTGGTGCGCCTTCCTCCTCGAAGCCCACCGAGACACCGCAGAACAGTACGAGTCCGTCATCGGCCCCGACTGCCTGGGCGACGGTCCTGCGATACATCGTCCACATCACCTGAGGGCAGCTGTGCAGTCCTTCCGCCCTCAGCAGGAGCATGACCGTCTGCAGGTACATCCCCGCATCCCCCCACTGACCGGGCCCCATCGTCCGGTCGAGGTAGCAGAACAGGACGACCGGAGCCCCGAACGCCGCCGAGTTGCGGGCGGCGATCTTCATGGGCCTGGCGGGGTCCGCGCGCTCGATTCCCAGTGCCTCGTACCGCTGGGCGGCCGCGGCGGAGAAACGGTCCAGGTACGGCGAGACCAGTTCGGCCGGGTACATCGGGTACTCCCGCTCGTCACCCGGGTCCCCCGCCAGCGCCCTTGACGTCGCACGTCTCTTCAGTTCGGCCAAGGGGGCGCCGGTCACGACGTATACGTGCCACGGCTGCAGGTTCCCGCTCGACGGAGCCCGGGCCGCCGTGGCCAGAACCCGTTCCAGTACCTCTTTGGGTACCGGCTCAGGGCTGAACGCCCTTACGGCCCGGCGGCTGTTCACGGCCTCGTACACGTCCACGACGTCTCGTCCCTTCGTCCAACGGCAGCCACTTTCCTATCGCATTGCTCCGTACCGGAATCGCCATGGCCCGCGACAGCAGGCGGTGGGAGTGGAGTGGACGACGGGGGTGCCGCGTCCGTGCGGTCGCCCAGGGTGAAGTCGGCGCGGAGCACGGAACCCGTCAGCGTCGGCAGCGGCTCGCCGAAGTGGTGGTGGCCGGCATCGCCGCGGGGATCAGGGGTCTCCACAGAGGGGTCGTCCACCGGTGACTCCGTGTCCTGGTCGTGCGCCCCCGTCCACTCGGACTCGCGGCCCGGCTCGGGGAGCAGACGGCCACCCTCCACGGCCGAGCGGGCGGGGCTGTCCTGGATGACCACCAGCACGGACTCCGGATCCACCCGGGCGATCCGTGCGACGGCCGCAGCGAGTTCCAGGGCGAGCCGGCTCGTGCTCTCCTGCGGGTGACCGCGTCGCGCCCAGCCATTGAGCAGGATTGGCGTCGCGGGGGCCCCGCCGACGAACACGTTGTCCCGCGGAAGCTCCGGGAACACGATGTTCACGTAGGCCGGCGGGACATGGTTGACCGCCGTGTGGATCCGGGTGATCTCCGTGGCCAGCGCGGCCTTGGTCTCCTTGGTCAGCGTGCCTTGCGCGGTGGTGCAGGTGTAGAGGGGCATGTCGTCTCCGGTGGGGGTGGGTCGGGGGTGGGTCGGGGGTGAGTCGGAGATGGGGGAGCCGGCTCGGAGCGCCGTCTGCTCGGGGCCTGGGCCCGACGCACTCGCGAGGTTCCGTGCCCGGCCGGGGGAGTGGCCCGGCGCGGAACCCGGACCGGTGCCCGGCTGCGCCGGGGCGCCCCCGGGCTGTTGTGGCGAGCGGTCAGTTGCCGTAGTCCGTGAGGGTCCTGAGGTCGTTGACGGAGTAGGCGAGGTGAAAGCGGAAGCCCTTGCCGGTCCGCCGGACGGGGAGGTCGGCGAGCTCTTCCCCGCGGGCCGGGAGGAAGTCGAGTTCGCCGGTGCCGATCCAGGCCTCCGTGATGCTCACGTCGTCGAGGAGCGCGAGGACCAGCTCGTGAACGGCAGGCTTGTCGTGCTGCCCGGCGGCGAGGCTGGGGAAGTGCCGGAGGTTGACCACGGGGCGGTTCATGAGGGCGGCGGGATCGCCGAGGGGCTGTTCGAGGGTGACGCGGGCTTCGGCGATGCGCTGGCCGGCGGTGGAGGCGGTCGCGCCGAACTGACCGCCCTTGCCGACCCGCGGGGTGGCGGGGTTGCCGAGGGGGTAGGCACGGGTCTGGTGGACGACGCCGAGCTTCTTGGGGAAGCCCTGGACCCAGCCGCGGGCCATGGCCGCGTCGTTGTCGACGTAGATGTACGGGCACCAGGCGACGGACAGGTCGTCGAAGCGCGCGTCGAGGGTGGTGAGGAACTCCCGGTACTGGGAACGGGCGGGGTCCAGGTACTCCTGGCCCGTGGCGGAGTACTGCCAGTCGATGAACATGGCCACGCCACGTCCGGGGGTGTCCGGGTCGAGCACGAGGCCCTCGGGGAGAGCCGCCTCGGCCGCTGCGGGGTCGGTGAAGAACTCGACGCCGACGACGGTTCCGGCGTAGTGCCACGGCGGGGTCGGCGCCAGATTGGCGGTGCCGCGGGGAGACAGAGGCAGGGTGTAACCCTTCATGGCAGATTTCCCTTCCAGGACCGATACGATACGTACCGTTTCAATCGGACGTCTGGACGCTAACACGACTTGACCCGAAAACGAAACGGTACGTATCGTTGCGACCATGGGACTCGCGTTCACCTCGGATCCGGCGGCCACCCCGCGTTCGGCCCCCAAGATCCTCGACGCCACCAGGGCGCTGCTGACCGAGCAGGGCTACTCCACCCTCACCATCGAGGGGGTCGCGGCGGCCGCGGGCGTCGGCAAGTCGACCATCTACCGCTGGTGGCCGAACAAGGAAGCGCTCGTCGCCGACGCGCTCGCGGAGGTGTTCCGGGCGGAGGAGATTCCCGACCAGGGCGACACCCGCGCGGAAGTGCGCCAGGCCGTCGACATGACGATCCGCAACTACGCCGACGAGGACCTGGCCGCGTCCCTGCCCGCGCTCGCCGCCGGCCTGCTGCCCCACCCTGAGCTCATGACCCGCTTCCGGGAAACCTTCCTGCGCCGCAAGCGGCACAACATCGACGTCGTGCTGCGCCGGGGGATGGAGCGGGGGGACCTTCCGTCCGACCTCGACACCGAACTGGTGCAGGACCTGTGGGCCGGCACCATCCTCTACCGCCGACTCATGATCGGGTCGTCACTCGACGACGACCTGGCCGAACGCCTGGTGGAACTGGTGACGCACCCCCCGGCAACGGCCCTGTCCCGCCGTCCGGCCACCTCGTCCGACTGAGGAACCCGCCGTGCTGGTCCTTCGAGAGTCGGCTGCCTCCGCTACCGGGTGGCGCGCCAAGCCGGTTCGGGCTTGACGGGCCGTCAGGGGTTCCCGCGGGTTCGCCGCCCTCGGTCACGACCTCGTCGTCCGCTCTCGGCGGGCCGCAGCCCGCTCCGCGTACGCTGCCCGGCCCCCGCGGTCTGGACCAGCGTTTCCGGCCGGGTCGGGTGGGGACTCGGCCGGGGTGAAGCGTACGGGGGGAGACGACGGAGAGTGGCTACCGACCGGGCCGGAACGGGCCGGGGCAGAGAGAAGATGAGAAGCCGTGACCATGGAAGTCATGAAGACGGGCAGCGAGCGCGTATCCGAAACGGGTTGGGCGAAGGCGCGTCGCCTGCGCGGGAAGGGCATACGCACCTGGGTGCGTGCCACGATCGACCGCGACGCGGGCCGGCCCCGGCGCGGGGACGACTGGAACGTCGTACGGGGTGAGGACTGAGCCGCTGTCACCGCCGTGCGGGAAGGGATGCGCGCGGATTCGAACCGTCGCATCCCGGCACCCGCCCGGCTCGGCCCTGCCCTTCGCCCCGTGCGCGTCTTCGCCCGCCCCACGCGGCCCTGTCATCCGGAGGGGCTGCCCTCCCCGGCGCGGAGCGCGCTCACGGCGGCGGCCAGATGGGTCTGCAGGCTGTCGGGCAGTGAGCCGCCCTGCAGGGCTGCCAGGACCTCCTCGGCGATGTGGTGCAGCTTGGTGTTCGTGTTCTGGGAGACCGTGACCAGCACGGCCCACGCGTCCTGTGCGTTGAGGGAGAACGTCGCCATCAGAACGCCTGTGGCCTGGTCGATGGCCGGGCGCGTGCGCATGGCCCGTCGTAGCTGAGCGACCTCGGCCAGAAGGTCGTCCTCACCCAGGGCGTCCTTGATCTCGTCGTCGCTCAGGGCGTCCTCCGTCTCCCCGCTCCGGGCGTCCTTCGCCGCCCAGGTACCCGTAAACAACGGCCACGTTCCCGTCTTGATCAAGAGATTCTTCACAACCGGGCCCACCGCCCCCACGCTGAGGGTCTTGCCCTGCCCGGCGGCCTGTCGCCGCGCGGCCAGCAGCACATTCAGCCCGGAGCAGTCACAGAACTCGACTCCGCCCAGGTCCAGTTCCACGTGGTCGCGGCACCGGTTCACGGCGTCCTTGAGCGCGCGCTTCAGTACCTGCTCGCCGGCGATATCCAGCTCGCCGCGGATCACGACGGTCACGGTGCCGTCGTACGACCACGTGCTCACCTCGGGTTCGTACGGCATCGCGACCGCCAGGGTTCCGGCTGCCTTCACATCCACGGCGCCGGCAGGGTGCGGGATTCGCCGCTGCTGCATGGCTGCCTCCACACGACGGCACAAGCTCTCCACAAGACTCACCCACCGGCCGATTACACGTCAAGAGATACCGGAAAAGAGTTTCAGTCTTTTGAATGCGTGAACAACACGTCTAGCCTGGGAGGCATGGGGCAAGTAGCTGAGGCACCAGAGCCACACACCGGTTGGACGTTTCTCACCAATCACGCCCGCGTGTTGGTCGCCATCGCGGAGGACCATTCCACCCGCATCCGCGACATCGCGGCGCGCTGCCGGCTCACCGAGCGGGCGGTCCAGAAGATCATCACCGATCTGGAGTCCGAGGGGTATCTGACCCACACCCGCGACGGCCGGAGCAACAGCTACCGCATCCAGCCGGACACCAGTCTCCGTCACCCGGCGGAAGGCGGCCTCCCGGTCGCCGAACTGCTCGCCTTCCTCCTCCAGCACGACCACCCGCGCGACGAGCCCCGGGCCTGAACCCACCCCGCGGCGCCCTGGTCGAGCGTTTCCGCCGTGCCGGCGGCACCACCAAGTCGGTCGAGGCGCGGACAACGGGCTCGGCGGCGGGATGGCGGACGCCCTTGGTCTCCTCGGCTCCCGGGAGGGACAGGGAACGGGCCGGTCACCGGGCGCCCCGGCAGCGCACGAAGGAGCGGGATCCCGGACACGGGATCCCGCTCGGCGCCGGACTTGTCAGTGCTTGAAGATGTCCTTCGTCTTCTCCTTGGCCTGACGCGCCGCACCCTTCGATTTCTTGGCCTGGCCTTCGGCCGTCATCCGCTCGTTGCCCACGGCCTGGCCGACCGTCTCCTTGGCCTTTCCGCTGGCCTCTTCCATCTTTCCCTTGGCCTTCTGCTGTCCGGACATCATCGTTCACCGTCCTAGTCCCCATGGGAAACCGTGCATTGTCCGAGTACCCCCTCTCGGGCGGTGAAACGGAATGGCGTCCACCGGAAGCAGCCGCCGGCCGGCCCGGCCGAGTGGGAGAAGGGCCGTACCCGGGCGATGCGTCCGGTGGAGCCGGCGGTGTGGCGTGCGGGAGCCTCGGTCTGGCTCCATGCTGGAGACGAGGGGCGGGCACGAGGGGGGTGCGGCAACGGAGGAAGTGGTGGGATGCAGACCGTTGTGGACCTCACACGCTGCCAGGGCTATGCACAGTGCGTCTTCCTCGCACCGCGGGTGTTCGAGCTGCACGGGGACGAGGGGCTGCTGTATGCCACGGCCGTCCCCGACGACCAGGTGGAGCGGGTGCGCCAGGCCGCGGCCGCGTGCCCGGTGCAGGCGATCCTCCTCGGGGAAGAGGTGAGCGGCGGTGCCCGGTGACCTCAAGGACGGCCGTGCCGTCATCGTCGGCGCGTCACTGGCGGGGCTGAGAGCCGCGGAGGGGCTGCGCGACGAGGGCTTCACCGGCTCGGTGACCGTGGTCGGCGACGAACCCCACCCGCCCTACGACCGGCCGCCGCTGTCCAAGCAGGTACTGCTAGGGCAGGCGACGGCGGACACCACCGGCCTGCCGATGCGCCGCGATCCGGACGCCGACTGGCGGCTCGGGGTACGCGCGTCCGGCGTGGACCTGCTCACGAAACAGGTGCTGCTGGAGGACGGCGAGTCGCTCCCGTACGACCGGCTGCTGATCGCCACCGGCACCCGCGCACGGCCGTGGCCCAACGCCGAGGAAGGCGCCCTGGACGGGGTGTTCACCCTGCGCACCCGCGAGGACGGCGAGGGACTGGCCGAGCGGCTGGCCGCCGGGCCGGAACGGGTGCTGGTCATCGGCGGCGGCTTCACCGGCTCGGAGATCGCCTCCGCCTGCCGGGAACGCGGACTGGAGGTCACCGTCGCCGAACGCGGCCCCGCGCCACTGGTGGGCGCCCTCGGCGGCACCCTGGCGAAGCTAGCGGCCGCCATGCAGCGCAACCACGGCGTCGACCTGCGCACCGGGGTGACGGTCACCGCCCTGCACGGGGACGGGAACGGCGTCTTCACCGGCGCGCAGTTGTCCGACGGCAGCCGCGTCGACGCCGACGTCTGCGTCGTGGCGCTGGGCGCGGTCCGCAACGTCGAGTGGCTGGCCGAGTCCGGACTGGCGGCGGGCCCGCGCGGGATCGCCTGCGACGCCGGCTGCCGCGCCTTCACCATGTACGGCATCGTCACCGACGACGTCTTCGTGGCCGGTGACGTCTCCCGCTTCCCCCATCCGCTGTTCGGCTACCAGATGCTCTCCCTGGAACACTGGGGCAACGCGGTCGAACAGGCCGCGGTGGCGGCCCACAACATGGTCAACCCGGGGCCGCTGCAACGACCCCACCTGGCCATCCCGACGTTCTGGTCGACCCAGTTCGGGCTGAACATCAAGTCGGTGGGCGTGCCGACCTACTCCGACCACGTGGTCATCGCCCAGGGTTCGCTGGAGGCGCGCCGCCTGGTCATGGTCTACGGCTACAAGGGGCGGGTCACCGCCGCGGTCACCGTCGACATGGCCAAGTCGCTCGACTACTACCGGCACATGATCGAGGCGGCCGCGCCGTTCCCGCCCCCGCCCGGCGCGGCGGACCGGGCGCTCGCGGCCGACGTCCCGGTCCCGTCCGACGTACCGGATCCCTCCGTGCTGTCCCACGGCCCCACCGTGGCGCTCACCGGATACCTGCCCGACCGCCGACTGACCGTGGTGCCGCCGACGCGCTGACCCGCGTCCGTCCACGACTCCCACCACGAGGAGCCACCATGGACTCCGAGACCCTGCTGACACGGATCACCGACTACGCCAGCCGTCCCGACCCCTACCCGCTGTACGCGGAACTCCGGGAGGCCGGACCCGTGGTGCGGCAGGCGGACGGCAGCTTCCTGGTCGGCGGCTACCACGACATCGCCGCCCTGCTCCACGACCCGCGGATGAGCGCCGATCCCCGCATCCGCGGCCAGGTGACGCACAAGCCGCCGTTCCTGCGGCTCGACGACCCGGAACACCACAGGCTGCGCACGCTGGCCATGCGGCCCTTCGGACCGCCCCACAGCCCGGGCCGTGTCGACGCCATGCGTGACGAGATCGACCGGATCACCCGGGAACTGCTGGAGCCCTTCGAGTCGGGCCGGCAGATCGACCTCGTCGACGACTTCGCCTACCCGCTGCCCGTCACGGTGATCTGCCGCCTGCTCGGCGTGCCGCGCGAGGACGAGCCGCTCTTCCGGGCCTGGTCCGACGTGCTGGTCGAGGCGGCCGACCTCAAGCCCGAGGAGGACGGCTCAGCGGGGAAGCGTGAGGCGGGCGACCAGGCACGGATCGAGCTGGGCGGGTATCTCGTGAACCTCGCCGAACGGCGCCGCGACGCCCCGGGCGACGACCTGCTCTCCGCCTTCGTCAACGAGCCGGACCCGGCGTTGCGGCTCACCCAGGAGGAACTCGCGGAAACCGCCGTGCTGTTGCTCATCGCCGGACACGAGACGACGGTCAACCTCATCACCAACGGGGTGCTCACCTTCCTGCGCCGGCCCGAGCACCTGGACCACCTGCGCCGCGACCCCGGCCTGCTGCCGCGAGCGGTCGAGGAACTCCTGCGCTACGAACCCCCGGTCCACATGCGCGAGCGCGTCCCGCTCACCGACATCACCGTCGGCGACACCACGCTCGCCCGGGGCACCTCCGTCATCCTGGTGCTGGCCTCGGGCAACCGCGACCCCCGGCGGTTCGACGATCCCGACCGGTTCGACCCCACCCGGCCGGACAACGAGCACCTCGGCTTCGGCAACGGCATCCACCTCTGCTACGGCGCACCGCTCGCCCGCATCGAAGCCCAGACCGCGCTCGGCGCACTGCTCCCCCTGCTCGGCACGGCGAGCCTGGTCCAGGACCCGCCTCC
Organism: Streptomyces sp. NPDC001220; assembly: GCF_053597895.1. Taxonomy (NCBI): domain Bacteria; kingdom Bacillati; phylum Actinomycetota; class Actinomycetes; order Kitasatosporales; family Streptomycetaceae; genus Streptomyces; species Streptomyces sp. NPDC001220. The sequence goes on from NZ_JBSFJE010000003.1 coordinate 394,783, forward strand.
CTACCGCCAGAACGCCATGCTGCGCGGCCCCCGCCACCTGCCGATCCACCTGTGACTACCCGCTCGGGATCCGCAGGTCCGTCTCCCGGCCGCCGCCGGTCGTGCCGAAGCGGCTGCGGTAGTGGGTCGGGGTGGTGCCCAGGTGGCGGGCGAAGGCGCGGCGGAGGGTCTCGTCGGTGCCCAGGCCGCTGTGGAGCGCGGCCGAGGTGACACTGTGGCCTTCCAGGAGCAGTTGCTGGGCACGGTCCAGACGGACCCGCTCGACCCAGCGCGCGGGTGTGGTGCCCAGCTCGGCGCGGAACAGCCGGGTGAGATGGCGGGCGCTCACGGCGGCCGACGCGGCCAGGGCGGGCAGGCTGTGGTCGGCGGTCGGGTCGGCGAGCACGGACGCGACCAGCGTGCGCAGGAGGTCGCCGCGGGCCGGAGGGGTGGTGATGGCCGTGGAGAACTGGGACTGCCCGCCCGGGCGTTGCATGAAGACGACCAGTTCGCGGGCGATGTTCCGGGCCACGCCGGCGCCGTGGTCGTCCTCCACCAGGGCGAGGGCGAGGTCGATGCCCGCGCTGATGCCCGCCGAGGTGACGTACCGTCCGTCGCGGATGTGGATGGCGTCCGGCTCGACCCGCACCCGGGGGTATCGGCGGGCGAACGCGGCCGCGTGCCGCCAGTGGGTCGTCGCACGGCGGCCGTCCAGCAGGCCCAGCTCGCCCAGCACGAACGCGCCGGTGCACACCGAGGCGACCCGGTGCGCCCGCCCGATCAGTTCGCGGGCCGTGGCCAGCAGTTCCTCCTCGATCGGCCGCTCGGCCAGCCGGTCGCCGCCCGCGACCAGGAGCGTGTCGAGGGGGCCGGCGTCGGCCGCCGGGACCGTGCCGGCGAGCGCCAGTCCGGCGGACGTGGTGACCGTGCCGCCCTCCGGTGAGACCAGGACCAGCTCATAGGGGTCGGCGAGGCGGCCCGCCTGGTGCAGCACCTCCGACGGACCGCTGACGTCGAGCATGGTCACCCCGTCGAAGACCACAAAGCCCACCCGATGCGTCATGTCCGAATCCGTGGTTTTCCTGGCGGCAGAGACATGGCCCAGCGTACGCCGCCCGGAGAACCCTGGAGGCACACCACCGATCCGACATGGAGGCTGAGAAGGATGAGCGAAGAGATCGCAGGCGTACGGATCCCGGACACCGCCCTGGTGCGGGAGGCCACCGAGATGGTGCGGGACGTCGCCACTCCGCTGGTGTTCGACCACTCCCGGCGGGTGTTCCTGTGGGGCTCGCTGCGCGGCCGGGCCCTGGGACTGTCCTTCGACCCCGAGCTGCTGTACGTGGGGGCGATGTTCCACGACCTCGGGCTGACCAAGAGCCTGCGCCGCACCGACCAGCGGTTCGAGATCGACGGCGCCGACGAGGCCCGCACGTTCCTGCACGCCCACGGCATCACCGGCGAGCCCGCCGACCGGGTCTGGACGAGCATCGCCCTGCACACCACCCCGGAGATCCCGCTGCACATGGCACCCGAGATCGCCCTGGTCACCCGCGGGGTCGAGCTGGACGTCCTGGGCATCGGCTATCACGAGGTGAGCGACGAGCAGCGGACGGCGGTCGTCGCGGCGCACCCGCGCCCGGACTTCAAGAACCAGATCCTCGCCGCCTTCACCGAGGGCATCCAGGACCGCCCCGACACCACCTTCGGCAACGTCAAGGCCGACGTACTGGCCCACTACGTCCCCGGCTTCCGGCGCGGCGACTTCGTCGAGGTCATCAAGGGCTCCGCCTGGCCCGAGTGACCGGGCCGCGGCCCGCGGTCAGTCCGTCGGGTTGCCGCCGAACAGGGCTGCCACGATGTCGCGGAGCGGGTCCACGAGGTCGTCGGGGGCCGCTTCGGCCAGTGGCCGCAGGCCGACCGCCGAGCGTACGACCGCGACGCCCACCCCCAGTGCGACCAGCAGCTCCGCCCGCAGCAGGGCGTCGGGTGCCGATGCGGCACCCGACGCTTCGAGCACCTGCCGGCCGAACTCCTCCAGCGCCCGCCGGCGCAGTTCGGCCACCTGCTCGTCACCGGAGTCCCGCAACAGCATCAGCACCGGATGCTCGCCGAACTCCGCCCACGCCCCGGCCGCCAGCTGACGGCTGAGCGCCTCGGCCAGGGCGTCCCGGCCGTGCGGGAACTCCTCCTGACCGCCCAGGAACCGGGGCGTCGACGCCAGCGCCGCCTTGAACAGGCCCTCCTTGGAGCCGAAGTACCGCTTGACGAGCGCCAGGTTGACCCCGGCGTCCGCCGCGACGTCCCGCAGCGTCGTACGGTCGTACCCGAGCCGGGTGAACCGGGTGCGGGCGGCCAGGAGGAGCGCCCGGCGCGTCGCCGCCGCGTCCCTGCGCCGCCGTCCGCCGGCCGGATCGGCGGGATCGGCGTGATCGGGCTGCGAGGGTGCCTCGTCCGCTGACACGTCGGCTCCTCTCATGGACGTTCCCGCGGCCCGGGAGGGGCCCGTCGGTAAGTAATCGTGCGTTGACTTGGTCCTGGGGCGGGGCTACGTTACCAAGTAATCGCTTGATGACTAACGGGGCCGTGGGAAAGGAACATCGACGGTGCCTGAGCAAGCTCTGCTCGTCATGGACGTCCAGCAGGTCGTCACCGACCGGTTCGACGCCGACGACTACCTGCCGCGTCTCGCCAAGGCCATCGACGCCGCCCGCGCCGGCGGGGTCCCGGTGATCTACGTAGTCGTCGGCTTCCGCCCCGGATACCCGGAGATCAGCGCCCGCAACAAGATCTTCGGCGCCATGCCGAGCCGCGCGGCCGGCCTGGCCGGCGACGCCCCGGCCACGCAGGTGCACCCCGACGTGGCACCCGCACCCGGCGAGACCGTCGTCACCAAGCGCCGCGTCAGCGCCTTCGCCGGCAGCGACCTCGACCTGGTGCTGCGGGCCGGCGAGATCGATCACCTCGTCCTCACCGGCATCGCCACCAGCGGTGTCGTGCTGTCCACCCTGCGTCAGGCCGCCGACCTCGACTTCGAACTCACCGTCCTGTCCGACGGCTGCCTCGACTCCGACCCGGAGGTGCACCGGGTGCTCACCGAGAAGGTGTTCCCCAAGCAGGCGGAGGTCACGACCGTGGACGGCTGGGCGGCGACGCTCTGACGCCTGCCGGGTCCGGGGCCCGCGCCGTCAGTGTGCGGCCGGGTGGGGCAGGTCGTGGGCTTCCAGGCTGATCAGCTCCTCCGAGGTCGGGGCGGTCAGCTCGGCCACCCGCTGGGCCTGGCGTTCGGTCATCTCCTGGAAGATCTGCCGGGCCGAGCGGCCGTTGCCGAAGCCCTCGCCCCGGGGCATGGCCTCGAAGAGGGCGCGGAGTTCGGTGCGGGCCGTGGGCGTCAGTTCGTAGCGGTGCTGTCCGGCCTGGAACTCGACGATCGAGACCAGTTCGGCCGATTCGTAGTCCTCGAAGAGCAGGGTGCGGCCGAAACGGGAGGCGAGGCCAGGGTTGGAGCCGATGAAGCGGTGCATGTCACCGGGGTAGCCGGCGGCGATGACCACGACGTCGTCGCGGTGGTCCTCCATCAGCTTCACCAGGGTCGCCACGGCCTCGGTGCCGAAGTCGTTGCCGGCCAGCGCCGGGGCCAGCGAGTAGGCCTCGTCGATGAAGAGCACCCCGCCCAGCGCCCGGTTGAAGGCGGCGGTGGTCTTCGGGCCGGTGTGGCCGACGTACTCGCCCACCAGCGCCGTACGGTCGACCTCGATCAGATGGCCCCGGCGCAACAGCCCGAGCGCCTTGAGGAGACGGCCGTAGAGACGCGCGACGGTGGTCTTGCCGGTGCCGGGGTTGCCGGCGAACACCAGGTGGCGGCTGAGCGGCGGGGCCGGCAGCCCGGCCTCCTCGCGGCGGCGGACCGTCTGCATGAGCTTGACCAGGGAGCCGACGTCCTGCTTGACGCGGTCCAGGCCGACCAGTTCGTGGAGTTCGCCGAGCAGGTCCTCCAGGTTCTCCTCCGCCGGTTCCTCCGTGTCGTCGGCGGCGGACTTCGCGGTCCTGGGGGAAGGCGCCGTCCCGGGGGTGCCGTGCGCCGGGGCCGCGGCCGGGGTGCCGAAGGTCAGCGGGACGCCGTCGGCCGTGCAGTCCTCCAGGACCGGCTTGGCGCCCTCGTCGGTGCCCAGCGCCTCGGCGCAGTCACGGACCCGGCAGTGCCGGAACACCGGGTCGGCCCCCGCGGCGACATGCAGCGCGGGAAAGCCGGCGCGGGTGACGTCGAGCCCGGTGAAGGTGCCGCCCGCGCCCTCCGCGAGGAACACCCCGTTCTTGCCCGGCCGGTCGATGTGCAGCCCGGTCATCTCCGGCCTCGCGCCGGTCCAGATGACGGCACCGGAGCCCGCGCAGTCCTCGACCCAGCCGCCGTTCACCGTCGCCTCGGCGCCCTCGTCGACCACCAGCCCGGCCGCCCCGGCGCCGCTGATCCGGATCCCGGCGAGGGAGGCGGCGGCGCCCTTGGCGACCTGGACGCCGATCTCCCTGGTGCCGGTCACCGTGGAGTCGGCGACCGTGCTGCCGGTGGGCGAGCCGATGCCGATGCCGGCGGCGGACCCGGCGACCCGGCAACCGGTGAGCACGGCCACCGCCCGCTCCAGGACGCTCACCCCGGTCATCGCGACGTCGATGATCCCGCAGTCGGTCAGCTCGATCCGGGCCTCGCCCGTGGCGTGCACACCGTGCTCGGAACCGCCGCGCACCCGGCAGTCGGCGAGCCGCCCCACGGCCGTACCGGCCAGGTGGACCGCGCTGAAGGCACTGCGGTCGATCCGGCAGTCCGCCAGGTCCGCCTCGCCCGCTCCCGTCACCAGCAGCCCGTTGGCGCCCGCGTCGGCCACCGAGCAGCCGGACGCGCTGAGCCGCGCGGTCTCCTGCACCACCAGCCCGCTGGCGGCCGCCCCGCGGATCTTGCAGTCGGTCAGCTCGGCACGCGCCGAACCGGTCAGATGCACCCCCGCCGCGCCGGGCGTCTCGATGCGCGACTCCCCGGCGGTGGCCTCGGTGGCGTCCTCGAGGAGCAGGCCGGCCCGGCCACTTCCCGCCAGTACCGAGTCGGTCAGCCGCAGCCGGGACCGGCCGCGCAGCCGCACCCCGGACCCGGTCGTGCGCTCCAGCCGCAGCCGCACGGCGTCCAGGCTCGCGGTGCCGGACAGCACCACGCCGGTGCCGTCGACGCCGGTGACCGCCGTGTCCTCCACACGCGCACGAACGCCCCCCGCCAGATGCAGGCCGGCCAGCCGGGCGCCCTCCAGACGGCAGCGGCGCAGCACGACCGCCGTCGTACCGCCCTCCTCGTCGTCCGGGCCCTTCGCCTGCACCCGGCCGCCCTCCACCGAGCACTCCTCCAGGACCAGTCCGGCCCCGGGGGACACACTCACGGCGGGCCGGCCCGCGTCGGAGCCCCACACGGTGATGTTGTGCAGGGCGCAGTCCGGGCCGTCCACGGTCACCGCGGGCGCATCCCCCGGCGGCGCCGCGATCACGACGCTGCCCCGGCCGTGCTCCGCCGTGAGCACCACCGCGCGGTCCAGGACCAGGTTCTCGGTCCAGGTGCCGGGGGCGATCACCACCAGATCGCCGGGCGAGGCGGCGCGTATCGCCTCGCCGATGGTCCGGTACGCGCCCCGGCCGCCCTGACCCTTGGGCGCCACGGTGTGACGGGTGGTCATCTACGTTCCTCAGTGTCCTCGGTGATCGCCGCTGGCCCGATCATGGTGCCTGGTAATAGGTGGGACTGATGCTCGCACGATAGGCACTGGTCAGATAAAGCGACTGGATCGACTTCTCGAAGATCTTGAAGGGTAGCTGGATCCAGAAGTCGGCGAATCCCTGGCGGTGGAAGAGCCGGCTGCCCGCGCTCATCACGAACACGTTCTTGACCAGTCCGGTGGTGGCGGCCGTGGTGACCGAGGCGGCCGCGTTGATCCCGCCCTCCCAGACCGCGTCCCCGCCGTGCAGCTTCACGGTCTGGCCGTCGGCGTCGGTCACGCCCCACACGGCCGCGTTCATACTGCCGTTGACCCAGCCGGACAGCGCGCTGCTGAGAACGCCGAACGAGAAGTCGTAGGCACCGCCCCGCCAGCGGGTCGGCGTCTCGTTGCCCGCCCACTCGTTGACCCAGGTCTTGTCGTGGTTCAGCGGACGCCGGGTCCACGGCTTGCCGCCGTCCACGTTGGCGACACCGGCCTTGAACTTGCCGAGATTCTCGAACCCGAGAGCCCGGTTCTCGTGCACCGCGGTGCTCAGACCGGTCTTGATGGTCGCGCCGACCGCCGCGTTGGCGAACGACTTGAGCGCGTCCTTGCCGGTGAACGGCTTGTTCTGGACGGCGGCCACGATCCCGTTGACGGCGAGGTTCGCACCGAACTCCAGGATGAACTCCTGGCCGAACTCCAGCGCCGCCTTCTTGGCCACGCTCTGCCAGTACGGCTCGTAACGCGCCTCGCGCAACGCCGCGTTGCCGTCCGGCAGGACCGTGCCGGACCAGGGCATGCGCTGGGCCTCACGGGTCGTACGGCCCCAGCCGCGGATCTCGGTGAGCGGGCCGCGGAAGTCGTACTCGTTGCCGGTCAGCCGCCAGCGGTTGAAGGTGTCCCGCTCGAACACCAGGCCGTTGTCGGTGCGCTGGGCGATCAGCTCGCCCCGGTCGCTGTAGCGGTTCCACTGGCCGCGCCAGGAGTCGGTCTCCAGGAAGCCGGTGCCCTCCGCCTTCCGCTCCCGGACCACGCCGCCGTGGTCGTACTCCTTCCACACCGAACCCGGCGTGTTGGCACCGGTGTCGTACGTCCGCACCCGCACCGGACCGCCGTTGTGCACCGGGGTCTCGCGCAGGACGGTGGGCGCGGCGCCCTGCCCGTTGCCGGGCAGCGAGTCGCGGAAGTGGCGGGCGCCGGGCGCCCACTGGTCCTGCCAGGCGTTGCCGTGCCACCAGCGGCGGGTCTGGTTCGCCAGGGCCGGGTCCAGGGCCGTGCCGTCGCGCCGGAAGGCGTTGGCGCTCCACCGGCCGTCGGCGTCGCGCCAGGAGTCCACGTAGCTGCCCGAGTCGAGCATCCGGCGCTCGCGGACCAGCCGCCCGTTCGCGTCGAAGTCCCGGTAGGAGTCGTCCCAGGGCAGCCGGGAGTCGGTGGAGCCGCGGAAGAACTCCCGCTCGCCGGTGCCGACCTGGGCGCCGTTCGCGTCCAGCTCGCGCCAGGTCCAGCGGCCGGAGTCGGCGCGGCCGGAGCCCTGGATCACATGGTCCGGCTGGTTCGGCTTGGCGTGACTCTGGCCGACGAGGTTGCCGTGCGGGTCCCGCTCGACCCAGCGGCGGTTCGCCGGCAGGCCGGTGTACTCCCGGACCACCCCGCCCGGCAGCCCCTCGCGGGCGACGTGGGTGGTGCCGCCGGCGTCCTGGTGGACGTCCTGCCAGAGCCGGCCCGCCGGGTCGTTCGCGAGCGGCTCGCGGTAGCCCCTGACGTTGCCCGCCTGCCAGGGCTGGTCGGTGGGGTTCGTCGGGGCGTGGCCCGGACGCCCGGCGTGGTCACCGACCTTCAGGGAGGTGCCGTCGTGCAGTTTGCCGCTGAAGCGGGCGAAGCTCCCGTCGGCCGCCAGGTCCAGGGCGCCGCCGTCCATGCCGACGTACCGCACCCCGGAGGCGGCGACGGTACCGTCGTTCGCCTCCCTGCTCCAGGTGAACATCTGGTACGTGTTGTCGCCCCTCACGTGCGCGTACGGCGGCCGGGTGTGCTCGGCGCCGGTCAGCCAGCGGGTGCGCACCCAGGTCGGCGGGCGCTGCTCGCGCCAGCGGTCGGTGGTCAGGAAGCCGTCGCCGAACGCCTCGTGCCTGCCGACCTCCTTGCCGTGCGGGGAGTGCCGCTCCCAGGTACCGCGCAACGTACCGTCCGTGGCCATCGCGTGCTCCTGGTACTGGCCGGCCCGCTCGGGCCACTCGGCCATGCCCCACTGCCGCTGCGCGATGTCACCGCCGGCGGTGCGGTCGGTCCAGCCGCCGCCGAGGTGCTCACGGGTCCGCGGGCCGGAGGCGATCTCCCTGCCCGCGCCGTCGTAACGGTGCCAGGTCCAGCCGCCGTTGCCGTCGTCGACGCCCAGGGTGTGCCCGGGCCGCCCGTCGAACTTCTGCAGCCCGTCCCGGTACTCGCGCACCGTGCGGCCCCAGCCGTCGGTGTCGCGCCAGCCGGTGCCCGCCGTGTCGTAGTGACGGCTGCCGGTACCGGCCGGCGTGCCGCTGTCGTCCCAGCGCACCCAGTGGGTACGGGGGTTGGTGCGGGCGAAGGAGATCGTGTCGGTACGGCGGAAGGCGTCCACCGCGTCGCCCGCGGCACCGGGCAGCACCCGCCGTTCGAAGACCGGCACCCGGGCCTTGGTCGAGCTGAGCAGCCGGATGTGGCCGCTCGCCGCGCCGGAGAGGTCGGCGGTGCCGTGGTGGAAGGCGCCCGCGGGCGTCGGCGCCCCGCTCCGCAGGGTCCGCTCCCAGGTGCCCGCGGTGTGGTCGACGACGTACCGGAAGTCCGTGCGCCGCCCGTTGTCGAGCACGTTGAAGCCCTGCCGGACCGGGGTCCCGTCGGCGGCCAGATGCACGAACTCGCCGTGCCGCGGGCTGGTCGGGTCGTCGAACCCGATCCGGGTGGTGCCGTCGGGGCGCCGGACGGCGTCCCAGTGCGCGAGCCTGCCGCCCGCCCCGTCCTCCAGCCAGGCTGCCCCGGGGTGGGCGGCGGCCGGCGGCTCCACGACGAGGAAACGGCCGCCGTGGCCCGCGGGCAGCGGAGTGCCCGCGGCCGTGACGGCGCCCTGGCCGTCGTACCGGGTGAACGAGGTGTCGGCCAGGGTGGTCCGGTGGCCGCCGCCGGGCAGAGGGACGGTCTCCTGGACGAACCGGCCGGTGGCCTGGTCGAAGACCTGGTGGCCGCCGCCGGGAAGGGCGATCTCGATCCGGCCGGCCGGATCGAGGGTGACCGCGCGCGCCGGGTCCGGGGCGAAGGCGTCGTCCAGCCGGCGCGGGGCCGCGCCGAGCGGCCGGTCCAGACGCCCGGCCGGCAGGCCGTCGCGTCCGGTCAGCCGCAGCCCGTCGCCCGTGAAGCCGCCGTTGACGTCGAAGGTGCGGTGCCCGGTGTCGTGGACGGTACGGAAACCGCCGTTGTTCGGGAGCGCGGTGACGGTGTCGGGCAGCCGGTTGCCGTCGGCGTCGGTGAGACGGTGGCCACCGTCCCCGTCGGGCTCTGCGAACCGGCCGCCGCGCGGCCCGCCGGCCGGGTCGGCCAGCGCGGTCGAGGTGCTCACCGGGCGGCCCTGGGCGTTGTACAGCACCGACTCGCCGGTGACGTCGTCGATCGTGCGTGGCCGGTTGCCGCCGACCGCGACCACCCGCTGTGGCAGCGGCTGCCCCGCGGTGTCGGTGAGACGGTGACCGCCCGCGCCGTCCGGTACGAGGATCCGGCCGCCGCGTGTGTTCGTGGCGGGGTCGAACAGGGCGAGGCCGGTGTCCTGGTAACGGCCGTCGGCCGTGAACCTGCTGGTCGCGCCGCTCGTCTCGTCGGTCACCCGGAAGCCGGCGGAGCCGGGAAGTGCGGTGACCGTCTGCGGCTGCCGGGTACCGGCCGTGTCGGTCAGGGTGAAGCGGCCGGTGCCGTCGTCGGCCAGGAACCGCTGCCCGCGCGTGCCCTGCGGGTCGGTCAGCGCGACACCCGTCTCCTGGAGGCGGCCCTGGCCGTCGTGGCGTACGGACACCCCGGTCGTATCGTCGGTGACCCTGATGCCGTTCCCGTCACCCAGGTCCTGCACCCGCAGGTCCAGAGGGTCGCCCGCGAGATCGGTGACACGGACGTCGGTGCCGTCGGTGACCCACACCCGGTCGGTCCCGGCGGGGACGCCGTCCCGGCCGGTGAGCTGGACGCCCTCGTCGAGCCGGAGACCCAGGGCGTCCACGCGCTGGGTGACGCCGGTGTCCAGATGGGTGATCCGCGCCGCGTCGCCTGGCAGCGGGAAGGCGGTCAGCCGGTCGGCGCCGGGGCCGTTCACCGTCATGGTCTGGCGCAGGCCGTGGGCGTTGAGATCCGTGTGCAGACGCAGCCCCGTAGGCCGGCCGTCGGGCCCGTACAGCGGCATGTCGTCGGCGATCCGGTCGCCGTTCGCGGTGTACGTGGTGACGGTGTCCGACGGGGTGTGCCGCACGTCGAAACCGCCGTCCGGCCGGGCGACGACCGTGCGCAGCGGGTCCGGGTGCAGCTGCTGGTCGACCACCCGCAGCGTCACCGTGTTGTCCTGGGCCACGCTCCGTTCGATGGTCAGCCCGTTCGGCCCGCTCACGCCCGAGTTGTTCAGAGCGACGTGGTTGACCGCGGGCGGGGCGGTGTCGGGCAGCGTGGCGAGCTTGCCCGCGCCGAGCGTGGCGCCGCGGTGGGTGGCCGCCACCTGGATCTCGTGGATCCGGGCCTCGATCTCGGTCGGATGGATGCCGAGGTCCTCCAGGTTCCGGTAGGCGGTGCGGAACCGGTCCTGAGCGGAGACCAGTTCGTGGTTGAGCTGCACGTCGAATTCGCTGACACCCTGTGATGTGCTGGCGCCGCCCGGCCGGCCGCGCAGATCCTCGACCCGGTTCAGTTCGATCCGGGCGGACGACAGCTCGACCCAGGCCTCGCGGAACGGCCGGCCGTCGCCGCCGAGGAGTTCGTCGAACCGCGCCGAATCCTCCGCCCACGGCGTCTCCCCGGGCTGCCGGGAGGGCGCGGCCGGAGCCTTGCCCCGGTCCGGCCGGTCCGGCGCCACGGGGGTGGTGTCGCCGTCCAGCCGGGCGGGTGCGTCGAGAGTGGTGTCGCCGTGGAGAGGGGCGGCTGCCGCCGGGCTCGTGTCGCCGTCCAGCCGGCCCGGTGCGGTGAGCGTCGTGTCACCGGTGTTCCGGAGCGGCGGGGTGCCGTCCAGCAGGCTCAGGGCGTCGTTCTGCCGTTGGGCCCGCGCGGACCTGTCCATGCCGTCGAGCGTCGTCTGGAGCCTGGTCTGCGTGAGCGGCGTCGTGCCGCCGGCGTCGAGGGCGGTACGGATGCGGCCGGCCAGCCCGTCCGCGCCGCCGTCGAGCCGCCGGAAGTCGTCGAGCAGCCGGTAGGCGTCCGCCTCGGCCCGCACCTGGTGCAGCAGCTGTTGCACTCCGGCCCGGCGGACCGAGTCCGGGCGGTCCCGCAGGAAGCGCCCGGCGGCGTCGGCCAGGTCGTCGAGGGCTTGGGCCCGGCGCGCCAACTGGTCGGCGGGGACGCGGTGGAAGGCGTCCAGGGCACGGTCGACGTACCGGATCTGCGAGCGGGCGCGGATGCCGTTCTCCCGGTACGTGCTGCGACGGAAGGCGTCCCGGTCGAGGAGGTCGGGCGTGGCCGGGTGAGCGGTACCGGGCGCCGTCGTGCCGGTGGTGTCGCCGGTCCGCCGGGGCGGCCCGAGCATGTCGTCCAGGACGGCGTCCCCGAGCGGCCGCGCGGGCCGGCCGTCCCCGAGCCGTGTCCCGTCCCCCGGGGGCATCGAGGCGAAGTCGCCGTTGCCGCCACGGTGGGGTGCGGCCGAGTGGATGTCGTCGAGGTGCGGTGCGGCCGTGTCGGACTCGGTGGGACGGGGCGGGGTGCTGTCGGTGTCCGCGAGGTGGGGTGTGCGCGTCCCGGTGTCGGGGAGGTGCGGTGTGGTGGTGCCGGCCCCGGTGAGACGGGACGGAGGCGTGCCGGTGTCGAGCGGGTGCGACTGGAAGGTCTCCGTCCCGGTCTCGGTGAGACGGTGCGGTGTGGTGGTGTCGGAGAGGTGCTGCGGCGGGATCTCCGCGTCGAGGGGGTGCGAGACGGTGGTGTCGCCCTCCTTGAGCAGCGGCGGGGCCATCTCGGAGTCGATCCGGTGCGGCGCCGGGAGCCGCGTGTCGGTGCCGTGCGGCGCCGCGGAGTCGGTGTCGAGGTCGTGGGGTGCCGGTGCGCTGGTGTCCAGGCTGTGGGACGGGAGGCCGTCGCCGGTGAGCGTGGGGGTCTTGGTGTCGGGGCCCGACTGGGTGTGGGGAAGCTGGGGTTGGGCGTGGGCCGGTGTCGTGTGGACGTCGGTCGCGCCGGACCCGGACGGCGCCGCTGTCCTGGTGTCGGCGCCCGGCCGCAGGAACAGCCGGCGGCCCTCGTCCGTGAAGTGGAGGCCGGCGGAGTCACCGTGGACCAGTCCCGCCCTCGACAGGTGCTTGAACGCCTTGTCGAAGGCGGTCCTGCCCAGGTCGACGGCGGCCGTGGTCTGCGTGCCGACCTTGGAGTCCGGCAGGGACCGGAAGCCGTCCGAGTTGGCGAGCGCCCGGACCATCTTCTTCATCTGGTCGGTGATGCCCGGCACACCCTTGAGCGCGTCCTCGGCCAGTTGCGAAAGCTCGCTCAGGTTGGGGCCGTTCGCCCCGGCGGCCGACGAGGAGGTCCCGGCGCCCTGGTTCTTGCCCGGCCTGGGCTGTGTCTTCGCGCCCTCGGGCCTGGCCTGCGGCTTCAGGGCGTCGAGGCGGGTGTTGATGTCCTTGAGGAGCTGCTCGCGCTGGTCGAGCAGGGTCTTCGCCATGTCCTTGCGTTCGCCGACGGCGGCCGCGTGGAACTCCTGGGTCAGTTTGACCGACTGCTCGGCGTGCGGCTGCGCCTTGTTGAGGTTGTAGCGCAGCGCCTTGTTGTTGCCGCTCTTGACGGCGTTGTCCGCCTGCCGCACCCGGTCCGACGCCTCGTCGAAGGCCTTGCCGGCGGCCCGTGCGGCCGGGTCGACCGTGCCGTCGGCGAGATAGCGTCCGTCGCCGTCCGCGTCATGGACCGCGAGCGGTGACGGCCACTCGCTCGTGGCATGGCTCCCGAACGGGTTGATGGGCAGCCCCGAGCCGAACTTCGCCTCGGGCCGGTACAGCTTGGAGATGACCGAGCCCAGGTCCTCCGGACTGCCGGTGCCGGCGGCGAGCAGCTTGAAGACGTCGTCCTTGAAGGCGCCGCCGATGAGACGGACCTCGCGCACCACCGACAGGGCGAGCGCCTCCTGCACGTGTTCGCCGTGGAAGACCTCCTGTTCGAAGGAGACCTGCCGAGTGCTGTGGTCGGGGTACTCGTACGTCCAGCGGCCCCGCCTGCCCACCTCATCGAAGCCGTCGTCGTACTTCGCGCTGCGCACGACGTCGTCGCCGACCTTCAGCTGGTTCATGGTGTCGCGGTCCAGCGGGTGCAGCTGGTCGTGGAGCGAGACCCAGCCGCCCTTCTCCTCCAGGACCTTGGCGTCGAAGACGAGCGTGGTCGGCCCGTACCGGGTCGCCATCGGCTTGTCGCCGACCTCCATACGGAAGAACACGAAGTCGTCGTTGCCCAGATTGGAGGTGTTCTTCGCCGAACTCTTGCCGGACGCGAGGAACTTGACGCCCCGGCGGGTCAGGTCGCCCTGGGAGGACATCACACCGGTGTTGGCGATGGCGTGGTAGGCCGGAGTGGCGTGCTTGATCCGGTAGGGCAGGTTCTCGAGCCTGTCCCGCAGCTGCTGGAACTTCAGCCGGTCCGCCTCCGGCAGGTCCTTCAGCAGGCCGTCCACGTCGGCACGCAGGTCCGCGATGTTCTTCTCGGACAGCTTGCGCACGAAGTCGTGCTGCTGGGACCTGGACAGCTTGTCGAAGCCGTCGAAGTTCTCGAACACCTTCTGCCACTGGGCCTCGGTCCCGGGCAGTACCGCCTTCCACTGCTCTCCGCTGTGCACCTCGCCGAACGCCTGGTTCTCGCGGTAGCGCCGCAGGAGGTCCGGGATGCCGCGCCGGACCCGTTCCACCGAGGCGTCGGTGCCGAGGAAGCCCTTGAGTACGAGGCCGTCGCCCGGCTTCGCCGCCTTGACGGCGTCGTCGACCAGCTCGGCGAGATGGTGGGCCACGGCGGCGACGGGCGTGTGCTGGTTGCGCAGCGTGTAGGTGCCCCCGAAGCGGGCGGCGTCCGTGACATGGCCCTGGAGGGCCGCGTCCAGGTCCTTGGCGGCGTTCTCGAGACCCGCTGCCAGGCCCTTGAGCTCACCGGGGGGAGTCGTACCGGCCCTCACCAGGTTCTCGAGCTCGTTGGCGAGCCGCTGGACGGTGACCGACTGGGACTGGATCTCCTCGCCGGTCCGGATGAACTGGTCCGAGCGGACGGGGCCGTCGCCCGCGCCACGTGAACGGACGTCCAGATCCCGTGCGTGGGTCTGCAGTGCCCGGGCCCGGTCGATGTCGCCGGCGCCCGCGAACTGGTCGACGAGCTGATTCAGTTCACGCTGCGAGAGCAGGCGGTTGTCGAGTTCGTGCTGGAGCGCCTCGTCGAGTTCGCGGGTGGCGTCCTTGAACCTCGTGTCCGCCTCGGTCAGGTCCGCGTTGGCTTTCGCGATCTTGTCGGCGTCCTTGCCCAGCTGCGTCTGCGCGATCTCCGCCTGCTGCAGGTCCTTGTGGGCCTTGGTCTGGTCGGTCAGGATCTCGTTCAGCCGCCTGGGCGGTGTCACGGAGGCCGCGCCCGTCTCGCCGTGGGCGGCCACCGCGGGCGGGGGAGTCGCGTCGTTCGCCGTGGTGACCGTGCCGCCGAGCAGGCGGGGCCGTTCCTTCAGACTGAGCTGCCGCAGGGCGCCGAGGTCGGCCTCCATCCGCACCGGATCGACGCCGAGTTCGGTCAGGCGGTGGTGGGTGGCGTCGTACCGCTGCTGGGCGATGTCGACGTTCTCGCGGGCGCGGATCTCGTCCGGCGTGGGTCCGCGGGAGCTGCCCGCGTGCCCGCTGTTCGGCAGCAGATCCTCGGCCCGGCCCAGGTCGTACCGTGCCTGCACATGACCCCGCCAGGCCTCGCGGCGCGCCCCGCGCAGCGGGTCGTCAAGGTGGCCGAAGAGCGCGTCGACCCGTTCGCCGTCCCGGAACCACGCCTGCTCGATCTCGGCCGGGGTGAGCCGGGGCCCGCGCCCGGGCAGCTCCTGACCACCGGAGTGCGGGGCTTCCGGGCGCGGCGTGGATGTCGTACCGGGGGTGCTCCGGGCCGGGCTCGGGACGGGTGTGTCGGTATGGGCCGTGGCGGCGGCCGGGCCATGGGTGTGAGTCGTGGCGGCGGCCGGGCCATGGGTGTGAGTCGTGGCGGCGGCCGGGCTCGGGACGGGCGTGTCCGTGTGGGCGCCGGTGTGGACCGGGCTCGGCAGCTCCCCGCCCCATGACGTGGGTGTCGGCAGGGAGCTGAGCAGCTCGTTGTTGTGGAGGACGTGGCCGCGCAGGTCCGCTGCGAGGTCGTTGAAGCCGGTCCCGCTCCACTCCCTGGTGAAGGTGCGGTCGCCGCCGGTGATCGTGACGGAGACCGCGTTGTCGTCCACCTTGTGGGTGACGGTGACGGTCATCTCGTCGGCGAAGCCGGGGCGGCTCACCGTGAACGTCCTCACGTTCGGGCCGTCACCGCCCTCCCGTACGACCGCGTCGCCGAGCCCCTCCCAGCGGCGCATCGCGTCCTGCCCGAAGGCGCGGCCGAAGTCCTCGAACGCCTCGCCCGACCGTAGCCCGGACCACTTCTCGTTGATGAGCTTCTCGAGCTGGCCCTCCGGGATCTGCTCGGCGCGCACCGGGACGACCGTGATGCCGTCCTCCACCCGGGCCGGCCCGGTCCGCACCAGCCGGGTCGGCGAGAGGGTGACCTCCCACTGGTCCTGGTTGAGCGCGAGGGCGTCGTCCGCGGCCTTCTGGTATCCGGGCGGGTAGGCCATGGCGAGCTTGCCGTGGTCGGCCGGTACGTCGATCTCGAAGACGACGCGGTTGCTGTTGACGCCGTTCTTCGCCCACTCCGCCTGGAAGGCGCGGTTGTTGGAGGTCGAGGCGGGCAGCCGCTCCACGAACACGTCGGCCTGCGCCGCTCGCGGGTCCATGGACACGCCCCGCCAGACGGTCATCCGCTGGTTGGGGCCCTCGAACATCAGGTCACCGGCGACCTTGTTGAACTGCTTGACCTTGCCGACCAGGCCCGGACTGGCCTCCAGGGCGCTGGGGTTGACGAAGCCGCCGTACCCCTTCTTCGAGGTGAAGGCGCCGCCGATGACGCCCTGCATGAACAGCTTGGTCTCGTTGTCGGTGGCGGCCCTGCCCATGTGGCCGCGGGCCGCGTGGGCGGCGGCGTCCCAGCTGTCCGCGGACGTGCCGGTGAGCTCGGCCGGGCGCGGGGGCGGCGTGACGTCCGGGGTGGACGACCGCAGCAGCTCACCGGTGGACCGGCTGTAGACGTGGCTCCCCGAGGTGGAGGCGACGACGATCTCGTGCTCGCCGCCCAGCTTCGCCGGCCAGGTGCCGGTGGCGTCGGTCAGGGAGTCCACGGACTTGCCCGCGACCTTGACGCTCACCCCGCTGAACGGGCCGTCGCCGAACCGCACGGTCTCCTCGGCGAGCCGGATGCCGCCCAGCCGCTTGAAGGTCCAGCTGTGCACCACGGTGCCGCCGACGGCGTCCAGCTGCCGTACGACGAAGCCCGTGCCCTGCTTCTCCACGGTGTACCGGCCCGACTCGACCGCGCCGCCGTGGAGTTCGGGTGCGCCGCCGCGCGGTGCCTTGACCGCGAGCTGGTGGTCGCCCGGGACCTTGACGACGTTGGGGTCCTTGAGGAGATCGTCGAAGGCGCCTGTGGTGTCGGCGGTGTGGGCGGCCGGCGCGGGGGAGGAGTGGCCCGGCAGCGGGGTGTGGGTCCCGGGCGGGGTGGGGGCGGCGTGCGCCGGCAGGTCCTCGGGGACGTGCGCGGAGGTGCTGTTGGCCGAGCCGGCCAGGCCCTTGTCGGCGTCCGTGTGCGTGGGCGCGCCGGCGAAGGCGGGGCTGTCGGTGGTGCGGGCGCTGCGGCCGGTGTCGACGAGGTCGAGGGCGGCGCTGTTGCCGTGCGCGCCCGGGTGTCCGGAGCCGCCGGGGGAGACGGGCGCCGGGTCGTGCGGGGCGCCGTTGCCGGCGAACCGGTCGGGGGTGCCGGCGTTCCCGGGGTTCGCCGTGAGCCGGTCCGGGGTCGTGACGGACGCCGGGTTCGTGGTGAGCCGCTCGGGGCTGACCGGCGGCGTCGTGGTCGTGCTGTGCAGCAGTTGCTGCGGCGGGGTGCCAGGGTGCGGGGTGCCGGGGCTCTGGACCAGTTCGTCGAGGTGCAGCCGGGTCTGGTTGGCCGACAGGGCGCTGGTCGTGCGGTCGGCCAGGGCGTTGCCGGTGCCGGGAGCCACCGGGGTGTTGGGCGTGCTGTGGCGGGTGCCGGCCAGCAGGTCGAAGGCCGAGTTGCCGGCGTCGACGCTGCCCGGACCGCCGTGCCCGATCCCGGCCGGGGACGGGTGGGACACCGTGGTGGGGCCGGTGAGCAGGCTGTTCGGCGCGGTCACGTCGTGCGGGGCCCCGGGCGTCGGGGTCGAGTTCAGCGCGGTGTGCGCCACGTTGGTGCCGGGCGTGCCGGTCAGGGTCGTGTGGGCGGCGCCGAGGCCGGGCGTGCCGGGCGCGTGGACGGTACCGACACCCGGGTTGCCGGTGAGCGCGGAGTGCAGGGTGACCGCGGCCGGGTTTCCGGTGGAGATGTCACCGAGCGTGCCGGCGACCGGCGGCGGGGTGGCGTGGGTGCCGGTGAGGACGGTCGTCCCTGGTACGTGGGTGCCGTTGTGCGCCCCGCCCGGCAGCAGCACGTCGGCGGTGGACGTCAGGTTCGTCGGCGTCGGGTGCAGCCCGGTGAGTGTGGTGTGGGCACCGCCGGTGACGCCGGTCACCGGCGTGTTGGTGAGGCCGTGGGTGGCGCCGGGGACACCGGCCGACGCGGGCAGGTGGAGGCCGGAGGCGGTGGTGACGGTCGGTGTGGCGCCCACGCTCACCCCGACGTCCGAACGCCCGCCCAGCGCGCCGAAGTTCTCCACGTGGACGTTGCCGAGCTGCACGTGGGGCATGTCGACCAGCGCGTCCACCGTACGCGCGGCGTGCACGCCGAAGTTGCCGCGGTGGGCGATGGCGCCCACGTCACCGAGGTTCAGGGACGGCGGACGCAGGGTCGAGGTGACGTCCAGGTGCGTGCTGGGCAGGTTGAGGTCGAGGTTCCGGATGCTGCTCTGACCCGAACCCGCCCCGAACCGCACCTCGTTCAGCTGGATGCGCGGCATGTCGACCAGCGCGTCCACGGTGCGCGGGTCGACCGGGACCGAGCTGATCGTGCGGCCGATGCTGCTGGTGATCGGGGCGCCGAAGACGTGCTGCCCGAGCACACCGCGGTCGAAGAGGCTGATCCGCAGGGCGCGCGCGAAGCCGTACTCGCCGATCTCCGCCGCGTCCACCGGCAGGAAGATCCGCAGCCACTTGGTGCCGCCGAACTCCTGGCCCACCCAGGTCTTGGTCGCCTGCCAGCCCCTGGAGAACGTCTCGGGCAGCCCGCGCACGAACCCGGGGATCCCCTTGAGGCCCTGCACGACGGTCAGGCCGGCCGTGTTGATCCCGCGGCCGATGATGCCGGGCAGGTTGTGGATGCCGTCAAGGACCCACAGGCCGCCCTTGTAGACCCAGGTGCTCCCCAGCTTGACCAGGTCCTTCAGGCCGAGCAGCAGGGTGGTGGGGCGGAAGCCGTTGGTGAACAGGTTGCGCAGGGCCTGGAAGGTGCCCCGGGCGATGTTGGCGAAGCCCTTGGCGAAGGCCGTCGTGGTGACGCCCTTGATGATCTGGAAGATCGGCAGCGCCTTGGTGGTGGGCGCCAGGATGCCGAGCCCGGCGAGGAACAGGTCCAGGAAGCTGGCGTCACCGTTGGCGAAGTCGACGATCGTCTTGATGAAGAGGGTGAGGTTGACGCCGAGGGCGAGCAGTGCGATCGGCCCGCCGAAGATCAGCGCCGGCACGATCAGGATGATCGCCAGCCACTGGAACGCCTCCCAGAACAGCTGGCACTTGGAGATCGGCAGCTGGATGTTGGAGACACCCGAGATGCTGCCGGCCGCGGCCGAGGCGCCCTCGCCGTGCTCGGTGCCGGCCTGCCGGGCCGTCGAGGCGTAGGTCTCCCGGTTCGAGTCGTCCTCGGAGAGCCCGCGCCCCGAGTTGAGCGCGCCGTCGGCACGGGACTGCAGCTCGACGAGCTTGTCCGCCCAGGTGCTCAGCGCGGTCGCCGCGGTCTCGAAGGACTGCGCCACGTCCTCGACGTGCCCGCGCAGCCGGTCGTTGACCTTGTCGCGCAGGGCGTTGGCGGCCTCGCCGACGAAGACGCTGTCCCCGGCGGTGTTCATGACCGCGTCGATCGCCGTGCTGATGCGCCGGGCCTCGGAGCCCAGGTGGTTCAGCTCGGTGGACAGCGTCCGGATCTGGTCGGGGTCACCGGGTGTGGGGTCGCTGTCGAGCCCGATCGCGTTCCAGTCGGTCGGGCGTGGCATACGGGTTCCTCCCGGAAGCTGCGGGGCTCGGGGCGGTTCCTCCCCAACAGACCACGCCACAGCGCTCGCTGCGGTTCACGTGATGTGGGTTACACCCGCCGTTCCCGGTGAACCGGCGGGACGCCTGCGGCGTGGTCCAACTGACCGGAGTCTCGACTGGGAGGCCCACGCATGGCCGACAGCCTGAAAATCGAATACAACGTCCTCAACGACGCCAAGCGGGACCTGGAGAGCCTGGCCGGCGACATCGGGCCGCTGCTCGACAACAGCACGTTCTCCCGGCTGGGCCAGACGGACTACGACGGATACACCTCCAGCGAAGCCCTGACGGTCCTCGGTGACCAGACCCTGGCCGACGCGCTCTCGGGTTTCTACTCCAACGCGAGCAGCACCATGTCCCACGCGGACAAGGGCCTCAAGGAGCTGGCCGGCGCCTTCGGTTCGGTGGGCGAGGCGTTCCTGTCCTTCGACTCGGAACTGGCCCAGGGCATGGGCATCACGGGCAGCAACCTGGGCCTGCAGAACTACTTCCGGGACAAGGACCTGTGGGACTACAAGCAGTCCCACCTCGACCAGTGCGTGCCCGGCCCGGACGGCACGATGCCGGACTTCTGCTCCGCCACCGACCCGGGCGCCCCGCCGCTGGACCAGACGATCAACACCGAGCGGGGCAGCGTCCACACGCACCTCACCCTCGACGACCAGCGCCATGTGATCAAGGAGGAGTCCACCGTCACCTACGACGGCAAGACGTACACCTCGGTCACCAACTACTCCAGCGACGGCAATCACTACACCACGGACACCTCCTACCCGGACGGCAGCACCGTCCACTCGGAGACCAACCTCAACTCCGACGGCAGCGGCACGATGGTCACCACCGGCAGCGACGGTGACCGCACCGAGTACACCCGTGGCCCCAAGGACGCCAACGGCAACCAGCCGGACTGGCAGCAGACGGGCGGCAACACCGATGACGACGACGGTGGGGGCAACGACTACAACAGCACCCCCGCCGCCTGGTGACGACCCGACCACCGCAACGAGACCGACAGGAACGGACAGGAACCCATGGCCAGCTACAACGGCATCAACCTCGACTACCACAAGATCGAGGAGGTCGTGAGCCTGCTGCACGACGCCCACGAGAACCTGCTGCCGGTGCTCAGCAACCTGCGCAACCGGGTCAACACCCTCGTCGACGACGGCATGGTGTTCCAGCAGTCCAGTGAGGTCATCCGCACGACCTACAACAACTTCGACACCAGCCTGCTGGCCGCCGTGAAGGGCATCAACGACTTCTCGGAGATGTTCAACGGCATCAAGGAGAACGCGATCCAGTTCGACCAGGGCATCAGCAGCAGCCTGCAGAACAACTCGTAACTCCCGCAGTACGACGAGGCGTAGCACGACGAGGGCCTCCCCGGGGTTTCCGGGGAGGCCCTCTCGCCGTTCCGCTGTGCCGGTCAGGCGCGCAGTGGCGTGAGCGGCACCTGGACGGCGAGCAGGGTGCCGCCGGGACCGGCCGTCCAGGCCCGGCCCGGATGCGTGGCCGCCCGCACCACACTGGGCAGCAGGCGCAGGCCGACCAGATCGCCCTCGGACAGGTTCTTCGGCGCGAGCAGCAGACCGCTCCGGGCCCGCCGGGCGGCGAGCGTCCAGCCGCTCATACCGCTCTGGAAACCCTCCGCCGAGGCCGCGTAGACCAGGCCGAGACCCTGGTCGCGACCGGAGACGGCGAGCTCCTTGAGGAGTTTGTCCGCCGCCGAGTTGGTGAGCAGATCGGCGTCGTCGATCATCACCACCCGTGGTCCGGGCAGCGCGTCCAGCGCCGCCCGCACGGTGTCGGCCAAGGGGTCGCTCTCGGTGAGCACGGTGGCGGTGGCATGCCGGTCCAGGGCGCGCAGCGGAGACTCACGCGGGGTGAGCACCACCAGCGAGGTGCCGCCGGCCAGCAGCGACACGGCGATCGAGGCGAGAGTGTTGCTGCGCCCCGACCCGGCAGGGCCGAACACCCCGAACGCCGAGGCGGTGCCGGCCAGGTCCGTGCCGACGGGGCCGCCGTCGTCGCCGCCGACACCGAGCAGACCCCACAGCGGCCGCCGCCGGTCCGGCTGGACCTTCGCGTAGGCCTCGGCGAACTCCACCGAGCGCGGCAGCACGGCCACCTGGAACGGCAGCCGGGCCTCCGGCACCTGGGCGTCCCGCTTGCGGGCGCTCTCGCCGATCGAGCGCAGCGCCTCCGCCTGCTCGGTACCGCCGCCGGTGGCGAGCAGCGCCACCTGGGTCTCGGTGCCGCTGAGCACATGCCAGCCACGGCCGGGCGGGATGTCGGCCGGGATCTTGTTCGGCATCATGCCGACGGCCTGGTAGTCGCTGCGGTCGCCCTGCCGGAGCAGCAGCTTGTGGTCGTTGTGCGCGGCCATCCGCCCGCCCAGCAGCGAGCGTTCCGAGGTGGCGACGACATGGATGCCGGCGGCGGCACCCTCGCGCATCAGCCGGATGACCTCCTGGAGCAGCTGGCCGTGGTCGTGCTCGTCGAGGATGACCTGCAACGAGTCCCAGCCGTCGATCAGCAGCATGATGTGCGCCGGCCGTTCGGCCTTCGGCAGCAGCCGGCGCAGCTCCGCGATGCCGGTCGCGCTGTGCGTCTGGGCCAGGTCCTGCCGTTCGGTCAGTTCCTGGTTCAGCCGGCGCAGCATCCGCCCGAGCCGCTCCAGGTCGTGCCGGGAGACCACACCCCCGCAGTGCGGAAGCGCGCCGACGGCGGTGAGGCCGCCGCCGCCCGCGTCGATGCCGTACAGGTGCACGTCGGCGGTGCTCGCCACCCGGGCCGCCGAACCGGCGATGGTCCGCAGCACCTGGGTACGCCCGGAGCGCGGCGCGCCGATGATGTACAGATGCCCGAAGGTGGTGAGGTCGGCGACGGCGACCCGGCGCTGCTGGAGCTGGGGGACGTCCTCCAGGGCGTAGGGGATGACCAGGCGCCCGTCGCGGGTGGCGCCGAGCTCGTCCAGGTCGTCCAGGACGAGCCGGTGCTGGAGCGGCGGCAGCCAGGGGCTGGGCTGCTGGGTGAAGTCGTCGAGCAGGTCGGCGGCGGAGCGGATCTCCTCGACGAGGACCTGGAGGTCGGTCGGTGCCGGGCCCTGCGGGGCCGAGGTCGTCACCGTCCGGGTCTCCGCGGGGAGTTCGGCGGGGCGGCCGAGCGCGTCCCAGCCCACGTCCACGGAACGCACGGGCTTGCGGGGACCGGCCTCCGGCTCGGTCGTGGCGGCCGGGTTCTCCCGGGGGCGTTCGGCACCCACCCAGGCGGTCTGGAACGGATCCGCCTGCCGCGGCCCGCGCCGTACCAGGGCCCGGCCGGGCGTGGCGGTGGAGATGTCGACGGCGTCCTTGACGTCGATGATGTCCTGGCTCTCGGTCTGGTCGGTGACCCGCAGCGCGATCCGCAGGTTGGTGTTGGCGCGGATGTCACCGGTGACCACTCCGGCCGGCCGCTGCGTGGCCAGGATCAGATGGATGCCGAGTGAGCGGCCCCGCTGGGCGATGCTGATCAGCCCGGGGACGAAGTCGGGGACCTCGCGGACCAGGGTGGCGAACTCGTCGATGACCAGCAGCAGCCGGGGCAGCGGCGCCAGCGAGGGATCGGCGGCCCGCTTGGCCCGGTACTCCGGGTGGTCCTTGGCGTCGGCGGCGGCCAGCACCTGCTCCCGGCGCCGGAGTTCGGCGGCCAGCGACTCCAGCGCCCGCTCCACGAGGTGGGCGTCGAGGTCGGTGACCATGCCGAGGGTGTGCGGCAGGTGGGCGCACTCCTTGAAGGCGCTGCCGCCCTTGTAGTCGACCAGCACGAAGGTGAGTTCGTCGGGCCGGTTGGCGGCTGCCAGAGAGGCCACGAACGTCTGCAGCAGCTCCGACTTGCCGGAACCCGTCGTACCGGCGACCAGGCCGTGCGGCCCGTCCTGCACCAGGTCCAGGGAGAGCGGCCCGTCGAAGCCGGTGCCGATGAGGAAGGAGGTGCTGGCGGGATCACGCTGCCAGCGCTCCAACAGGCCCTGTGCGTTGGGAGGTTCCTGGTCCAGCAGGTCCAGGAGGCGGACCCGCTGGGGGAGTCCGGCGTCGTGCTCGGGGCTGACGTCCCGGATCGGGGCCAGCGCCCGGGCCAGCTGCTCGCACCACTCCGGGGAGACCCGGTCGGCACGGACGGCGGGCAGGTCGGGCGCGCCGGGGCGCCGCACGGTCAGCCGGCCGTCGGCGGCGAGGACCACTCCGGTGCTCTCCTCGGGCAGCAGCCGCTCCTGCTCGTCCAGGCAGACGCTGAAGATCCGCACCCGCGGGCCCTCGGTGAGCACCTGGACCATGCCGGGCACGTCACGCAGCCGCCGGGCGCCGTCCGCGATCACCAGCACGTCGGGGTCGGTGAAGACGACGTCACGGTCGTTGCCGGCCTGCCGGCGGCGCGCCTGCACCTGGGAGACCAGTTCGCTCATCCGGGCGGCGGTGGACTCGGGGTCGTTGCCGATCAGCACCATCGGTCCGCCGGCCGTGCCGGGCCTGAGATGCGGCAGCCAGCGCGTCCACGCCCAGTCCGCCACCCGGTCCGGCTCGGTCAGGATGACGACCCTGAGGTCGCGCGGGCTGTGCAGCACGCCCGCCTGCGCAACCAGCCAGCGCGCCAGCGGCTGCACCTCGGCGGCCGGACCGGCGATGCCGACGACGCCGTGCGCGGTGATGTCGACGCCGATCGGCGTGTCGGGGATGTTCCAGCGGATCGAGCGGTGGTTCTCGTCCCGTGCCGGGTCCTCCAGCTCCCGGACCGACGGCTGGTCGACCGTGCCGAGGCGCAGCACCAGGTGATCCGGGTCCCGGCGGCGCCGCTCCCACAGCCGGCCGCCGGGACCGGTCGCGATCAGGGCGACGGCCGCTGGGTCCGGACCGGTCTTGTCCCGGACCCGCCGCTCGCCGACCACCGCGTCCCGGACCTGCTTCTCGAGGACGTCACGGCGCTGTTCGTAGGCCCGCTCGGACTCCAGGAACTGCTTGCGGGCCGCACGCCGGCCGGTCGCCCAGTTCGACAGCATCATCATCGGGCTGAGGAACAGGAACACCAGGAAGTAGTACGACTTGAAGATGCTGACCATGAACAGGCCGAGGACGATCGGGGAGATCATCATCACGGTCGGGAACGGCCGCTTCTGCGGCGGCGACGGCGGCTGCGGCAGCCGGACCCGTTCGGCGTCCAGGTGGGGGGCGATCCGGGGCGGCCGGTTGTAGTCCACGCCGTAGCCGTCGGCGGACGGGGTGACGGCCGCGTCCGCCTCGACCGGCGCGCTCATCCGCAGCAGTACCGGACCCACGGTCAGGTCCTCACCGGCCGGCCAGGGCACCGGGCCCGGCCCCGCCGGGCGTTCCCGGGGCGGTTGGGGGCGGGGCCTGCGCAGCTGGGTGATGGCGTCGTCGGGCGGCGGCGAGGCGAGCCGGGCCCGGACGGTCGCCTCGGGCTCGGCGTCGGTGCGGTGCCAGGCCGCGGAGCCGTCCGCGCCGACCGTCACCCACAGCCCGGACTCGGGCACCCCGGCGCCTGCGTCGAGCCGCAGCGCGCACAGCGGGTCGGTACCGATCTCGTGGCTGCCGGGGCCGAGCCGCCAGGTGCGCCCGGCGCCGGGCCCGGAGACGATGTGCACCTCGGCGAGGACACCGTCCTGGTCGCTGTCGTCATGAGCCCGGACCAGGTCCGCCGGGCGGGCCGGGCCGCCGAGCCCGAGCAGGCCGCCGTCGCGGATGCCGCTGCCGGAGACCCGGGTCCCGGGGTCGAGCCGGTGGCCGTCGGCGTAGAGGCTGCGTGCCTGCGGGGCGCCGGCCGTGGCCCAGTCGGCGCCACCGGCGGCGGCCTCGTCCTGGGTCAGGGCGGCGGCGAGATCGCCGACGGTCGCGTTCGAGGGCAGCCGGACCTGGTGGTCGCGGCGCTGTCCGTCCGTGGCGTCCACGGTGGTGATGGTGAGGTTCACGGCTCCCAGCCGGGCGGTCGTTCGTGCGGAATCAGGGGACGGGTACGGCGGTTACGGCGCCGGCGGCGAGCTCGCGGAGACACCGGCCGCACCGGAGGTGCTCGGTTCCGCGAAGTCGTCGTCGCTCTCGGCCGCAGGAGCCGGAGCGGGTACCGGCGCGACGGCCGGCTCGGGCCCGGGGGCCGGCCGGGTGGCCGAGACGCCGGTCGGCTCGGCGACCGGCACCGCGCCGGCGTCGAGGTCCGGCTCGTCCGGCAGCAGGTCGGGATCGGCGGCGGAGGTGACGTCCTGCGGACGCGCGGCCTCGTCGTCCGGGCGGTCGGGGCACGGCGGCAGCGCGGACAGGGTCCGGGCCACCGCCCGCGACAGCGGCAGGACGTCGACCCGGGTGGCGGCGGGAGCGCCGTGCGCCGTGAGCGTCGAGTCCGGCGCGATCTCCAGCAGCCGGGTGCGGCCCCGGGCCACCCCGAGGCTCAGCAGCCGTACACCTGACGGCAGCGGCCGCTCCAGCGGGTCGGCGCACACGGCGACCTCGATACCGGGCTGCCCGACGGTGGCGGTGGCCGTCGCCCCCGGATGCCGGGGGTGCACCCCGGCGGCGATGGCGACCCGGCCCTCGGGCAGCCGGGCGTCCACCTGCGCGGCGAGCGCCTGGAGCACGGCGCGGGCGGTACGGGCGGCGCGCGGCGGGCCGTACACGGACAGCGCGGGCGGCCCGGAGCGCACGTCGAGCAGCACGGCGTGCCCCATGTCGTGACCCACGCACACCAGCAGCGGTACGGGCGAGTCCTCGGTGTCGTCCGTGAGATCCCCGCGGTCGATCCACCACAGCCGTGGATCGGTCTCGTCGGCCGCCCAGGGCTCCGGCGGCTCGCGCAGCGCGTCGCCGTCCGCCGCGACCAGCACGGCCATCCACTCGGGCCCCGCCAGCACGCCGTAGGGCCGGACCCCGGGGCGGACGGAGGCGGCCAGGGCCGTGGCCCGCTCGGCGTCGGACCACACGGCCGGGTCCCGCAGCAGCCGGACCAGCAGCCGCAGTCCGCGCCGGTAGCGCAGCTCGGTGCGGACCGGACCGGTGAACGCCCGCACGGTGAGGGTGATCTCACGCCCGAGCCGGCGCCACAGGGCCTTCCAGCCGCCGCCGCGCCGCACCAGCCAGCTGGTGACGGCGAGGACGAGGACCAGCACGCCGACCAGGCCGAGCAGGGTGGTGATGGTGTCGGAGGTCATCGCGTCTCTCCCCGGAGTCTGTCTGCTCCGGCCGGGTGGCAGCCGTGGGATTCGAGGGTGGTGCGCAGCGCGCGGATGCCGTGATGGGTACGGGACTTGACGGTGCCCGGGGGGAGTCCGAGCTGGCGGGCCACGTCGTCGCCGGCCTGCCCCAGCAGATGGACCCGGGCGACGGCCTCGCGGTGGGCGGGAGCCAGGGTGCGCAGCGCGGAGACCAGCACCCGGCGGTCACCGACCTGTTCGGCGTGGTCGGGCACGGGTGCCGGCGTGGCACCGCCGAAGTCCGCCGCGGTGATCCCCACCAGGATGGTCCGGTCCCGGCGCCGGCTGTCGACCACGAGGTTGCGGGCGACCCGGAACAGCCACATGCGGATGGGCCGGTCGCCCCAGTCCAGCCGGCCGGCCGACTGCCAGGCCCGCAACAGGGTTTCCTGGACGACGTCCTCCGCGCCATGGGGGTCACGCCCCATCATGCCGGTCACGAAGCGGCGCAGGCTGTCGCGCTCCGCGAGCAGGAGGCCGAGCGTCCGGTCCGCGCTGTCGGCGCGGTCATGGTCGATGAGGCTCAATGCCTCCGCCTTCCGGTGTCGGGTGGTGCTGTTGTGCTGTCGTGCGGTGTTGCTCTGTGTCACTGTGAAACGCTGCAGGTACGAACGCTAGCGCGAAAATCGGAACTTCCCGAAGTCACCATCGCAGCGGACGTCAACAAGTTCGTCACAGGCAACTCCGCATAGGTGGACGGAAGGTGACGTTCGGCGGGATCTTCGTGGACAGGCGTCCTGAGCTGCGCCCCGCCTTGGTTACTGTTCCTGTGTCCCGCTCGTTCCGGGCGTTCCGAGAACTTCACGAGACCTTTCAGGAGACGACGTGCCGCCCCTTCGTAAACCCCGGCCCTCGGCGGAACGGTCCGGCAGTCCGACGGGACGTTTCAGTGACACCTTCGCCCACCGTCCCGCCACGCCCCGCCGCGGGCTGGTGCCTGGCGTACGCGTGTGGGCGACCGTGGCCGCGGCGGCCGGACTGACCGTCGTCGTCGCCCTGGCCGTACCGGTGCTGAGCCACGTCGACCTCTTCCCGGACCCGGACACCACACCGGCCGCGGCGGTGGCCCCGGGCGAGCCGACCACGCTGTCCAGCACGTCGGAGTCGCTCTCCACGTCCTCGTCACCGACGCCGTCCCACACCCCCTCCCACAAGCCCGCCAAGACCGGTTCCGGCGGCTCCGGGTCCGGCGGCGGCACGGGCGCCGGCCCGGCCGGGCAGCAGTCCGGCGGCGGATCCGTCGGCTCCGGTTCGAACTCGGGCTCCGGCACGAACTCGGGCTCCACCTCGTCCGGTTCGAAGTCGAGCGGGACCAAGTCGTCGTCCTCGGGCGGGAAGTCCTCCGCCGGGGGCTCCTCGTCGAGCGGGGGCACCAAGACCACCACCGTCCCCGGCGTGGCGTTGATCGGAAACCCGTCCGGCCGCTGCGTGGACGTCACCAACGCGGGCGGGGACGGCACCCGGCTGGAGATCCTGGACTGCTCGGGCGCGGCCAAGCAGAAGTGGGTCTTCCAGTCGGACGGCACCATCCGCTCGCTCGGCCTGTGCATGGACCTGGCCTGGGGCAACACCGCCAACGGCACCGCGATCCAGGTCGCCAAGTGCAGCGGCAACCGCGCCCAGCTGTTCTACCTCAGCTCGGGCGGCGACCTGGTCAGCTCCCTGGCCGACAAGTGTGTGGACGTCACCGACAACGGCACCGGCAACGGCACCAAGCTCCAGCTGTGGACCTGTGCCGGCACCCCCAACCAGAAGTGGCACAAGGGCTGACCTGTCCGGGGCCCCTCTGCGTCGGCCGCGACCCGGTGAACGGGTCGCGGCCGACGGCGTCCAAGCCGGCCACTGCCACCCGCGCCACCCTCCGAGGTGACCGGCGTGCGCATTCGGCTGCGCCAGAACAAGTCAATTCATCGGAGGAGTCAAGAACCTGAGCCGGGATTGTCGATGTGAACGCAAAGCTCACCGCCCAGAGTGGGGGACGGGCTTGACCTGTTGAGGCGGTTGACAGCTTCTCGCGCGCTGCTAGGTTCCGCGATACACCCGATGTATCGAGGATCCATCAGGTCTGGAGGACGACGATGACCTCGCAGCCGGAGCAACGTTCACCGGTGCCCCGCAGAGCCGTACTCGGCACCGCCCTCGGCGGCGCGGCGGCCGCGGCCCTGCCCGGAACCGCCCATGCCGGACAGCAGCCCCCAGCGGCGGCGGCCGGCCACGGACACCCCTGGAAACTCCGCGACACCATGACCACCGACCGCGCCTGGGACCGGTTCCTGCGCGGCCAGGACCTGCTGTGGAGCAGACTGCCCGCCCTCTGGTACGAGGGGCCGTTCCTCGGCGACGGGCTGCTCGGCAGCATGATCTACCAGGAGCCGGGTGCCAACCGGATCCGCTTCACCGTCCAGCACGGCCGGGTCCAGGACCACCGGCCCGAGTTCGGCAGCGGCTGGGGCACCGCCCGCCTCCCGGTCGGGCACCTCACGCTCGAACCGGCCGGCACCGTCACCGCCGTCGACTGGCGGCTGAGCCTGTGGAACGCCGAACTCACCGGCACCGTCACCACCACCGCCGGCACCCTCACCCTCGCCGTTCTCATCCACGACGAGGTGCTCGCCGTCCGCGCCACGGCCGACGGCGGCGAACAGGTCACCTGGACCTTCCACCCCGAGGAGGCCGTCAGCCCCCGGCAGATCCAGGAGTCACCGCCCGCCGGGTACACCGCCAACCCGCCCTGGACCGAACGGACGTCGGCCGACGGCACCGAACAGGTCCTCCAACCTCTCACCGGCGGCGGCCAGACGGCCACCTCCTACCGCCGTACCGGCGACGAGCTCCTGCTGAGCGTCGGCCACAGCTTCCCCTCGGACACCGCGGCCGAGGCCGACTCCCGCCGCAACCTGCGCCGCGCGATGTCCTACGGCACCCTCCGACGACGGCACACCCGCTGGTGGCACGCCTTCTACCGGAAGAGCTTCGTGTCGTTCCCCGACCAGCGGCTGCAGAGCTTCCACTGGATCCAGCTCTACAAGGTGGCCTGCGCCAGCCGCGCGGACGGGCCGGTCATGGCCACCCCGGGCCCCTGGCTGGAGCCCACACCCTGGCCGGCGGTCTGGTGGAACCTCAACGTCCAGCTCGAATACTGGCTGATCCACGCCTTCAACCACCCGGAACTGGACGCCCTCGCCACCACCCTGCGCCAGAACCAGGAACAGCTCGCCGCCAACGTGCCCGCCGCCTACGGCTCGGACAGCTCCGGCATCGGCCGCAGCTCCGACATGTTCGCCGTCCGCGAGGTGGGCCGGCCCAGCACGGGCGCCGAGACCGGCGACCTCACCTGGGCCCTGCACAACGTCTGGCTGTCCTACCGGCACTCCATGGACACGTCCCTGCTCCGGGACACCATCTACCCGGTGCTGCGCCGCGCCGTCAACTACTACCTGCACTTCCTCACCCCGGGCAGCGACGGCAGGCTGCACCTGCCCAGCACGCTCTCACCCGAGTACCCGGTCGTCCCGCCGCAGGACACCAACTACGACCTGGCCCTGATCCGCTGGGGCTGCCGGACCCTCCTCGACTCCGCCGAACTGCTCGGCATCGACGACGAGTCGAAGCCCCGCTGGCAGGAGGTGCTGGCCCGGCTCACCCCGTACCCGGTCGACGACAACGGCTTCATGATCGGCGCCGACACCCCGTACGCCCAGTCCCACCGGCACTACTCGCACCTGCTGATGGTGTACCCGCTGTACCTGGTCAACTGGGACCAGCCGGAGAACCGCGACCTGATCACGAGGTCCGTGGTCCGCTGGCACGCGCTGACCGGCGCCCACCGGGGCTACAGCTACACCGGGGCCGCCTCCATGTACGCGATGACCGGCGACGGCGACACCGCCATCGGCTACCTGCGGAAGTTCTTCGACCCCACGACCCGCTACCCCTGCCGGGCCAACACCCACTACACCGAGGCCGGTCCGGTCATCGAGACCCCGCTGTCCGCCTCGCAGTCCCTGCACGACATGTTCTGCCAGAGCTGGGGCGGGATCGTCCGCGTCTTCCCCGCCGTACCGACCGCCTGGGCCGACCTCACCCTGCACAACTTCCGCACCCAGGGCGCCTTCCTGGTCAGCGCCGTCCGCGAGGCGGGACAGACCCGCTTCATCCGGATCCGCAGCCTGGCAGGCGAGCCCCTCAAGCTCCGGCACGGCCTGACCGGCCCGCTCACCGTCCTGCTCGACGACGGCACCCCGGCCCGCACCCACGACCTCGGCGACGGCACCCTCGCCATCGACCTGCCCCGCGGCCGCGAGGTGCTCGTGCACTCCGGCTCCCGCCCGGACCTCGTCATCGCACCGGCCGCCGTCAGCGAACCGGGCGCGGCCTGGGGACTGCCGTAAGCGTCAAGGGCGTCAAGATCGACTTCATGAACTCCGAGGCGCAGTCCATGCTCCGGTGGTACGACGCGATCCTGGGCGGGGTGTACGCCCGCACCGCCACGGTCCCCCTGAGCATCGGCCGTGGACGGTGGCTGGTGCAGACGATCCGGGACGGCGCCGAAGGCCTGGTCCAGGAGAGTCAGGTGCTGCGCGGTGGTGACGTCCTGAGCGTCGGAGTCGTCGCCGACGGCGGCTTCGCCGGGATCGCCTGCCCCTGACATCCCGGCGTCACCGGCTGCTACCGCTGAGCACGCGCCGCCCGGCGGCGGGCACCGAGCACCAGCCTGAGGGTGCCCGCCGTGGACGGCGACGCCGAGCCGCGCAACACGTCCGTGCCGGGCGCGAGCACGGCCTCGGCGGTGAGCAGTTCGATCTCGATCAGAGTGCCCACCAGGGGGCGGTGCGCGGCCGGGATCAGTTCGAGCAGCGCCCGGGCCGACCGCAGGTCCGCCCGGGCGGTCTCGACCTCGTGTGCCACGAGTGAACGCAGACCGGGCGAGGCCTGGCCCGCCGCGAGGTCCTCCGCCGTGACCGAGAAACGCTTCAGGGTCTGCGCGGGGATGCCCGGCCGGCCCTCCCGCAGGTCCTCGGCGAGGTCGTTGACGAAGTCCAGCCGCTGGCTGCCGTCGATCAGCCTGCGGCAGCCGGCCAGGAACCGTCCGCCGGGATCGGTCTCGGGGCCCAGCAGCGCGCCTATCAGCAGGAAGGCCGGCATCGAGTAGGCGTCGAGGTAGTCCTGGTAGTCGGCCTC
The DNA here is from genome assembly GCF_053597895.1 of Streptomyces sp. NPDC001220. Classification (NCBI taxonomy): domain Bacteria; kingdom Bacillati; phylum Actinomycetota; class Actinomycetes; order Kitasatosporales; family Streptomycetaceae; genus Streptomyces; species Streptomyces sp. NPDC001220. The sequence goes on from NZ_JBSFJE010000003.1 coordinate 426,591, forward strand.
GGTCTCGAAGCCGGTGAACTCCAACTCGGCGGAGGCGGTGCCCAGATAGGCCTCCACGACCGCCCGGTGCCGGGGGTGCGCGGCGACCGTGTGCAGAAGGGTGCGGACCAGGGGATCGGCACTGGTCCCCGTCTCCAGCCCCGCACGCACCCGCCGCTCCCAGTCGGCCCACGCCTGCGCGCGCCCCGCCTCGGGACCGCTGTCCAGCAGGTCGTCCCCGTGGTGCATCACGGCCGTCGCGGCCACCACATGGGGCTGCACCGCGGGTGGCAGCAGCATCCGGCAGGCCAGATAGGCGCTCCGGCGATACCGCCGGACCGTACGCCGTTGGGTGCTGTAGTCCTGTCGCAGCTCCGCATCCCGGATCCCGGCCGCGGTCAGGCTCTTGTTCCACGCGCTCACGAGAAGATCGTAGAGGCAGGCGCGGGCCGCGGAGCCCGACCGCGGAGGAGCACTCAGGAAAGGGACTCGAGGAACTCGACCAGTGCCGCGTTCACCTCGTCCGGGCGCTCCTGCTGGGTCCAGTGGCCGCAGCCGGCCAGCTTGAGGGGCTCGCGCACCAGGTTGGGCATCAGGACGGGAAGCCGCTCGATGAGTTCGGGCGTACCGGGGAACGCCGGGACCACGTCACGGTCGCCGTAGACGTACAGCGCGGGCGGGGTGACGCGGGCCCCCTGCCAGGGAGCGGTCAGTTCCCAGTTGCGATCGAGGTTGCGGTACCAGTTGAGGGCACCGGTGAAGCCCTGGGAGAAGCTCTCGGTGAGGGCGTCCAGGTCCTCCTCGGTGAACCACTCGGGCAGCCGCTCGGGATCCGGCATGTCGGCGAGCCAGCCGCGCTCGGGGTCGACCAGGGGCTGCCCGGCCGAACCGCTTTCGCCGGAGGCCGAGAAGAAGAACTTCCGCAGCGTGGTACGGGTGTCGCGGGCGAACTCGGCGTCGGCGACACCCGGCCGGTCGAAGTAGTTCCAGTAGAAGCGGCCCCCGAACACCTCGTCCATGGCCTGCAGCGGCGGCCTCGTCCCCCGGAACGGCGGCGGCACGCTCAGCCCGGCCACCCCGCGCACCAGGTCCGGGCGGAACAGCGCGGTGTGCCAGGCCACCGGCGCGCCCCAGTCGTGCCCGACGACGAACGCCTTCTCCTCGCCCAACTCCCGGATCAGCCCGACGACATCGCCGACCAGGTGGAAGATGCTGTACGCGTCGACATCCTCGGGGTGGTCGCTGCTGCCGTAGCCCCGCTGGTCGGGGGCGACCACATGGAAGCCGGCCGCGGCCAGCGGGCCGAACTGGTGCTGCCACGAGTGCCACGATTCGGGGAAGCCGTGCAGCAGCACGACCAGCGGGCCGGAACCCTCCTCGGCGATGTGCAGCCGGATTCCGTTCACGTCGATCAATCGATGCTGAACCATGTGCTCGAGCGTACGCGCAACGATCTTCGGCCACCGCGTCCGGTGCTGCCGCCGGCGCGCGTTCAGGTCGCCGTCTCCCGCACGGTGGCCGTGGCCTCGATGCGGGCATCGGCCTGGCGCATGAATTGACCTCGATCGATCGGTGGGGGAGATTGATGTCCATGGAGCTGCGCCATCTCAGGTACTTCCTGGCGGTCGCCGAGACCCACAACTTCACCCAGGCCGCCGCGCGTTGTTATGTGGCGCAGTCGGCGCTGAGCCAGCAGATCGCCCGGCTGGAGAAGGACGTCGGTGCCCCGCTGTTCAGCCGCACGAGCCGCTCGGTACGGCTGACCGCCGCAGGTGAGCTGCTGGAGCCGCGGGCCCGGCGCATCCTCGCCGACGTCGACAACGCCCAGGCCGCCCTCGACGCGCTGGCGGGTCTGCGCCGGGGCCGGCTCCGGCTGGGCCTGGTGCAGACGATGGCGGTGCCCTTCGACATGGTGGAGGTGCTGGCCGACTACCGCGCCCGCTATCCCGGCGTCGACCTGCGCGTCTCCAACGATCCCAGCTCCCGGATGGCCGCCGCGGTGCTCGCCGGCACCCTCGATGTCGGGGTGGTCGGACTCGCCGCCCGGCAGGTGCCGGAGGGGCTGGACCACCGGACGCTGGGCAGCGCCCCGCTGGTCGCCGTCGTACCGCGCGAGCACGCTCTCGCGGACCGGGAGGCCATCGACCTGGCCGAGCTGCCCGACAGCCACCCGCTGATCCAGTTCACGCGGGGCAGCGGCCTGCGCCGCCAGGTCGAGGCGGCCTTCGCCCGCGCGGGAGCGGAGGCGGGGCAGCACTTCGAGGTGGGCCAGATCCACGACATGATCCGGCTGGCCGCACGCGGGGTGGGCGTCACCGTCGTACCCCGGTCCACCGTCGTCGGCCCCGGTTCCGTGCTCGGCCTCGACGCCGCCGACGAGCTGCCCCGGGGCGCGCGGATGCTGCGTCTGAGGGACGACGAGGCCGTGCACCACATCTGTGTGGCGTACGACGGCACCCGGCTGGCTCCGGCCGCCGAGGCGTTTCTCGAAGTCCTCGAACAGCACGGCGATCGATCGGTATGACCGATCGCTGCACCCGGATCCATATGTTGGACAGTGGGACCGGGGTGGCCGGAGGCTGGAGAGGACGCACCCCGCGAGGTGCGGTTTCGCTCCAGTCCCGAAGGGACCGTCATGTCGATCAAGGATGCAGTCCAGCCCGTATTCCGTGAGGCACGGGCGACCGTGCTGCCCGACCCGGCGGACCGCCATGGCCCCCTGCCCCCGCTGATGCTCGCCCTCACCGTGGTGACCGGCCTCGTGGACGCCTTCAGCTACCTGGTGCTCGGCCATGTCTTCGTCGCCAACATGACCGGCAACGTGGTCTTCTCCGGCTTCGCGATAGCGGGCGCCGCAGGGTTCTCGCTGGCCGCCTCGCTGGCCGCGCTGGCCGCCTTCGGCGCGGGCGCCCTGGTGGGCGGCCGGATCGCGCACCGGGCCCGCGCGCACCGCGGCCGCGTGCTGCGCCTGGCGCTCGTCGTGGAGACGGTCCTGTTCCTGGCGGCCTACGCCGTCGCCCGGTACGGCGCCCCCCTGGACACCGCCGGGACCCGGTACTCGCTGATCGCACTCCTCGGTCTCGCCATGGGCGTCCAGAACGCGACCGCCCGCGCGCTCGCCGTACCCGACCTCACCACGACCGTCCTGACCCTGACCATCACCGGCATGGCCTCGGACAGCAAGGCCGCCGGGGGCGGCGGAGGCAGGACCGGCCGGCGTGCCCTCTCGGTGCTGGCGATGTTCGCCGGGGCCCTGATCGGCGCCTTCGCCGTCCGCGACGGCACCCCCGCCCTGCCGCTGCTGCTCGCCACCGTGCTCCTCGCGGGCAGCACGCTCGACGCGTTCGCGCTGACCCGCTCGGACGGCCGCTGGACCGACCCGCTGTGAGCCTCGGCGTGGCCCCCGTCGGTGGCTGCCGCCCCTACCCCCTGTTGCCCGGGGAGCCGGCGGATGCCGACGGCTCCCCGGGCAACAGGCCGGGGTCCGTCATCGCCGCCCCGCTTCACGGTGGTGCGGCAGGAACTCCTGCATCTTGGCCTTGAAGCCCTGGCGGACCATCGCCGCCCGGTCGCTGTCGCCCTTGAGGACGGCGGCGGCCGCGGCCTCGATCTGGTCGAGGGTGGCGTGCGGCGGGATCGGGGGTACGGCCGGGTCGGTCACGAAGTCGAGGACGCACGGCCGGTCGGCGGCGAGCGCGGCCTCCCAGGCGCCCGTCACCCCGTCGGGCTGCTCGATCCGGATGCCGTCCAGGCCGAGGGAGCGGGCGAAGTCGGCGTACGCGACGTCCGGGAGGGACTGCGAGGGCAGGAACTGCGGGGCGCCCTCCATCGCGCGCATCTCCCAGGTCACCTGGTTCAGGTCCCGGTTGTTGAAGACGGCCACGATCAGCCGCGGATCCGCCCAGTCCCGCCAGTACTTGGCGATGGTGATGAGCTCGGCCATGCCGTTCATCTGCATCGCCCCGTCGCCGACCAGGGCGATCGCCGGCCGGTCCCCGTGCGCGAACTTGGCGCCGATGGCGTACGGCACCCCCGGCCCCATGGTGGCCAGCGTCCCCGACAGCGAACCGCGCATCCCGCCCCGCAGTCTCAGATGCCGGGCGTACCAGTTGGCGGCCGACCCCGAGTCGGCGGAGAGGATCACGTCGTCCGGGAGCAGCCCGTTCAGGGCGTGGGTGACGTACTCCGGGTTGATCGGATCGGCGTCGACGGCGGCCCGCCGCTCCATCACCTCCCACCAGTCCTTGACGTTGTTCTCGATCTTCTGCCGCCAGGAGGGGTCCTCCATCTGCTCCAGCAGCGGCAGCAGCCGGCGCAGCGTCCGGGCGGCGTCGCCGACCAGGTTGACCTCGAAGGGGTAGCGCAGCCCGACCATGTGCGGATCGATGTCGATCTGCACGGCGCGCGCCTTGCCGAACTCCGGCAGGAACTGGGTGTAGGGGAAGGACGAGCCGATGACGAGCAGGGTGTCGCACTCCCGCATCAGCTCGTACGACGGCCGGGTGCCGAGCAGCCCGATCGCCCCGGTGACGTACGGCAGGTCGTCGTCGAGGGCGTCCTTGCCCAGCAGCGCCTTGGCGATGCCGCCGCCCAGCCGGTCGGCGACCTCCTGCACCTCCGCCCGGGCACCCCGCGCACCCTGCCCGATCAGAATCGCCGCCTTGCCGCCGGAGTTGAGGACGTCGGCGGCCCGCTGGAGGTCGTCGTCGTCCGGCACCGGGGCGTAGTGCGGCATGCCGAGGCTGGAGGGCACCATCTTGAAGGCGTGCCCGGGCGGCGCGTAGTCCAGCTCCTGGACGTCGGCCGGGATGATCACGGCGGTCACCGACCGGCGGGCCACGGCGGTGCGCATCGCCCGGTCGAGCACGTTCGGGAGCTGCTCGGGGACGGTGACCATCTCGCAGAAGTCGGAGGCGACGTCCTTGTACAGGCTCAGCAGGTCGACCTCCTGCTGGTAGGAGCCGCCCATGGCGCTGCGGTTGGTCTGCCCGACGATCGCGACCACCGGTACATGGTCGAGCTTGGCGTCGTACAGGCCGTTGAGGAGATGGATGGCGCCGGGTCCCGAGGTCGCGGCGCAGACCCCGACCCGGCCGGAGAACTTGGCGTAGCCGACGGCCTCGAACGCGGACATCTCCTCGTGGCGGGACTGGATGAACGTGGGCTTGTTGTCGGCCCGTCCCCAGGCCGCGAGCAGACCGTTGATGCCGTCACCCGGGTAGGCGAAGACATGCTCCACGTCCCACTCGCGCAGCCGCTGGAGGATGTAGTCCGAGACCTTCGTCGACATGGTGGAAAACCCTTCCTGAGGTGATGGGCGCGCTACGGTCGGCGCGGATGCCGTACGGCCCGGCGCCCGGCGAGGCCCGGACGGGCAGCGGCGACTCGATGTCCTCGTGGCCGGAGGTGGTGATCCCGTCGACGACGAGCGCGCTGCCGTCGGTCCCTCCTGGCCTGGGCACGGTGTCCACCACCTCGAGCGGTCCGACTGAAGTCCGTTGCCGAGTACCCCCTGTCCGCCGGGTTGTGCACGGTGTGCCGCCCGGATGAGGAGAGGGCGGGGGAGGCGGGGTCTTCGACAGGCGGACCCCACGCGGGTCCCGGACGCTCCGGTGCCGGCCGCTTCAGAGCGGTGCCATGGGTGGCCCGCGCATGCCGTCCCGGCCGCCGTCCGCCGCCTCGCGGGTGTCCGCCGTGCCGCGGGGGGTACCCGGGGCGGATGTACAGGACTCATGAACAACTGGCCGCCGCCGGCTCGGCGGTGGGGATGATCGTGATCGTCGTCTGCGGTCTGCTCGTCGTGGCCGCGCTGGTGGGGGCCGTCCGCCTCGGCATCGGGGTGCGGCGGCGGGAGTCCGCGCCGCCCCGGCGCTCCGAACACCCCACTCCGCCCCGCACGGGACCGGTGCGCGAGGAGCGTGAGATGCGCGAGCCGAACGAGGTGCCGCGGGCCGGGAGCGACGGTGACCGTCTCTCCCCGTACCAGCTCGGCAACGCCCCCACCAGGTCCAGCGAGAACCAGGCCCGCCCTCGCTGGTAGTCCGGCCGCAGCGGCTCCTTGCGCAGCGCGGCGGCGGCGTGAAGCGACGGCTCCGGCTGCGGGCCCAAATGGGTCCGCAGCCGGAGCCGTACGACCGCTCTCGGGTTCTTCCCCGGAGCCTTCGGGGGTGCGGTCAGTAGGCCGAGCCGGGATCGCCGGGGCGGATGCGACCGCGCCAGGCGCCGGTCTCGCCTCCGTGCTGCTCGATGTAGTCCTTGAAGCGGTTGAGGTCGCCGTTGACGCGGCGGTCGATCAGGCCGAGTGCGTCGGCACCCTTCTCGGCCATGCCGCTGGGCTCGACGTCCATCGTGAGCTCGACCCGGGTGTGCGTCTCGTCCAGCGGCTCGAACCGGACGGATCCCCGCTGCCGGATGTCACCCTCGATCGCCCGCCAGGTGATCCGGTCGTCCGGCAGCTGGTCGACGATCTCGGTGTCGAACTCGCGCCGCACCCCGCCGATCCTCGTGGTCCAGTGGTTGTGCCGGTCGTCGAGCTGCCTGACCTCCTCGACGCCCTCCATGAAGTTCGGGAAGTCCTCGAACTGGGTCCACTGGTTGTAGGCCGTGTGGACCGGCACGGCGACGTCCACGGCTTTCTTGACCGTGCTCATCTGTTCCTCCTCGTCGGAAACGGCTCGTCACCGGGGGCGGTCGGTGTCCGACTCGCTCTCCCGTGGCCGCCGGGTACCCGGTCCCACCGCGCGCACCCTTCTCCGCGACGCCCGAAGGTCACGGGGCCGAGGGGCGCGTCTCCGTCCAGTCGACCATCAGACGGCGCTCGGCGAACAGCCACTCGCCGTCCTGCCTGGTGAACTCGTCGAGATAGCGAATCGACGCGATCATCAGCGTGCGCCCGCCGTCGTCCCCGACCGAGAGATGGTGGGCCAGGCAGTAGCTCTCGCCGGTGGCGCGGTCGCCGTCCAGGGAGACGGTGCTCTGCCCGTTGAAGTGGGTCGTCGTCCGATACGAGTTGAGGTTGTCGAACACCGGGGCGAGGGAGGCGCGGCCGTGCAGCTCCTGCGTCGGCTCCGCCGCCGTGGCGTCCATGAACACCAGGAAACGCGTGTCCTCGGTGAACAGGCTCATCTGGCCCTTGGCGTCCCGCCGGTCCGCGCAGTGGGCGTAGGCGTCGATCAGCTCACGGATGGCAAGCCGGTCGGCGGCTTCCCGTGGTGAGACGGAGGTGTGGGCGGCCATGAGGGGCTCCTCCAGTACCTTCTTGCGGCTATCTGTTTGACAGATGTATAAAATCATCGCGGATGTGACCGCGCAACGGCCGCGGACAGGGGGCAGTGCCCTCGACGACCGGACCGGCACCGCCCCCGCCCGGCGGAGGTCCGGTACGGTGCCGGACACCGCCTTCCAGTGAGGGAGACCTTTGTGAACGTCGTCGTCTTCGGCGCGTCCGGCATGGTCGGACAGGGCGTCCTGCGCGCCTGCCTCCTCGACCCCTCGGTCGGCAGCGTCCTCGTGGTGGGTCGCCGCCCGCTCGGCGTCACGCACCCCAAGCTGACCGAAGTCATCCACGACGACTTCACCGACCTGTCCGCCATCGGCGACCGGCTGACCGGCCTGGACGCCTGCTTCTACTGCCTCGGTGTCTCCTCCGCGGGCATGAGCGAGGCCGAGTACACCCGCGTCACCCACGACTTCACCCTCGCGGCCGCCCGTGCGCTGGTCGCCGCCGGTCCCGGACCGACCTTCACCTACGTCTCCGGCGAGGGCACCGACAGCACCGAACAGGGCCGCACCATGTGGGCGCGGGTGAAGGGGCGCACCGAGAACGCCCTCCTGGCGATGCCGATGAACGCGTACATGCTCCGTCCCGGCTATATCCAGCCCCGCCACGGAGAGGTCTCCCGGACCCGCTCCTACCGTGTCATGTACTCCCTCACGTCCTGGCTCTACCCGCTGCTGCACCGGCTTCTGCCCGCCCACACGACGACCACCGGACACCTCGCCCGCGCCATGCTGGCGCTGACCCGCCCCGGCGTGACCGAGAACCGGGTGCTGTACAGCAAGGACATCAACCGCCTGGGCGCCTGACCGTTCCCCCTACGGACCCGGGCGCGGCCACCGGCATGACGACCACGGCAGCCGGCGTGGGCGCGGCGCCGCGTCGGACGCGCGGACGTCGTCGTACGGGCCGAAAACGCGTTGGACGCGCCGGGCTCGGGTGCGTAACGTCCGGGGCACCGTGATGTCGTGCGAGGAGGTGAGACCCGTGAACGCTGTAGCAGAGTGGGTGCTCCCTCTCCCGTCACGGTCGGGCGATTGACGTAGGTGTCGCCGGGAGCGCCTGTAGGAGAAGGCCATCCCGAAAGGCAACAACTCATGCAGTCCCTGCGTTTCACCGCCCGGACGACGTCGGAAGGCGTCGTCGAACGTGACTTCATCCTGGGCGAGATCCCCGGCGTGCTCTGGTCGCCCGAGTCCGTCCCCGGGACCGAAGCCGGCCCCGGTCCCGAGTCCGTCCCCGAGTCCGGTCCCGATCGCGCGCCCCTGGTGCTGATGGGCCACGGCGGCGGCACCCACAAGAAGTGGCCGGCGATGACGGGCCGGGCCCGCCTCCTGGTGACCGGCTGCGGCTTCCACGTCGCCTGCATCGACTCGCCCGGCCACGGTGACCGGCCGCGCACCGCGCACGACGAACGGGAGATCGCCGAGCTGTACCGGGCGAGGGAGGCGGGCGAGCCGGAGGGCCCCGTCGTCGTCCGCTACAACGCCCACCTGGCGGCCCGCGCCGTACCGGAGTGGCGGGCGACCCTCGACGCCCTCCAGGAGCTTCCGGAGATCGGCGCCGGGGGACCGGTCGGCTACTACGGCCTGAACATGGGCACCGCGATCGGGGTGCCGTTGACGGCCGTCGAGCCCAGGATCACCGCCGCGGTCTTCGGCCTGCACTGGCCCGATGCCCTCGCCGAGCCGGCCCGGCGGATCACCGTGCCCGTCGAGTTCGCGCTCCAGTGGGACGACGAGCACATTCCGCGTGCGGCCGGACTCGCGCTGTTCGACGCCTTCGCCTCGAAGGAGAAGACGTTGCACGCCAACACCGGCCGCCACAAGGAACTGCCCAGGTTCGAGGCCGACAGCGCGGTCCGCTTCTTCGCCCGGCATCTGGTCCGGCCCGGCACGTCACCGGCCCTGACCTGACGGGCCGTCGGCGCCCGGCCGTACCCGTCACACCGGCCGGGCGCCGGCACCCCCCACCGCGAAACCCTTTCTTCACGCCTTGACTTAACATCGGGGACATTGCTTGGATCTCAAGTCGGCGTTCCCAGTAGGCCGTTGGTGACGCAGCGGTCAGGCGCCTCCGGTTCGGCACGGCAACACCCCCGACCCACCAGAGCCCAGGAGCAGCTGTGAGACGTACGCTCACCACGATCGCGGCCGTGGCGGCAATGACACTGCCACTCATCGGCGCGGGCCCGACCGCGCAGGCCGACCGGCCCGCGAGCGGGCGCACCGGGCACGGCCAGGTCGTGACCGGCACCTACTCCACCGGCGGCGCCCAGACCTGGCGCCCTCTGCCGATCGTCAGGACGGGCACGGACACCCACGGCCCCGTCGACGCCACCGTGGTCGCCGACCCCAGCGCCCTCCGGCAGCAGTACACCGGCATCGGCTTCTCCTTGGACGAGACGAGCGTGTCCAACCTGTGGAAGCTCACCCCCGGCGAACGTGCCAAAGCCATCCGGCTCCTTGTCGACCCCGAGCACGGCGCGGGACTCGACCGGTTCCGGCTGACGATCGGCAGCCCCGATCTCATCGAGCACCTGCCGTTCTGGTCGGAGGACGACCTGCCCGCCGGAGTCGCCGAGGACTTCGGCCTGAAGCACTTCTCCATCCAGCGGGACCTCGACCTGCACATCATCGACACCATCAAACTCATCCAGCGCTACAACCCCCACGCCACGTTCTTCGCGTCGGCGTGGAGCGCGCCGGCCTGGATGAAGACGAACAACCGGTTCCTCGGCGAGGTCGCCCTCAAGCCCGGGAGCAGCACGGACTACTACCAGGTCGGCAAGTTGCGGGACGACTGCATCGAGGTGTTCGCCCGGTACTACGTCAAGTACGTCCAGGCGTACGCCCGGCAGGGCATCGGCGTGGACGCGCTGACCCTGCTGAACGAGCCGGGCATGGACGTCGTCTACCCGGCCATGGACATCAGCGTCGCGCAGCAGCAGAAGCTGGCGCTGGCGATCAAGCGTGAGGTCCGTGCCGCCCACCTGGGCACCCAGCTGTATGTACATGACTTCAACTTCTGGGACTGGCACGACCCCAACAGCACGGCGACGAAGAACTACTACCGCATCTTCGAGGACGCCCCGGACGGCTCGGTGACCGGCGCCCAGGTCCGCAAGGCGGCGGACGCCATCGCCTTCCACCCCTACTGGGGCGACCCGACCGTCATGCGCGACGCCTACGAGCAGACCGGGAAGCCGGTCCAGCTCACGGAGACCAGCGACCTGTCGCCCTCGACCGTCCTCGACGACTTCCGCCTCGACGCCGGTTCCTACATCCTGTGGGCCCAGACCACCGACCAGGACGGCGGCACCCTGCACTGGACGCCGTCGCGGGACAACAACATCGACTGGGACGAGGTCGCCGCCACCACCAAGTGGCCCGACCGGCTGGTCACGGTGAACACCGGCACCAAGGAGTTCACGGTCCGCGACGAGCTCTACCAACTGGGGCAGTTCGCGAAGTACCTGTCACCCGGTGACGTACGCCTCGAGTCCAGCGCCGCCGCGGACGGCGTCAGCAACGTCGTCTACCGGACCCGCGACGGCGGCTACGTGGCCGTCCTCGGCAACGGCGCCGGATCCGACCGCAGGGTCAGGGTGGTCGTCGGCGACCAGACGTTCGTCGTGACGGTACCGGCGGGCTCCTTCGCCACCTACCGGTGGCACGGCAGGGCCGCCACGGGCTCCCGCAACCACGCCCCGGTCCTCGCGCCGGCCGCCGACGTCGTCGCCGACCAGTACGGCACCACACAGGTGCGGTTGAAGGCCACCGACCGGGACGGCGACCGGCTCTCCTACTACGCCACCGAACTGCCCGACGGCGTCACCCTCGACCCGGCGACCGGCCTGGTCACCATCCGTCCGACGGCCACCGGCGAGCAGGACCTGACCTTCTACGCCACCGACGGCCGGGCCCACGACCAGGTGACCCTCCACCTGACCGTCCGCCCGCACGCGGCACCCGTGGGGGAGAGGATCGAGGCCGAGGGGTACACGGACCAGCACGGCTGGGCCGCCGACGGCAGCAACTTCATCGAGAGCAACCCGGCCGCCAGCGGCGGCAGGAACGTGGGCTGGACCGCCGCCGGCAACTGGCTGACCTACCGCGTCGACGTGCCGGAGACCGGCACGTACGATCTCGAACTGCGCGTCGCCAACGGCACGGCCGCCACCGCGGCGAACGCCGTGTCCCTGCGCGACGACAGCGGCACGACCCTGGCGACCGCGTCCGTGCCGGCCACGGGCGGCTGGGCGAGCTACCAGTCGGTGCACGTACCCGTCGCCCTCCGGGCCGGGGAACAGACGGTCACCGTCTACTGCGAGACCGGCGGCTTCAACCTCGACTACCTGCGCCTCACCGCTTCCTGACCGCCTTCCCGACACCGCCGTCCCGGCGCCGGACCGGCCATGCGCCCCCGGCCCGGGGTACGGCCAGCCCCCCGGTGCGGCGACCGGCAGGCCGGATGGTCCCGGCCGGTCCGGTCCACAAAGCTGAGAGGAGCCACCGAACACCCGCAGCCAAGGAGGCCTGCCGTGCTCACTCGCCGCGCCGCTGTCCTGTCGGCCGTCGCCGCCACCACCCTGTCCGCCGTCACCACGGGCACGGCGTTGGCGGCGACGCCACGCAAGACCGTGCCGGTACGGCTGCAACTGCCCGCGCCCGGCGGACCGCACCCGGTGGGCACGGTCTCCCTGCGCCTCGTCGACACCTCACGTGCCGATCCCTGGATGACGGCCCGGCCGTACCGGGAGCTGATGATCGGTGTCCGCTACCCGGCGCGGGCCGTCGGCGGACACTCCAGGGCGCCGCAGATGCTGCCGGGGGAGGCCGCCGGCTTCGCCGCCGTCAACAACCTCACCCACGTGCCCGGCGACAAGGTCGACTGGGCGGCCACCCGCACCCACGCGTACCGGGGCGCCCCGGCCGACCGGGACCGGGGGCCGTACCCGGTCGTCTGCTACTCGCCCGGCGCCGGCGACCCACGCTCCCTCGGCACCACCCTCTGCGACGACCTCGCCTCCCGGGGCTACGTCGTGGTGACACTCGACCACACCTACGACGCCTCGGCCGTCCAGTTTCCCGGCGGCCGGGTCGAACGCACCGTGCTGCCCGCCGAGTTCGACAAGGCGTACCCGGACCCGGCGCGCATCAGGGCGCTGCTCAGGAAGACGATGGCCGTACGGGTGGCCGACACCCGCTTCCTCCTCGACGCCCTGCCCGGTGCGCTGCCCGGGGGAGTGCGCGGCATCGCGGACTGGGAACGTCTCGGCATGTTCGGCCACTCGGCCGGCGGCTTCACCGCGTTGCAGGCGATGCACGACGACCGGCGTATCGCCGCGGCGGCCGACTTGGACGGCGTCCTCGCGTACGTCCAGGAGGACAGCGACTCCGGCTACCTCTCGGCTGTCGCCGCCGAGGGCCTCGACCGCCCGTTCCTGCTGGTGGGCAAGGACGGCAACGACCTGAGCACGGTGCCCTCCTGGAACGCCCTGTGGCGGCACAGCCGGGGTTGGGGCGAAGGCCTGACCCTGCGCGGCGCCGAACACGCGACGTACACCGACGCGGAGGCGATGATCCCGCAGATCGCCCGTCAGCTCGGCCTGCCCCGCGAGACGGTCGTCCAGAACATCGGCACCATCGCCCCGGCCCGCGCGATCGCCGCCGAACGGGCCTGCCTCGCCGGCTTCTTCGACCGCCGACTGCGCGGCCGTACCGGCGAAGCCCTGCCGGACCGCTTCCCTGAGGTGCGCCCCTTCTCCCGCCGGAACCGCTCAGTACCGCACGGGTAGGCCGAGCAGGCCGCGGGTGCGCATCGAGGGGCGCCAGCGCAACGCGTCGGCGGGGACGTCGAGTTCGAGCCCGGGCAGGCGTTCCAGCAGCGCGGCCAGGGCGACCTCGGCCTCCAGGCGGGCGAGCGGTGCGCCGAGGCAGTAGTGGATGCCGTGACCGAGGGCGAGATGGCCGGTGGCGTCGCGGCCGATGTCGAGCCGGTCCGGCTCGGGGAAGCGGCGCGGGTCGCGATGGGCCGCCGCCAGGGACAGCAGCACGGTCTCGCCCGCCGGGACCGTGACCCCGCCGATGGTGACGTCCTCGGTGGGGAAGCGGCGGATGGCGAGCGGGGCGGGTCCGTCGTAGCGGGCCAGTTCCTCGACGGCCGCGCCGATCCGCGCCGGATCCTCGCGCAGGGCGCCCAGTTGGGAGGGGTTGAGGAGCAGGGCGAGGGTGGCGTTGCCGATCAGGTGGACGGTGTTCTCGTACCCGGCGAAGAGGACGAGGAAGGTCAGGGACATCAACTCGTCCTCGCTGAGCCGGTCTTCCTCGTCCCGTACGGCGATCATCGCGGAGAGCAGGTCGTCGGCGGGCTCGGCACGCTTGCGGGCGAGCAGCCGGGCGAAGAAGGCGAGGAGCGCCTGCACCGCCTCAATCGCCCGCTCGGGCCGGGTGGGGTCCGGGACGACGAGCGCGTCGGTCCAGGACCGGAAGTCCGGCCGGTCCTCCTCCGCCACGCCGAGCAGTTCGCAGATCACGGCGATGGGCAGCGGCGCGGCGTAGCCGGCGATCAGGTCGGTACGGCCGAGCGGTTCGAGGGCGTCGAGCAGCGCGTCGGCGGTCCGCCGGACGGGTTCGCGCAGCAGGGCGATGCGGCGCGGGGTGAAGGCCTGGGACACCAGACGCCGTACCCGGGTGTGGTCCGGCGGATCCATGTTCAGCAGGTTGGCGTCGAGGGCGGGCGGCAGCGCGAGCCCCCGGTAGCCGCCGGGTTTCGCGTGGGCCCTGTCGAGCGAGAGCCGCGGGTCGGCGAGGGCCTGCCGGACGTCCTCGTACCGTGTCACCAGCCAGGCCGGCAGCCCGTCGGTTCCGGCAAAGCGGTGCACGGGACCGGCCTCCCGGAGCCGGGCGTACACGGCGTACGGGTCGGCGAGCAGCTCCGCCGGGTCAACGGCGGCCGGAGCAAGGGGTGTTGTACTGGCGTCCATGGCTCACACCCTAGACACCGGGAGCCGGCACAGACGTCCTCGGTGACCCCGGGCCGGCCCTGGGTGAACGGCGGGGCACGGCCGGGGCGTCCGGCGGGCCGCCGCCGACGATCGGGTCGTGGTCCGAAGTCGTCCGGGGTCTCTCCTCGTGGTGGTCCTGCGCGGTCAGCGGGGCAGCCAGGCGCGGATCGCCGCGGCCGTGCCGTCGGCGTCCTGGTGGCGCAACGAGAAGTGGTCGCCGGGGACGTCCACGCCGTCGTGCGGCAGCGGCCAGTGCCAGTCCCCGTCGGGTGCGCCGCGCGGCATCTCGGCGGTGGGCCGGCCGCGCAGCAACAGGGCCGGAACCGGCGACGGCCGGGGCCGCCGGTCCTCCAGCACCCGCGCGTACCCGCCCCCGGCGAGCAGCAGGGAGTCGTCCAGCCCGTCGACGACATCGGTGGAGAGCGCGGCGCCCGCGGCCATCAGGGCCTCCCCCCGCGCGGGTCGGCCGCATGCCCCGGTTCTGTTTCCGGCGGCGCCTCCCCGTCGTCCAGCGCCGCGAGGACGTGTGCGGTCAGCTCGGGCAGCGTGGGGTGCTCCAGTACGACGGTCGGGGACAGCCGTACCTGTGTGAACGCGCCGAGCCTGTTGCGGATCTGCACCGCGGACAGGGAGTCGAAACCGAGCTCCGTGAAGCCGCGGTCGACGGGGAGGGCCGAAGGGTGCGCGAAGCCCAGGGCCGCGGCGATCTCGGCGCGGATCAACTCGGCCAACAGGGACAGCCGTTCGGGCGACGGCGCGGCGGCCAGCCGCTCGCGCCAGGCACCGGGTGCCTGCCCGGGGGCTTCGGGGGGCGGGGCCACGGCCGTGGCCGGGGTGCGCGGCACCAGGTCGGCCAGTACGGGTGCCCCGTCCGGGCCGGCGGCGGCCCGGAGATCCAGCGGCACCGGCACCAGCACCGGTTCCGGAATCCGCAGCGCCGCGTCGAGCAGGGCCAGGCCTTCCGACTCGCCGACCGGCAGGACGCCGCCTTCACGGAGGCGGTCGGGCGCGACCCGGCCCGCCATCCCCGCCGCGTCGTCCGTGGCCCATGGTCCCCAGGCCAGCGACCGCGCGGGCAGGCCGTAGGCCGTCCGGTGCCGGGCCAGCGCGTCCAGGAACCCGTTCGCGGCGGCGTAGTTGGACTGTCCCCGCCGGCCGAGTACACCGGCGGCGGAGGAGTAGAGCACGAAGGCGGACAGACCGAGCCCCCGGGTCGCCTCGTGCAGATGCCAGGCGCCGGCCACCTTCGGGGCGAGGACGGCCGCGAGCCGCTCCGGCGTCATGGTGTCCACCACGCCGTCGTCCACCACCCCGGCCAGGTGGAAGACCGCGGTGAGCGCCGGCCGGCAGGACGCGACCAGGGCGTCCACGGCAGCGCGGTCGCTCACCTCGCACGCCACCACCCGCACCTCGGCGGCCAGTTCGCCAGCCCAGTCCGGCACCTTTCCGCTGCGATTGACCAGCAGCAGATGGCGAACCCCACGTTCGGCGACCAGATACCGGGCCAGGCTCGCTCCCAGCGCTCCGGTACCTCCGGTCACGAGCACGGTCCCCTCGGGATCCGGTTCGGCCGTCTCGACGGCCGGCTGGTCGGCGAGGGCCAGCCGGGGCGCGAGGACGACACCGTCGCGCACGGCCAGTTCCGGCTCGCCGGACCGCAGCGCCGCCTCCAGCACCGCCGCCGTGACCGCGGCACCCCGCCGGTCGACCAGGACGATCCGGCCGGGATGCTCGGACCGGGCGCTGCGTACGAGTCCGGCGACGGCCGCCTCGGCGAGGTCGGGGTCGACGCCGGTGGCGTTGCGGGTGAGCACCAGCAGACGGCCCGGCCGGACGTCGGCGGTCCAGTCCCGTACCCGCCCCAGCACCGCGGTGAGCAGCCCGCGCACCCGGTCGGGAACAGTGGCGTCCGCGGGCAGGGCGGCGGCCAGCCGTGCCACGTCCAGCACCTCGTGCTCCGTGCTCCCCGCACCGTCCGGCGGCACGGGCCGCCAGCCGAGGCGGTAGGTCCGCGCAGGCGGCCGGGTCGGGATCGCCCGGGTGACCACCGACTCCACGGCGGCGAGAGGCAACCCGGTCCCGTCGGCGAGGGTGACGCGGAACTCGTCCGGGCCGAGCCGCCGTACGACCGCCCGCGCTGCGGAGGCACCGGGCGCGTACACCGTCACACCGGAACAGGAGAACGGCGCCCTCGGCTCACCCGGGCCCTCGGCCAGCAGCGCGGCGTGCAGCGCCGCGTCGAACAGGGCCGGGTGCAGAGTGTAGGAACCCGCGGTCGCCGCTTCCCCGGGCGGCAGCGCCAGCTCGGCGAAGACCTCGTCGCCGCGGCTCCACAGCGCGGTCACCCCGCGGAAGGCGGGTCCGTAACCATGTCCGTGGGCGGCGAGACGTCCGTAGTCGACGGTGAGCGGCCGCGCGTCCGCCGGCGGCCACGGTCCTGGCGTGCCGCCGGGCGGTGCCCCGGCCGGCACGCTCGTCGCGGTGGCGTGCCGGGTCCACGGCCCCGGCGCCTGGTCAGGGCGCGCCCAGACGGTGACCGGACGCCCGCCCGTCTCGTCCGGTTTCCCGGCCACCACCTGCACCTGCGCACCCTGCTCAGGGGAGAGTACGAGCGGTTCGTGGAGGGCGAGTTCGGCCAGCCGGACGGGGCCGGGGGAGCCGCCCGCCCGGGCGGCGAGTTCGGCGAAGACGGTCGCGGGCACCACCACCCGCTCGCCGATCACATGGTCGGCCAGCCAGGGATGACGGGCGAGCGACAGCACGGCGGTGTGCCGGACGCCGGGGCCGTCGGCATCGGGCAGCGGCTCGCCCAGCAGCGGGTGGCCGGAGCGGCCCCGGCGCGGGGCGGCGTTCAGCCAGTAACGCTGCCGTTGGAAGGGGTAGGTGGGCAGCGGACGCCGACGGGCACCGGTGTCCGCGTACACCGACCGCCAGTCCACCGGCACTCCGTGCACATGCAGCGCGGCGAGCGCCTCGACCGTCGCGCTCGCGTCCCCGCACGACGCGAACACCGCACCGGCGTCCGGCCCGAGGCACTCCTCGGCCGCCACGCCGAGCGAGGGGGCCGGGCCGGCCTCGACGAAGGCCGTGACACCCGCCTGCGCGAGCCCGTCCACCGCGGCGGCGAACCGGACCGTCTCACGCGCCTGGCGTACCCAGTGGTCGGCGGTGGTGAGCGCGTCCGACTCGGTACGACCGGTCAGCGTGGACACCACCGGCAGCGACGGCCGGTGGTACACGACCGACTCGGCAACCGCACGGTACTCGCCCAGCATCGGGTCCAGCAGCGGGGAGTGGAAGGCATGGCTCACCCGCAGCCGGCGGTACGGCCTCGCGAGGGCGCTCGCCAGTGCCGTCACCGCGTCCTCGGGCCCGGAGAGCACGACCGCCTCCGGCCCGTTGACCGCGGCGACCGCGACGGCTCCGCCGGGCGTCCCGTCGAGCAGGCGCGTCACCTCGGCCAGGGGCGCCCGGACGGCGATCATCGCGCCGCCGGAGGGCAGGGCCGCCATCAACCGGCCGCGCGCGGCGACCAGTCGTACCGCGTCGGCACGGGAGAACACCCCGGCCAGATGGGCGGCGGCCAGCTCACCGATCGAATGCCCGGCCAGCCGGTCCGGGCCCACCCCGAAGCCGGCGAGCAGCGCGTGCAGGGCCACCGCGTAGGCGAAGAGGGCGGGTTGCGCGTAGTCGGTACGGTCGAGCAGCCCCGGTTCGTCGAGCGCCTCCAGCAGGGGGCGGTCGAGCCAGGGGGTGAACTCCTCGCACAGAGCCGTGAAGGCGGCGTCGAAGGCGGGGAAGGCCGCCCGCAGCTCACGGCCCATCCCCGGGCGCTGGGTGCCCTGGCCGGGGCACAGGAGCGCCACCTTCGGACGCGGGCGCGCGACGCCCCGCAGCAGGGTGGGGCTGTCGATGCGGGCCGGACGTGGGTGGGTGGCGTCCTGCAGCAGGGTGGGGCTGTCGATGTCGGCGGGACGCGGGTGGGTGGCGTCCTGCAGCAGGGTGGGGCTGTCGATGTCGGCCGGACGCGGGTGCGCGACGTCCCGCAGCAGGGTGGGGCTGTCGATGTCGGCCGGACGCGGGTGCGCGACGTCCCGCAGCAGGGTGGGGCTGTCGATGTCGGCCGGACGCGGGATCGCGACGCCCTGCAGCAGGGCGGGGCCGTCGACGCCGGCCGCCAGGTCGCGCAGACCCGCGCGCAGGCCCTCGGCATCCTTCGCCAGGACGGCCGCCCGGTGGGTCAACGGCGCCCGGCCCGTGGCCAGCGAGTACGCGGCGTCCAGGGCACCGGCCCGGTCCTCTGCATCGGCCAGCACACCGGCCAGCACGGCGGCATGCGCACGCAGCCCCGCCTCGTCGCCACCGCCCACGAGCCAGGGGATGACCGGCAGCCCCGGCACGGTCCAGGTGCTGTCCGGCACGGCGGTTGACGTGGTCGTCGGTGTGGTGGTGGGGCTCGGTGGCCGCCCGGCCAGGTCGGTGCCGCCGCCCACGAGCCGGCGGGTGTCCGGGAGCCGCCGCCATGGTGTGGGCGCGGTCGAGTCGGTCTTGTCCGCTGGTGCCGGTTCCTCGATGATCACGTGGGCGTTCGTGCCGCCGATGCCGAAGGACGAGATCGCGGCGCGGCGCGGGCGGTCGCGGGGCGGCCAGGGCCGGGCCCGGTCGAGCAGCCGGACCGCGCCCGCGGACCAGTCGACGTGCGGCGACGGCCGGTCCGCGTACAGCGAGGCGGGCAGCTCGTCGTGGCGCATCGCCTCGATCATCTTGATCAGGCCCGCCACCCCCGCCGCGGCCTGGGTGTGTCCGAGGTTCGACTTCACCGACCCCAGCCACAGCGGGTCGGACCGGTCACGGTGCTGTCCGTAGGCCGCCAGCAGGGCGCCCGCCTCGACGGGGTCACCGAGCGCGGTTCCCGTGCCGTGCCCCTCGACCGCGTCGACGTCGGCCGGCCCCAGCCCGGCGTCCGCCAGCGCCAGCCGGATCAGCTCCCGCTGGGCCTCGCCGTTGGGCGCGGTCAGTCCGTTCGACGCGCCGTCCGAGTTGACGGCGGAGCCGCGCAGCACGGCCAGCACCGGATGGCCGTTGCGCCGGGCGTCGGACAGCCGCTCAAGGAGCACCAGTCCGGCGCCCTCGGCCCAGGCGGTGCCGTCCGCGCCCGCCGCGAACGACCGGCAGCGGCCGTCCGGCGACAGCCCGCGCAGCCGGCTGAACGCGACGAACGGCTCCGGGTTGGACAGCACGGTCACCCCGCCGGCCAGCGCCAGCGAACACCCCCCGGACCGCAGTGACCCGGCCGCCAGGTCCAGCGCGACCAGCGACGACGAGCAGGCCGTGTCCAGCGTCAGCGCCGGGCCGCGCAGCCCCAGGACGTAGGAGATACGGCCGGACGCCACACTCGCCGACGAGCCGACGGCGAAGTGGGACTCCAGTTCGTGCGGCGACAGCCCGGTGGCGTACCCGCCTGCGTGCATCAGTCCGACGAACACTCCGGTGTCGGTCCCGCGCAGCTCCGGCGCCGGGATGCCCGCGCGCTCGAAGGTCTCCCAGGCGACCTCCAGGAGCAGCCGCTGCTGGGGGTCGGTGGCCAGCGCCTCGCGGGGCGACATGCCGAAGAACAGCGGGTCGAAGTCCGCCACACCGTCCAGGAATCCGCCGCGGCGGGTGTACGTCGTCCCGTGCCGGTCGGGGTCGGGATGGTGGAGCGAGGCCAGGTCCCAGCCGCGGTCGGTGGGGAACTCGGCGGTGGCGTCGACCCCTTCGGCCACCAGCCGCCAGAGATCCTCGGGTGAACTCACCCCACCCGGGTAACGGCAGCCGACCGCCACGACCGCCACCGGCTCCGGGGCGCGCCGGGGCTTCACCGGCCCGGGTGCGGGCCCGGCGGTGCCGTGCAGCCGGGTGTCCAGGTAGGCGGCGACCGCGGCCGGGTTCGGGTGGTCCCAGACCAGCGTCGCCGGCAGCCGCAGCCCGGTGCGGGTACCCAGCCGGTGCCACAGGGTCATGGCGTCCAGTGAGGTCAGGCCGAGGTCGGCGAAGGCGGTGCCGGGCTCGGCGGCCGCCCCCCGGGTCCCCCGGATCGCCGCCGTCTCCGTGCACACCAGGTCGGTCAGCGCGGCCCGCCGCTCGCCGGGAGTCCGGCCGGCCAGTTCGGCGAGGCCGGGTTCGGCCGAGCTGCCCGCGAGGGCCTGGCGCAGCAGCGCGCGGCGCGGTTTGCCGGCGGCGGTGCGCGGCACGGCCGGGATGAGCAGGACCTCCTCGGGCACCTTGGGTGCGGAGAGCACCGCCGCGCAGGCGCGCAGCAGCGGCGCGGGGTCGAGGTCCGGCCGGTCCGGCACCACGAAGGCCACCGGAACCTCACCGAGCAGCGGATGGGCCCGCGCGACCACGGCCGCGTCCCGTACGCCGGGCAGATCGCGCAGGACGCGCTCCACCTCGGCCGGGTCGACGTTCTCGCCGCCGCGCACGATACGGTCGTTCGCCCGCCCGGTGACGGTCAGACGGCCGTCCCCGTCGAGCCGGCCCAGGTCACCCGTGCGGTACCAGCCGTCACGCAGGGCGGCGGCGGTCTCCTCGGGCCGGTTGTGGTAGCCGAGCATCACCCCGGGACCACGCACCCAGATCTCGCCGTCGCCACCGCTGTCGACACTGCCGTCGCTACCGGCACCGCTGTCGCGACTCCTGTCGCTATCGGCACCGCTGTCGACCCCGCCACCGGGAGGGCTGTCGCTACCGCTACCGCTACCGCTACCGCCAGCGCTGTCGCCACCGCCGGCACCGCTGCCGTCCCCACCGCCACCGCCACCGGTGTTGTCCTCCGGCGCGACGATCCGTACCTCCATACCGGGCAGCGGTGTCCCGCTGCCGCCCCGTGTCCTCGGTCCGTCAGGCCCCTCCATGGCGATCTTTCCGCAGGTCTCCGTGGAGCCGTAACCGTCCAGCAGCGGGGCGCCGAACCGTGCCTCGGCCTCCTCCCGCAGTTCCGGGTCGCTGGGCGCGCCGGCCGTGACGCACAGCCGCAGCGACGGCACGGAACCCAGCCCGGCGTCCAGCAACTGCCGGTAGGTGAGGGGCACCCCGGCCAGGACGGTCGGCGCGTACTCCTCGACCAGCCGTACCAGCGCGGCCGGTTCGGGGGCCTCGGTGATCCGGGCGGTCGCCCCGGCCATGGTGGTGCCCAGGACGCAGAGCGAGTGGGCGTAGGTGTGCGAGAGGGGCAGCGGCCACAGGACGCGGTCCGTGGCCGACAGGCCGAGCCGGGGGAGGTAGCAGGCGGCCGAGGACCAGAGCGCGGAGCGCTGGCTGGAGACCGCGGCCCGGCCGGCCCCTGAGGTGCCTGAGGTGTAGAGCAGCCAGGCCGGCTCGTCCAGGCCGAGGTCGTCGGGGGGAGCGGACGACGACTCCGCGACCAGGGATTCCCAGGCGGTGGCCCCGTCCGGCGGCGGACCCTCGCCGGTGACCAGCAGCCGGACCGGCCGGCCGGCGGTGAGCCGGGCGAGCCGCGGCAGGTGGCGCCGGTCGGTGACCAGCACGGCCGGATCGCAGTCGGCCAGCAACTGGGCGAGTTCGGCATCCGTGGCGCGCGCACTCAGCGGCGCGCCCACCGCGCCGGCCCGTACCGTGGCGAGCAGGCCCTCGACCAGCTCCACGCTGTTGTCCAGGCAGAACGCCACCCGTGCCGTGCGGCTGACACCGAGTCCGGCCGCCAACCGGCCGGTCCTGCCTTCCAGCTCGGCCCAGCTCACCGCCCGCCGGTCGTCGGCGAAGGCGGTCTTCCCGCCCTGCCGCCGGGAGTTCTCGACGAGCAACTCCGCAACGGGCCGTACGGCCGAAGTCCGCGCCACTGCCACGAATTTCCCCCTTGGACCAACACCCTTGTCATATAGGCCTGTTGGCGAGCCTACGTCCGGACATGGTGGTGATGTCGAGGGCGACGCGCCGGGCGGGGCGGGGCGGATCAACGGGTGAGCCGGTCGGCGGTGGCGGTGGCGGTGGCGGTGGCGGTGGCGGTGGCGCGGAGGCCGGGTACCCGCGGTGCCGTCCCGCTCACCGCGCCGATCCGGGTCAGGGCCGGCGGGGCGCAGGATCGCGGTGGCGTGCCGGGGCGCGCGGTGGCGTGCGGGTGGCGCCCGGGGGCCGTGGCGCGGCCCCCGTGACCGAGGCGGTGGAGCCGCCGTGGCGGCGCGTCCGGGCCGCCGGGGTCCGGGGGCTCGGGCAGGCGATTTTTCCAGGGAGTTGCAGCGCCCGCGTGAGCGGCGTTTTCTGGAAGTATCCGATGGTGAAACACGAGCGCCTAGGGTTGCGGCATGGACCGGGGGCTCTGTCTCGACATGTTTCTCCTGGCCAGAGCCTCGGTCTGTGCGGTCCGTCGTCGTGTCCCGGCGTTCCACGCGGAGGTGAACCCAGGTGAAAGCCGTTGTGTATGAGAAGCCCTTCAGCGTCGCGGTCAGGGACGTCGACGATCCGCGCATCCAGCACCCGAACGACGTGCTGGTACGCGTCACGTCGACCGCCATCTGCGGATCCGACCTGCACATGTACGAGGGCCGCACGGCCGCCGAGTCGGGCATCGTCTTCGGACACGAGAACCTCGGCATAGTCGAGGAGACCGGCGCCGGTGTGACCTCGTTGTCCAAGGGCGACCGCGTGGTCATGCCGTTCAACGTCGCCTGCGGATTCTGCAAGAACTGCCTGGCGGGCAAGACCGGCTTCTGCCTCACGGTCAATCCGGGCTTCGCCGGCGGAGCCTACGGTTATGTGGCCATGGGCCCCTACGAGGGCGGGCAGGCGGAGCTGCTCCGGGTGCCGTTCGCCGACTTCAACTGTCTGAAGCTGCCGCCGGGCGAGGAGTTCGAGACCGACTTCGTGCTGCTGGCCGACATCTTCCCGACCGGCTACCACGGCTGTGAGCTGGCCCAGGTGACCCCTGGCGAGAGCGTCGCGGTCTTCGGAGCCGGCCCGGTCGGGCTGATGGCGGCGTACTCCGCGCTACTGCGCGGTGCGTCCAAGGTGTTCTCGGTCGACCGGGTGCCCGAGCGGCTCGCCAAGGCCGCGGAGATCGGGGCGATACCGATCGACTTCAGCAAGGGCGACCCGGCGGAGCAGATCAAGGAACAGACCGGAGGTGAGGGCACCGACAAGGGCGTCGACGCGGTCGGCTACCAGGCCCAGTCGCCCGACGCCAGCCACGAGGAACCCGCCGTCGTCCTCAACACCCTCGTCGAGACCGTACGGCCGACCGGCATGCTCGGCATACCCGGCCTGTACGTACCCTCCGACCCGGGCGGACCCGACGAACACGCCAAGCACGGCCAGCTGCTGGTCTCCATCGGGCGGATGTTCGAGAAGGGGCAGCGGATGGGCACCGGCCAGTGCAACGTCAAGCAGTACAACCGGCAGCTGCGCGACCTGATCATCGCGGGGCGGGCCAGGCCCAGCTTCGTGGTCTCCCACGAACTGCCCCTGGAGGACGCACCGGGCGCGTACCAGAAGTTCGACCAGCGGATCGAGGGCTACACCAAGGTGGTCCTGCATCCAGGGCACGCCCTTGCGGCGTAGGACCCGCGCACGGCGATCCCGGGCGGCGTAGGACCCGCCCGCACGACACGGCGGTCCGGCTCCCGCGGCCGGGCCGCCGCGCGCTGCGCCTTCCCCGGCTCGGCGGCATCTCCCGGAGGCGGTCACGGCTGCCCGGCCCCGCCCGTTCCCGTGTCCGCCGGGGCCACGGCGAGGGCGGCGATCCACTCGGCGGGCCAGGGCGCGCTCACCCGTTCCTCCCCCTGCGGCACGTGTACGACCGTGTAGCGCCCGGACGCGGCGAGCCGGCGCGGCCGGCCGTCGGTCTCCTCGCCCCACACCTCGAACCGGAACGTCAGGGAGGAGGTGCCGACGCGTTCCACGTCGAGGACCGTCGTCACCTCCTGCTGGAACCAGAGGGGGGCGGCGAAGTCGACCTCGTAGCGCACGCGGGGCGCCGCACCGAAATAACCGACGAGACCGCGCTCGCGCACCAGCGCCGCCTCGGCGGCCTCCACGAACCGCACCACAGCGGAGTCGTGGTAGTGCCCGGAGGCGTCGGTGTCCGGCCACTCCACGCGGCATCGGTGGACGGTGCGGGCCGCTTCAGGAGTCATGCCGGCCTTCCGGGGGAGAGGGAAGTGGTATCTCGTATTTTTCACGGCCGTCATTTAAAGTCAATGCGTCGCCTTGCGGTCCGCGGGCGGTCGTGGGGTGCCCGAACCCGGGCAGAGCGAAAGGGGCGACGTGAAACTTGCATCCCTCGCCGTCGACGGCGTGCGACGGTCCGGCGTCGTGGACGAGTCCGAGCGGACGGTCACGGTGCTGCCGGCGGAGATCGGCACCGTCGACGACATCGTCCGCGGCGGCCCGGAGGCCCTCGAGGCGGTCCGCACCGCGGCACCCGGCAAGACCGTGCCGTTGTCCGGGATCCGTCTGGAAGCCCCGTTGCACCGCTTCAACCGCGACGTCCTGTGCACCGGCTGGAACTACTGGGACCACTTCGAGGAGTCGAAGGGCAAGCGGGACGGACAGGACCCGGACGGGCGGCCCGAGCACCCCACCTTCTTCACCAAGGGCCCCGACACGGTCATCGGCCCCGCCGACGACATCGCCTACGACCCCGGCCTCTCCGCCAAATGGGACTACGAGGCCGAGATCGCGCTGGTCATCGGCCGCGACGGACGCTCGATCCCGGAAGAGAAGGCACTGGACCACGTCTTCGGCCTGCTCGTCGCCAACGACGTCTCCCAGCGCGACCTCCAGCGGGCGCACGGCGGCCAGTGGCTCAAGGGCAAGAGCATCGACGCGACCATGCCGCTCGGGCCCTGGCTGACGACCGTCGACGAGATCGACGACCTCACCGGCCTGCGGGTGCGGTGCGAGGTCAACGGCCGGTTGCTGCAGGACGCGACCAGCGGCCAGATGGCCTTCTCCGTCCCCCGGATCATCGCCGAGCTGAGCCGCGGCATGACCCTGCGCGCCGGGGACGTGGTCCTCACCGGCACCCCGAGCGGCATCGGCAACGCCCGTGACCCGCAGATCTTCCTCGCCGACGGCGATGTGGTCGTGACCCGCGTCAGCGGACTGGGCGAACTCCGCAACACGGTGCGCCGCACCCGCCTCACCTGAGCGGACTCCTGGAACGGGCAGGGGGCCCGCCGGACCACATGGCCCGGCGGACCCCCGCTGTCCCGAGGCCGCTGGTCGCGACCCGCTGTCCTCATGCCGCTAGCCGCGACGCCCCGCGGCCTGGTACTCGTCGTCCTCGGCGGGCGAGGAGCCGGCGTCCGCTCCCGGCTCCGCCCGGTCGGCGTGGCCCGGCCACCAGGCGGCGTGACCGATCAGCGCGGTGAGGCTCGGCGTGAAGAACATCGCCATGACGAACGCGGCGACCGCGATGCCGAAGGAGACCGCGAAGCCCATCTCCGTGAGCAGCGCGTTGCCCGCCAGCATCATCGTGGCGAAGGTCGCCGCCAGGATGAAGCCCGCAGCGGCCACCGTCGGCCCGGCGTGCCGCAGCGCCATCCCGGCCGCCTCGCGCGGCTCGCGTCCCTCTCGGGCCTCCTCGCGGAGCCGGGCGATCATGAGGATGTTGTAGTCCGTCCCGATGGCGACCACGAAGAGATACATGATCACCGGGAGCATGAACATCAGACCGGGCTTGTTCTGCGCCTCCTGGAAGATCCAGACCGTGGCACCGAGCGTGGCACCGAAGCCCAGCCCCACCGAGGCGATCAGGTACCAGGGAGCCACGATGCTGCGCAGCAGCAGTCCCAGGATCACCATGATCAGCAGCGCGGCGACGGGGAACACCGTCCGGTAGTCGTGGTTGACCGCGGAGTCGATGTCCTTGTAGATCGAGGACATGCCGCCCACGACGGCCTCGGTGCCCTCGGGAGCGTCGGCGTGCGCGACGTCCCGCACCCGGCCCACGGCGTCGATCGCCTTGTCGGTGGACGCCTCGTACTTGAGCGTGACGGTGAAGTCCGCGGTCGTACCGGCCTTGTTCACCTGGGACATCCGGGCGCTCGCGACACCGTCCACGGCCCCGAGCTTCGAGGCGTAGGCGTCGAACGCGGACCGGTCCAGCGGCTTCCCGTCGCTGCTGGAGAGATACACGTCGGTGGGCG
Source organism: Streptomyces sp. NPDC001220 (assembly GCF_053597895.1). Taxonomy (NCBI): domain Bacteria; kingdom Bacillati; phylum Actinomycetota; class Actinomycetes; order Kitasatosporales; family Streptomycetaceae; genus Streptomyces; species Streptomyces sp. NPDC001220. Next base: position 453,001 of record NZ_JBSFJE010000003.1, read on the forward strand.
CGGCGGCACCCGCCGAGTACGCCGTCTGCATCTCGTCCTGGACGACCATGGACTCCTTGGTCTTCGGCATGGAACCCGACGCCAGGTCGAACGTGGCCTTGTAGCCGAGCGTGCCGAGCGACAGCACGACCAGGACCAGACCGGAGACCGCGGCGGTCAGCGCCGGGCGGCGCCGCACACCGCGGCCCAGGGCCGCGAAGCGCGCGTTGGCCGGCTCCTGCTGCCAGGACTTCGAGGGCCAGAACACCTTCGGGCCGATGAGCGAGACCACGGCCGGGATCAGGGTCAGCCCCGCGATCAGGGTGACCGAGACCGAGATGGCCAGCGCCGGGCCCATCTGCTTGAGGAAGCCCAGCGTGGACAGCACCAGCGCGAGGAAGGCGATGATCACCGCGCCGGCCGCCGAGGCGATGGCCTCTCCGACCCGGTCGACCGCGTTGATCATGGCCTGCTTGGGTTCGTCACCCGCGCGCAGGCGTTCGCGGTAGCGGAACATCAGGAACAGGAAGTAGTCCGTGCCCACGCCGAAGAGCACGACGATCAGGATCGACGAGACGGAACTGTTGGCCTGAAGTCCGAACAGCTTGGTGGCGTACGCGATCAGCCCGTTGGCGATCGCCGACACCACGCCGATCAGCAGGAGGGGCAGGAACGCCAGGATCGGCGCCCGGAAGATGATCAGCAGGGTCACCAGGATGATCACGAAGGTGCCGATACCGATCAGCGCCTCACCGCGCTTGGACGAGTCCTGCTGGTCCAGGGCCTGCGCGGCCGAACCGCCGAGCTTGACCTCCAGGTTTGTGCCCTTGGCCAGTTGCTTGACGTCGTCGCGCAACACCTTGGCGGCGTCCGCCTGGACGGGCTGACCCGCCTTCTTGCTGTCCATCTGCACCAGGGTCAGGGTGTACCTGCCGTCCTTGGACGGCGGGCCGGGGACGACCTTCTGCACCTGATCGATGTGTTTGTCGCCCAGTTCGGTGGTGATCCGGGTGACGTCCTTGAGATCGGCCTGACTGAGCTTGCCGCCGTCGGTGCGCTGGTACAGCGCGATCGCGGATGGCGTGAAGGCGCTGGGGAACGCCTTCTGCTGGAGATCGGCCGCTTTGATCGACTCGTAACTCTTGGGCAGGAAACTGCTTTCGTCGCTGTTCGAGGGCAGGCTCGGGGCGGTGGCGACGATCGCCACCGCCGCGATCAGCCATGCCACGATCGTCCAGACAGGATGTCGGACGACGGCAGTGCCAATACGTCGGAACATGCGGAAGGTCCTCCTGGGTAGGAAGATCACCGCAGCCCGGGGAGCGGACCCTGGCATCGGCGACCCCGACCGGCCCGCATCCAACGGACCGGTCGCATAGATGTCTTGCGGTCATATCGTAGGGATCACAGGCGGTGATCGGTCCAGTGGGTTTCCGACGGCGCCACGACCGCCTCGCGCGCGGCCCTGTCATCTGTACGGCAGGGGGCCGGTCGGCGACCATCGAAGACATGATCGCCGTCCCGTCGTCCGCCCGGAAGGCCGAACCATGTCAACGATCAGTCAATGGCGACTGCGGGCCGCGTTCGCGGAACGGCTGTCGGAGATGTACGGCCGGGAGGTGCCCGCCTACACGACGCTGGTGGACGTCTCGCGCCAGGTCAACGAGGACGTGCTGCGGGACCGGGGAGCCGACGCCGAACGCCTCGGATCCATCGGCCGGGTGACCGCCGAGCGGCACGGCGCCATCCGCGTCGGCACCCCGCGGGAACTGCGCCAGGTCGCCCGGGTCTTCGGTGCTCTCGGTATGCACCCGGTCGGCTTCTACGACCTGCGGGAGGCCGCCGCCAGCGCCGTCCCCGTCGTCTCCACCGCCTTCCGGCCGGTCGACGGCGCGGAACTCGCCCGCAACCCCTTCCGCGTGTTCACCTCCATGCTCACCGTCGCCGACCCGCGCTTCTTCGACGCCGACCTGCGCGCGCGCCTGGAGACCTTCCTGGCCGGCCGCGAGCTCTTTCCCCCGGAGCTGCTCACCCTGGCCGACCGCGCCGCGGCCGACCGCGAACTGCCGGCGGACGACGCCGAACGCTTCCTCCGACTGGCCGTGCGGGTCTTCGAGTTGTCGAGGGAACCGGTGGACCGGGCCTGGTACCGGACCCTGGAGCGGGTCTCCGCCGTCGCCGCCGACATCGGCGGGGTCCGCGGCACCCACATCAACCACCTCACCCCGCGCGTGCTGGACATCGACGAGCTGTACCGCCGTATGACCGACCGCGGTGTCGAGATGATCGACACCATCCAGGGCCCGCCGGCCTGGAAGGGCCCCGACGTCCTGCTGCGCCAGACCTCCTTCCGGGCGCTGGCCGAGTCCCGCCCGATGCGCGCCGAGGACGGCAGCGTGGTCAACGGCTCCCTGCGGGTTCGCTTCGGCGAGGTCGAGGCCCGTGGCATCGCCCTCACCCGTGCCGGGCGGGCCCACTACGACGAGCTCCTCGGCCGCGTCGACGAGCAGGCGTCCCGGCACCCCACGGTCCCGCGCGGCGACCTCGCCCGCACCGTCTGGGAGCGGCACATGCCCGGCAGCGAGGAGGAACTCGCGGCGCGGGGCCTGGCGTACTTCACCTACCGGCTAGCCGACGGGCGGCCGCACGAAGGCGGCAGCCCGCCCACCGACGTCGGTGAACTGGTCCGGCAGGGCTGGGTGCTGGCCGAACCCGTCGTCTACGAGGACTTCCTGCCCCGCTCCGCCGCCGGCATCTTCCAGTCCAACCTCACCGGCGAGGGCACCCGCGACAACGACCAACAGGGCACCGCCTACGACGCCGACTGGCTCTCCGGCGCCATCGACCGCGAGGTCCTCGACCCCTACGCCCTCTACGAGCAGCAGCAGAACGGCTCCCTCGCCCAGGTCGCCCGCGCCCTGGGCGTCACCGGCACCCTCCGCTGACCCCTCACCCCCTGGAGGTCCCACGATGACCAGCACCGCGCTGCCCAGCACGGACAACCTGCGCACCCGCGCCCGGGCCTGCCTGCGGACCATCGGCGCCCGGGTCGCGGAGGGCGACGACTTCCCGGCCCGCACCCCCATCACCGGCGAGCACCTCTTCGGGCTGAAGTCCGCCACCGGCGACGACATCGAACAGGCCCTCACGGCCGCCCGTACCGCCTTCCTCGGCTGGCGCACCACCCCCGCCCCGCGCCGCGGCGAACTCGTACGCAGGCTGGGGGAGTTGCTGCGTGAGCACAAGAGCGACCTGGCCGATCTCGTCACCCTCGAGGCCGGCAAGATCCGCTCCGAGGCGCTCGGCGAGGTCCAGGAGATGATCGACATCTGCGACTTCGCCGTGGGCCTGTCCCGGCAGCTGTACGGCCGTACGATCGCCTCCGAACGCCCCGGCCACCGCCTGGCCGAGACCTGGCACCCGCTCGGCGTGGTCGGCGTCATCTCGGCCTTCAACTTCCCCGTCGCCGTCTGGTCCTGGAACACCGCCGTCGCCCTGGTCTGCGGCGACACGGTGGTGTGGAAGCCCTCGGAGCTCACCCCGCTGACCGCCCTGGCCTGCCACCACCTGCTCGCCCGGGCCGCCGAAGAGACCGGCGCACCCCGCGACGTGCACCGCCTCCTGCTCGGCGACCGCACGGTCGGCGAGCGGCTCGTCGACGACCCCCGGGTGGCCCTCGTCAGCGCCACCGGCTCCACCCGCATGGGCCGCGCGGTCGGCCCGCGCGTCGCCGCCCGGTTCGGCCGCAGCCTGCTGGAGCTCGGCGGCAACAACGCCGCGATCGTCGCCCCCTCGGCCGACCTGGACCTCGCCGTGCAGAGCATCGTCTTCGCCGCGGCCGGCACGGCGGGCCAGCGCTGCACCACCCTGCGCCGCCTCATCGTCCACCGCGACCTCGCCGACACCCTCGTCGAGCGCCTGACAGCCGTCTACGGCAGGCTGCCCGTCGGCAGTCCGTTCGACGACACGACGCTGGTCGGCCCGCTCATCTCCACCGCCGCCCTGGACGCCATGCACGACGCCCTCACCCGGGTCCAGGCGCAGGGCGGCAAGATCCTGGCCGGCGGAAACCGGCGGCTGGCGGAGGCGGCACCGGCGGCCGCCTACACCGAGCCCGTCCTGGTGCGCGTCGGCGAACAGACCGACGTGGTACGGGAGGAGACCTTCGCGCCGATCCTCTACGTCCTCGGCTACGACACCCTCGACGAGGCGATCGCCCTGCACAACGACGTCCCGCAGGGCCTGTCGTCCAGCATCTTCACCCGGGACCAGCGGGAGGCCGAGATCTTCCTGTCCGCCGCCGGATCCGACTGCGGCATCGCCAACGTCAACATCGGCACCTCGGGAGCGGAGATCGGCGGTGCCTTCGGCGGCGAGAAGGACACCGGCGGTGGCCGCGAGTCCGGCTCCGACGCCTGGAAGGCGTACATGCGCGCCGCGACCAACACGGTCAACTACTCCGGCGAACTCACCCTGGCCCAGGGCGTCAGCTTCCTCTGACGAGAACCTGGGAGCGGGCGGCGGCCCGTCTCACGTCCCCGGGAGCCGCTTCGCGATGTTCCCGACGACGGCCGCCGGGTTGTCCGCGTCGACCCCGGGCACGGGGGCGAGGTCGGCCGCGCCGAGCAGGGTGCAGGCGTCGAGGCGGCCCAGGGAGCCCGCGGCGGGCCGGGCCGTCCGGCGGGGCACCGGGCCGTCGTCCAGCACGCCGACCACGTGGTCGGTGGCGGCGTCGGCCAGGTCGCACGCAGCGGGGGCCACCTTGCCGAGCTTCTCCCCGACGATGCGGATCTGGTGGCGGTCGGCGGTCAGGACGGCCCGTTCGCAGGAGTCGCCGTCGGGCTTGAGGTCGACGACGGTGAGGTGCCCGACGACCCGCTTGGTGGTAACTCACGGTGGCGGAGTGCAGTCACCCGTGACCTGCCCCACAGGGGCCGCCGGGGACCGGCCCAGAACCCTCACAACACGCGTCACGGCGGCGGGTCCCCGAGCTCTTCGGTGCCGGGGACGTCGTTTCCGCCGTCCGGCACCCCGGCCGCCCCCGCGGGCAGCAGGAAGGCGGTGAGTGCGGCCGTGTCGTCCTGCAACTGGTCGCCGCTGTAGGTCTGCAGATCCTGATGGAGCCGTTCCAGCAGCTCCGGGGGCGGCATCGGTCCCCACGAGCGCAGCCGCTGGAGCAGCGGGTAGAAGGAACCGTCCGGGTCACGGGTCTCGGTGACACCGTCCGTGTAGAGCAGCAGCTGGTCGCCGGGGCCGAAGGCGTAGGTGTCGACGTGATAGGGGTCCCCGACCAGCATGCCGAGGTTCAGCGGCGGCCCCGACCGCCCCCGGTCCAGTTCGCTCACCTCGCCGGGGCGGATGAGCAGCGGCGGCGGATGGCCGCAGTTGAGGACGCGGACGACCCTCTCGTCGTAGGGGATCTCGGCGAAGACGGCGGTGACGAACCGCTCGCCCGTCTCGCTGCCCCCCAGTTGGTGGGCCCGGCGCGTCATGCTGATGTCCACCCGCTCCACCAGGGCGTTGAGGTCGGGTTCGTCGTGCGCGGCTTCCCGGAACGCGCCCAGCATCGCCGCCGCGGTCTCCACCGCGAGCAGGCCCTTGCCCCGCACGTCGCCGATGAGCAGCCGGGCCCCGTGCGCGGTCGGCACGGCCTCGTAGAGGTCGCCGCCGATCCGTGCCTCCGCGGCGGCGGACAGGTAGAAGCTCTCCAGCAGCAGGTTGCCGATCCGGTGCGGGACGGGTCTGAGCAGGACGCGCTGCGCGATCTCGGCCACGAACCGGACGTCGGCCAGGGTACGTTCCCGGCGGATCCGGTGCGCGGCCAGGATCGTGCCCAGGGCGCCGACCAGGGCCGTACACGCGTAGGCGGCGACATAGTGGCGTTCCCAGATGTAGCCGACGTCGCGTCCCGCGCAGCACGGGGTTCCGGCCAGTAAAAGTTCGAAGCCGATGCCGAAGACGGTGGCGCCCGCGACGACGACGGGCGGGTGCGCGAAGGCGGTCACCAGGGGGAGGGCGATCAGCGAGAAGCTGACCGGCCACTGCACGGGGGTGACCGGTTCGATCAGCAGCACACCGACGACGTACAGGAGCGGAAGCCAGCGCATCCACGCCGGGGGCGCGGGCAGTGCTGAATTGCGACCGTCGTGCCTCACCCGGGACTCCTGGCCTACGAATCTCGACAAGACGCCCAGCCTGGCGGGAGGCCCCCCGCCGCGCCGGTGATTGCTCCACTCAGCGGCATGTTCCGGTGCTGTCGGCAGCATTCGCCTCGGATATCGAAACATTCGAGGATTCGAGGATTCGCGCTTTGATCTCTATTTGGCCGATTGTCGACAGAGTCAATCGTAGATTCGCTTGACACCTATGTGAAGTGCGGAAATGGCCGGACGGGTAGAGCGAAGGTTTCGAAATAATTACCGAAACTGTTGACAGGTGACATGGGCAGACCAACACTCCCCACCAAGCCACACCCGCACTGGCCATACGAGGAGGCACCGCATGAACCCGCTCGACCACGCACTGAGCCGCCGGAGCGCCGGCGCCCTGCTGCTGGGCGCCGCCGCCGGGCTGGCCCTGCCCGGCACCGCCCGCGCCGCCACCGTCGTCACCACGAACCAGACCGGCACCAACAACGGCTACTACTACTCGTTCTGGACCGACGCGCAGGGCACCGTCTCCATGACCCTGGGCTCCGGCGGCAACTACAGCACCAGCTGGCGCAACACCGGCAACTTCGTCTGCGGCAAGGGCTGGAGCACCGGCGCCCGCCGCAACGTGACCTACTCGGGCAGCTTCAGCCCCTCCGGCAACGGCTACCTGTCCCTCTACGGCTGGACGTCCAACCCGCTCGTCGAGTACTACATCGTCGACAACTGGGGCACCTACCGGCCCACCGGCACGTACAAGGGCAGCGTCACCAGCGACGGCGGCACCTACGACATCTACCAGACGACGCGGTACAACGCCCCGTCCGTCGAAGGCACCAAGACCTTCAACCAGTACTGGAGCGTCCGCCAGTCGAAGCGCACCGGCGGCACCATCACCACCGGCAACCACTTCGACGCCTGGGCCAGGGCCGGCATGCCCCTCGGCAGCTTCAGCTACTACCAGATCCTCGCGACCGAGGGCTACCAGAGCAGCGGCAGCTCCACCATCACGGTGGCGTGATGAGTGCCGTACCGGAGCGCTCGTCACACCTCTGGCCGGCGACCGTCATCGCCCTCGCGCTGGCCGCCGCGGGCACGCTCGCCGTCGGCGCCGCCCCTGCCCGCTCCGCAGGCTGCGCCGGCTACGTCGGTCTCACCTTCGACGACGGCCCGTCCACCGCCCACACGCCGGGTCTGCTCAACGCCCTCAGGGCGACCGGGCTGCGCGCCACCCTGTTCAACGAGGGCCAGTACGCGGCCGCCTACCCGGCCCAGGTCCGGGCCGAGGTGAGCGCGGGTATGTGGGTCGGCAACCACAGCTACACCCACCCGCATCTGACCCAGGAGACCCAGGCGCAGATCGACTCGGAGATCTCGCGCACCCAGTCCGCCATAGCCGGCGCCGGTGGCGGCACTCCGGTGCTGTTCCGGCCGCCGTACGGCGAGACCAACACGACCGTGCGCACGGTCGAGGCCAAGTACGGGCTCACCGAGATCATCTGGGACGTCGACTCGCAGGACTGGAACGGCGCGAGCACCGACGCGATCGTGCAGGCCGTCTCCCGGCTCACCAACGGCCAGATCATCCTCATGCACGAATGGCCTGCCAACACGCTCACCGCGATCCCGCGCATCGCGCAGACCCTGGCGGCCAAGGGCCTGTGCTCCGGACGCATCTCCCAGCAGACCGGCCGCGCGGTGGCACCCTGAGAACAGCGGCACGAGTGGCGCGGCGGCCCGTCAACCGCCGCGCCATCCTCATGAGTTCGGATGAACACGAATCCTCGGCGCGCACTCCGCCACTAGTTTCGTGGGCGTGGACTACTACGACCTGGGCAGTCACAGCCGGCGCGTGACGACGACGTCCCCCGAGGCACAGACGTGGTTCGACCGGGGGCTGATCTGGACCTACGCCTTCAACCACGAGGAAGCCGTCCGCTGTTTCGAGGCGGCCGGCGCGGCGGACCCGGCATGCGCCATGGCCGACTGGGGCGTGGCCTACGCCCTCGGCCCCAACTACAACAAACCCTGGGAGTTCTTCGACCAGGAGGACCTGGCGCACACGGTGGAGCGCACGCACGCCGCCGTGGAGCGCGCCCACGCCAAGGCCGCCCACGCGACCCCCGTGGAGCGCGCCCTGGTCGTGGCACTGCGCGCCCGCTACCCGCAGGCCGCGGCCCCGGACGCGGAGGCCTGTTCGGTGTGGAACACGGCCTACGCCGACAGCATGCGCGGGGTGTACGAAAAGTCACCCGACGACCTCGATGTCGCCACCCTGTACGCCGACGCCCTGATGAACCTCACCCCCTGGCAGCTCTGGGACATCCGCGGCGGCCGGCCGGCCGAGGGCGCCCGGACGCCGGAAGCAAAGGCCGTGCTGGAGCGGGCCCTGGGCGCCGCGGCGGGCACCCGTCACCCCGGCCTGCTGCACCTCTACATCCACCTGATGGAGATGTCGCCCACGCCCGAGACCGCCCTGCCCGTCGCCGACCTGCTCCGCGATCTCGTCCCCGACGCCGGGCACCTCCAGCACATGCCCTCGCACCTGGAAGTCCTCTGCGGCGACTACCGGCGGGTGGTCTCCGACAACGCCGCGGCCGTCGCCGCCGACGAGAAATACCACGCCCGCGCCGGCGCGATGAACTTCTACACCCTCTACCGCTGCCACAACCTGCACTTCCGGATCTACGGCGCGATGTTCCTGGGTCGTCTCCAGGACGCCCTCGCCACGGCCGAACGGCTCGAAGCCGCCGTACCGGAGGAACTGCTGCGCGTGACGAGCCCGCCGATGGCCGACTGGCTGGAGGGCTTCCTGGCGATGCGGGTGCACGTCCTGATCCGGTTCGGCCGCTGGGAGGACATCCTGCGCCTGCCGCTGCCCGCGGACCCCGGCCTGTACTGCGTGACCACCGCGATGCTGCACTACGCGCGGGGCGTCGCCCACTCCGCCACCGGCCGGACCGCCGAGGCCGAGGCGGACCGCGCCCGCTTCCGGGAGGCGGCCGCCGCCGTACCCGGGACCCGCATGCTGTTCAACAACACCTGCGCCGACATCCTGGCCGTCGCCGCCGCCATGCTCGACGGCGAACTCGCCTACCGCAAGGGCGACTTCGACACGGCCTTCGCCGAACTGCGGCGGTCGGTCGACCTGGACGACAACCTTCCCTACGACGAACCCTGGGGCTGGATGCAACCCACCCGGCACGCCTACGGCGCCCTGCTCCTGGAACGCGGCCGGGTCGAGGAGGCCGAGGCCGTCTACCGGGCCGACCTCGGCCTGGACGACACCCTGCCCCGGCCGTTGCAGCACCCCGGCAACGTCTGGTCCCTGCACGGCTTCCACGAATGTCTCCGGCGGCTCGGCAGGGACGGCGAGGCACGGATCGTGGCCCAGCAGCTGAAGCTCGCGGCGGCGACCGCGGACGTACCGATCAGCGCCTCCTGCTTCTGCCGTACCGACTGCTGCGGTACGCCGTAGAGAGCCGGTTCAGAGCGTCCGCGCGACCAGCAGCGCGACGTCGTCGTGGTCGTCCGGGTGGCGCAGGCCGTGCAGCAGCAGGTCGCAGGTCTCCTCCAGCGGCCGGTCCGGCTCGTCCAGGAAGCCGAGCAGGACACCGAGACGGTCGTCGATGGGATGGCGGCGGGTCTCGACGAGGCCGTCGGTGTACAGGACCAGGAGGTCACCGGCGGCGAGGTCGACGGTGCTGGTCTCGAAGGGGATGCCGCCGACGCCGAGCGGGGCGGCCGGCGGCAGTTCCAGCAGCGTCGGCGCCTCCCCGGAGTGCACCAGCGCGGGCGGCATATGGCCGGCGTTGGCGATCTCGCAGCTCCGGGTGTGCGGGTCGTACACCGCGTAGAGACAGGTGACGATGTAGTGCTCCAGGTCGCAGGTGATCTTGTCCAGGTGCTGGAGCACCGCGGCCGGGGGCAGCTCCAGGTCCGCGTAGGCGCAGGTGGCGGTGCGCAGCCGGCCCATGGTGGCGGCCGCGTCGATGCCGTTGCCCATCACGTCGCCGACGACCAGCGCGGTGCGGTCCTCCGACAGCGGGATCACGTCGTACCAGTCGCCGCCGACCTCACTCGTCGCCTGGGCGGGCTGGTAGCGGGAGGCCAGCTCGAGGCCCGTGTGGTGCGGCGGATGGTCGGGGAGCAGGCTGCGCTGGAGCGTGAGGGCGGTGTTGCGGACGCTCTGGAACCAGCGGGCGTTGTCGATGGCCACGGCGGCCCGCCCGGCCAGCTCGGTGGCGAGCACCACGTCGTCCTCGTCGAAGGGCAGCGGATTGCGGGTGCGCTTGAGGTCGAGGGCGCCCAGCACCTCCCCGTGGGCGATCAGCGGCACGGCGAGATACGAGTGCACCCCGGCCTGCGCCAGCAGATCGCCCGCCTCGGAGTTGCGGGCGATGCGCGGCAGATCGTGGGGGCCGACATGCGGGACCAGGACCGGCCGCGCGGTGTGCACGCACAGCGTGACCAGCCGGTCGCCGTCGTAGGCCGCGAGGTCACCGGGCGGGTCGGCGGCCCGCAGCGCGACCGTCGGATGGGCCGCCTCGAGGGCGAGGGCACGAAACAGCTCGGGACCGTTCTCCGGTCTGCGGGAGCGGCGCAGGGCCAGCGCCGAGTCCAGCACGTCCACCGCGACCACGTCCGCGAGGACCGGGGTGGCGATCTCGGCCAGCTCGTGCGCCGTGCGCTCCACCTCCAGCGAGGTGCCCACCCGGGCCGAGGCGTCCGCGATCAGGGCGAGCCTGCGCCGGGCCCGGTCGGCCTCGGCGGCCGCGCGGTGCCGCTCGGTGACGTCGACCACCGAGGTCGCCGCCCCCAGGACGCGGCCGCCGGGATCCTCCAGCCGGTAGAACGACAGCGACCAGGCGTGCTCGCGCTCGGGATCGGTCGGCGGACGGCCCACGTGGTACTGGTCGAGGAGCGGGGTGCCGGTGGTGAGCACCTGGCGCAACGCCGATTCGACGCTGTCGATGTCGGGCAGCGGAAGGGTCTCCCGCAGATGGCGGCCGATGTGCTCCTCGGCGGGGACGCCGTCGATCCGCTCCAGCGCGGGGTTCACCAGCAGATACCGCAGGTCCGGGTCGAGGAGTGCCAGGCCGATCGGTGACTGGTTGATCAGCCGCTCGCACAGCGCCAGGTCGGTCTCCACCCGCTGGAGCATGGTGTGGTCGGCCACGATGCCGAGCGCGTACACGTCGCCGAGATCGTCCAGCAGCCGCATGGTGCGGAACTCCATCAGCCGGCTGCCGCCGTCCTTGCGCCGGACCGGGAAGGCGCCGGCCCAGCTGCGGCCGGTCTCCAGCACCTCCATGAACATGTTCACCACGGCCTTCAGATGCTCCGGGTGAATGAGCAGTTTCGCCGCGTTCTTGGTCAGGGCCTCCTCGGCCGTGTAGCCGAAGAGCTCCTCGGCCTGTGGGGTCCAGAACACGATCCGACCCTGCGAGTCCAGCGCCACCGCGGCCACGCTCAGCACGTCCAGCAGCCCGGTCGGGCGCGCTCCGCCGGGGCTGTACCCGTCATACCCGTCACCGCCGGAGCCGTCCGAGCCACCGGCTCGCAGGAATCCCACAGCCATGCCACCACCACCTCCACCGGCCGGCGGGCCGACACCGTCACCACGGCACTTCCATGCTGCCCCCGGCCGCCCGACCGCGCCGACCCGGGCCGAGTACCCCGATCCGCGCGGAGCTCCCGCCCGTGCCCGCCGGCCGCCGCCCGCGGCGCCCCCCGGGGGCGATGCGTATCAGGTGGACAAGCAGGAACATTGGTGTACGTAGAGGATGTAGCCAATGGATTTTCCGCGAGAAGAATTCGACGCGCCGCCCACCGTGGGTCCGCGCGATCTCTTCGACGCCTCCAGCGACGCGGCGGCGGTGCTGTCGGCCGGGGGCGTCGTGATCGGCTGGACCCGGGGCGCCGAGGCCCTGCTCGGCCGCCCGGCCGCCGAGGTGGTCGGCCGGCCCGCGGCCGAGCTGCTCGCCGTGCGCGCCGACCCGGCCCGGGCCGCCGGCGTCGCCGAGCGCTGCCGCTCCGGCATGGGATGGAGCGGGCTCGTCCCGGTACGGCACCGCGACGGCCACACCCTCGAGGTGGACCTGCGGGTCTCCGCCGCCTTCCACATCGACGGCGACGAGTGCTTCCTCCTGTCCGCCCGTGAGCGGCGGCCGCAGTGGACGGTGGGCCAGTCCGTCCTCGACGGGTTCCTGACCCGCTCGCCGATCGGCCTGGCCCTGATGAACCCCGAGCTGCGCTATGTGTGGCTGAACGACACCCTGGAGCGCTTCGGCGGAGTGCCCCGGGAGCAGCGCCTGGGCCGCCGGCTGAGCGAACTGCTGCCCGGGCTGCAGGCGACCACCATCGAAGGCCTGATGCGCAAGGTGCTCACCACCCGGGAGCCGGTCAAGGACTACGAGTACCTCGGCTGGAGCTGGGCCGATCCGCACCGCCAACGCGCCTACTCCACGTCGTTCTTTCCGCTCGTCGACGCCGACGACTCGGTGACCGGCGTCTGCTACATGGTCTCCGACGTCACCGAGCGCTGGAACGCCCGGCAGCGGCTGTCGATGGTCAACGAGGCCGGCACCAGGATCGGCACCACCCTCGACGTGCTGCGCACCGCCCAGGAACTCGCCGACTTCGCCGTCCCCCGCTTCGCCGACTTCGTCATCGTCGACCTCCTGGAGCCCGTCCTCAGCACCGAGGACCACGGGGCCTGGCTGAGCGACGCCGGCCCGGCGCCCACCGGGCCGGCGATGCGGCGTGCCGCGCTGAAGACCGTCCGGGACGGCAACCCCGAAGCCGTGGCGCACGTCGGCGACCCGGTGGACTTCCTGCCCCCGACGTACGGCATCGACCTGCTCGTCAACGGCGAGCCGATCCTCATCCCCGAGCTCGACCCGGAGGACCCGCTGTGGCTCGCCGAGCAGCCCGAGCGGACCGCGCGTATGAGGGAGTACGGACTGCACTCCCTCATCTCGGTCCCGATGCGGGCGCGCAACGCCGCCCTGGGCCTCACCACGTTCGCCCGCTCGCTCAACCCGGTCTCCTTCCAGCCCGACGACGTCCTGCTCGCCCAGGAACTGGTCGCGCGCGCCGCCGTCTGCGTCGACAACGCCCGCCGCTACACCAGGGAGCACACGGCGGCCGTCACCCTGCAGCGCAGCCTGCTGCCCCAGGCCCTGTCGGGCGGTACCGCCCTGGACGTGGCGTCCTCCTACCTGCCGGCGGACGCGACGGACGGCGTCGGCGGTGACTGGTTCGACGTCATCCCGCTGTCCGGCGCCCGGGTCGGCCTGGTCGTCGGCGACGTGGTCGGCCACGGCCTCGGCGCGGCGGCGAGCATGGGCCGGCTGCGCACCGCCGTCCAGACGCTCGCCGACATGGAGCTGCCCCCCGACGAACTCCTCGCCCACCTCGACGACCTGGTGCTGCGGCTGGGGGAGGAGGAGAACGGGAGCACGGCCTGCCAGGGCAGCACGGCCACGTTCGTCGGAGCGACCTGTCTGTACGCGGTCTACGACCCGGTGACCCGGCGGTGCGTCATGGCCCGGGCCGGACACCCGCCACCGGTCGTCGTGGCACCCGACGGGCGGACCTGGTTCGTCGAGATGCCCGCGGGACCGCCGCTCGGGCTCGGCGGCATGGCCTTCGAGGCGATCGAGATCGAACTCGCCGAGAACAGCCTCCTCGGGCTCTACACCGACGGCCTCATCGAAGGCGCCGACCAGGACGTCGAACGCGGCATGGCCCGCCTCCGCGCCGCGCTGGCCGACCCCGGCGCCGACCTCGCCACGCTGTGCACGGCCGCCGTGCAGCAGCTGGTCCCCGTGCCCCAGCCCGACGACATCGCCCTGCTCCTGGCCCGCACCCACGCCCTGGGCGCCGACCATGTCGTCTCCTGGGAGGTGCCCGTGGACCCGGCCGCCGTCGCCGACGTGCGGGCCCGGGCGGTCCGCCAGGTGGTGGCGTGGGGCTACGACGAGCTGGCGGTGACCACCGAACTCATCGTCAGCGAACTGGTCACCAACGCCATCCGCTACGCCGCCCCGCCCATCCGGCTGAAACTGCTGCGGGACTCCCGGCTGACCTGCGAGGTCGCCGACGCCAGCAGCACGGCACCCCGCCTGCGGCACGCCCGCAGCATGGACGAGGGCGGCCGCGGCCTCTTCCTGGTGGCCCAGCTCGCCCACCGCTGGGGCGCCCGCTACACCGGGGAGGGCAAGATCATCTGGGCCGAGCAGGAGATCCCGCCGGACTAGGCGGCCCCGCCTCCCGCCGGACTGGGCTGCCCCGCCTCCGGCCGGACTGGGCTGCCCTGCCTCCGGCCGGACTGGGCTGCCCTGCCTCCCGCCGGACTGGGCTGCCCCGCCTCCCGCCGGGTGGGACCAGGGCACGGGCCGGTGTCCGGCCGGCCCGCGATGGTGGTCACTTGCCGGGTGAGGTCTCGCGGGGCGCCACGATGTCCAGGACGGCCATCATGCCCATGTCCTCGTCCGGCGCGGGCTGCCGGGTGGAGTGGGCGTCCCCCGTCGAGGTCCGGTCCCCGCAGCCGGCCAACCAGCCGGTGGTGAGGAGCAGGCCGGCGACCGGCCAGGCCAGCGTGGAACGGATGCGGGACCGGGTCACATCTCTCCCAGAGAAGCCGGGCGACCGGGCGGCGGCGCCACGCCCGAGGTATCGACGTCACGACGGTCCGGCCGACGGTCCGTCAGCCGGAATGTAAGAGGGAGGCACCCCGTCGCCCGACGTGCCACGCTCACCAGGCGGCGGTAACCACGCGAGGCGGCAGGGCTTTCACGCGGATGGCGGCAGGGGAGCGGTCGGCCGGGCGGACCGGGAGCGGCACGGATGTCCCAGGCTCTGTCGAATTCGCACGTTTGGCCGTACGCTGTCAATTCCGAGGGATTCGGCAGCAATTGGGGGAGCCGCCATGTCCGGGGATGCGTACGGTCCGCATCAAGGACCGCCGAATCAGGAGCCGCCGAACCAAGGGCCTCCGGACCCAGGGCCTCCGAACCAGGGGCCGCCCTATCAAGGGCCTCCGGACCAGGAGTCTCCCTACCAGGGGCCTCCCTATCAAGGACCCCCGAGCCAAGAGCCTCCCTATCACGAGCCCCCGTATCAAGGGCCTCCGAATCGAGGACATCCCCAGCCGGGACCCTCCGGCCACGGGTTCCCGGAGCAGGGTTTCGCCGGCCAGGGCTCCCTGGGTCAGGGGTTCTCGGGTCAGGGGTTCTCGCGGCAGGGATTCCCGACCCCGGGTTCTCTCGTCCCGCCGATGCCGTCGAGTCCGCCGCCCGCCCCGCCGGACGGCCTGCGCGCCGCCGCCGTGGCCCTGCTCAACCTGACCGGGCTCGGCCTCGGCTATCTGCTCGTCCGAAGATGGCTCCCGCTGGCCGTGTGCCTGGCGGCGACCGCCGTCCTGCTGCTCGTCGCGCTGCCCGCGGACGCCGACGGCGTGCCCGGAGCCGCGCTCGTCGGCTATGCCGTGTTCCTGCTGCTCGCGGCCCTCCACGGCGCGTTCGTCGGCGTGCGTACCCGGCTGGTGTGGCCGGGACAGCGGCCCGTCGCGCTCGTGCTGGGCGTGGTCCTCCTCGCCGTCCCGGTGGGCGGCGCGCTCTGGTACGACAGTGCCCGGAAGGAAGCCGTCGAACGCGCGCTCCTCGACCGTCTCGACGGCGCCGACGAACGGGTCGACGCGGCCCGGCAGAAGGACTTCGCCACCGCCAGGTCCGAGTACCAGGACGCCCTCGCCGTCTACCGCGACCTCGCGGTCCACCACTCCGGCTCCCGGGCCGCCGCCCAGGTCCCCGACCGTATGAAGACGTACTACACGACGGTCGCGGCGGCCTACGGCCACCAGGACTACTGCGCGGCGGTCGCACCGCTGACATACCTGCGGACGGTGCCCGACTCGATACCCAGGGACCAGCTCGGCACGCTCACGCACTGGCCCGACGACCGGCTGGCCACCTCGCTGTACGAGTGCGGAGCGGGCGGTCTCGCCGACGGCGGGGACGACTGGGTCCCCCAGTTCGGGGAACTCCTGAGCACCTTCCCCGACTCCGGCCAGGCCGCCAAGGTCGTCCCCGCCGTGGACGCGGCCGAGAAGAAGGCGGCGAAGGCCGTCGCCGGAAAGGATCCCTGTGGCGCCGTCGAGCGGCTGCACACGCTGAACACCCAGATCGGCCGGCTGTCGAACGGGACCGGCACCGAGGCCGACGGCCTGGTCAAGGTCGCCGACCGGGCCGACCGCAGCGGTGACTCGGGGGAGTACGCGTGCGGTGTCAGGCAGTACCGGGACGGCGACTACGCGCAGGCGCAGCAGACCATGCAGCAGTTCGTCACCGACAGCCCGCACGACAGGAACCGCGACCACGCCCGCAAGATCGCCATCGGTGCCGAGGTCGCCCAGACGCTCCCGGCCGCCGGCAAGAAGCTGCCCACCATGGCGTCCGGCGGCGGCATCTCGGTGACCGTCAGGAACGACAGCCCCGACGAGATCACCGTCCTCTACACCGGCCCGGTCACCGGCAGTTTCACCCTCGGGCCGTGCGGCAGCTGCGAGGCGTACTCGTTCGCCTCCTCGCTGCTCCCCGGCTGGGAGCCGTGCGGCGACAGCGGCAAGCACTATCCGCAGCACACGATCAGCCTCCCGCCCGGCACCACGTACTTCGTGCACAAACCGAAGAACGACAGCACGGCCACCCCGGGTTCCGACACCGCCAAACTGCGCTACGGCTACCTCTACACGGAGTGCGCGTACACGACGCAGACACTGGGGTCGACCTACTAGACGGGCTGCCCAGCAGGGCTGGTGCCGGTACCGCTGCTCGGTGATCGCGGTGATCGCGGTGATCGCGGTGAGCTGCCCGGGCCGGTCACCGCGGTCGGGACGGGCGCGGGACCGCCGACCGGGTGCCGCGGTGCGGCGGCCTTCTCCGGGGGCGCGGTGGGGCAGGCGTCAGCGGCGTTCACCTTAGGTTGCAGGTCCAAGGGCATCTCCGCAGGCCACGCCTCGGTATACGGTCCGTAGCGCTCGCCCCGACAGAACTGGCCCACGTCAACGAAGATTCCGGCCGAACCCTCCGCGCAGGCGCCGCGCGGCCCGCCGACGGGATCGACATGACCGGGTCCGCGCTGTCGGAGCGGCGGTAGAGCCGCGGTGCGCCGGTCGACCGGGAGTCGACAGGCCGCCGATCACCGCCCCAGCACGTCGCCCTGTCACTCCACTGCTTCGAGGTGCCCTGTGGCCATGCCTTCTCCTGCCGCGTCCCCGTCCGCGCCGCCCGACACGGGCACCCGGCACATCACGGTCACCGTCGTGCTGGCCTGCCTGGGCGTGTTCGTCTCCTACCTGCCGGTCGTCGGTGTCTCCGTCGCGCTGCCGGTCATGCAACAGGCACTCGACGCCTCCACCGTCGGGCTCCAGTGGATCACCGACGCCTTCATCCTGCCGACCGCGGCACTGCTGCTGACCTGCGGCATGGTGGGTGACCTGTACGGTCGTAAGAAGACGTATCTGGCCGGGCTGGCACTGTTCTGCCTCGGCTGCCTGGTGTGCCTGACCGCCGGCGGCGTCGTCCAGGTCTGTGTGGGCCAGGCGCTCACCGGTGTCGGCACGGCCGCGCTGCTGCCGTCCACGCTCGCCCTGATCGGCCATGTCATCCCGGACCCCCGCAGGCGCGCCCGGGCGATAGCCCTGTGGACGGCCGCCCTCGGCCTCGGACTCACCCTCGGCCCGGTGGTCAACGGCGTCATCGTGGAGCACGCGAGCTGGCGGTGGATCTTCCTGCCCTCGCTCGTCCTCGCCGTGGTCACGGCCGTGATCGGCGCCGTCGTACTGACCGACTCCCGCGCCGAGCGCGAACGCCACCTGGACATCCCCGGGCAGCTGCTGGCCGTCGTCGCCATCACCGGACTCGTCTACGGCGTCATCGAGGGCGGCAGCGACGGCTGGTCGTCGGCCCGGGCGGTGATCGCCTTCGTGGCCGCCGCGGCCGGCGCGGTCGGCTTCGTCCTCGTGGAACTCCGGTCCTCCTGCCCGATGCTGGACATGCGCCTGTTCACGTCGGCGGCGTTCTCGGGAGCGGCGCTCGTCATGGCCGTCACCCTGTTCGCCCAGGTCGGCCTGGTCTTCGCGCTGAGCGAGTACTTCGGGCTCGTGCACCACGCCTCGACGCTGGACATCGGCATCCGCCTCATCGCCATCAACGGCTTCACGGTGGTGCTCGGCCCGCTGGTCGGGCGGCTGATGAACCGGGCCACGCCCGGCCTGCTCCTGGTCACCGGCCTGGTGATCGGCGGGATCGGCGCCCTCGTCATGAACGTCTTCCAGGCCGGCACCGGCACCGGCGAGGCCGCCCTGGTGATCGGCGTGCTCGGCATCGGCATCGCGCTCGCCATGGCGCCGATCACCACCATCGCCATGGACGCCCTGCCGCACCGGCTCGGGGGCACCGCCGCCGCGGCCAACAGCGCGCTCCGCCAGATCGGCAGCGCCCTCGGTCCGGCCGTCTTCGGCGTCATCCTCACCCACCGCACCCTGGCCACCCTGCCCGGACACCTCGCCTCGTCCGGGCTGAGCCCCGCCGACCAGGGGCAGGTCGGCGGACTGGTGTCCGGCGTGGGTATCCAGGCGGGAGCCTTCCTGCACCTGAACACCCCCGAGAGCACCGGACAGGCCCAGGCCGCCTACGGCGCGAGCTTCACCGACGCCCTGCACACCTGCGCCCTCGTCGGCGGGATCGGCATGCTGGTGGCCGCGGTCATCGCCGTGGCCCTGATCGGCATCCGCCCGGCACGGGCCCCGCAGGCCAGGGCGGAGGCGACGGCACACCCCGCCGGGGCCGCGAGCTGACGCGCACCGCGAAGCGGCCGGCCGTTTGACGAAGGCCGGCCGCTCCGCCGGGCCCGCTAGCGTGCGAGCAGCTCGAGGGTGTCGATCACCCGGTTCGAGAAGCCCCACTCGTTGTCGTACCAGGCGACCACCTTGACGTGGCGGCCGTCGACGCGGGTGAGGGCCGAGTCGAAGATCGCCGACGCCGGGTTGCCGGTGATGTCCGAGGAGACCAGCGCGTCGTCCGAGTATTCGAGGACGCCCGCGAGCGGCCCCTCCGCGGCGGCACGGTACGCAGCCAGCACGTCGTCGCGCGTCACGTCACGGGCGACCGTCGTGTTGAGCTCGACGATCGAGCCCACCGGGACCGGCACCCGGATCGAGTCGCCGGACAGCCTGCCGTCGAGGTTCGGCAGCACCAGGCCGATCGCCTTGGCGGCGCCGGTCGTGGTCGGCACGATGTTGACACCGGCGGCACGGGCGCGACGGGGGTCGCGGTGCGGGCCGTCCTGCAGGTTCTGCTCCTGCGTGTAGGCGTGCACCGTGGTCATGAACCCGTGCTCGATACCGGCGAGTTCGTCGAGGACGGCGGCGAGCGGCGCGAGCGCGTTGGTCGTGCACGAGGCGTTGGAGACGACCGTGTGCGTGTCCGGGTCGTAGGCACCGGTGTTCACGCCGTACGCGAGCGTGACGTCGGCACCGTCCGACGGTGCGCTGACCAGGACCTTCCGGGCACCGGCGTCGAGGTGGGCGCGGGCCGCCTTGGCCGACGTGAAACGGCCGGTCGACTCCAGCACGATGTCCACGCCGAGCGCGGCCCACGGCAGCTGCGACGGTTCCCGCTCGGCGAGCACCTTGATACGGCGGCCGTCCACGACGAGGACGTCCCCGTCCACGGTCACCGGGCGCCCGAGGCGGCCCGCCGTGGAGTCGAAGGCGAGCAGCCGTGCCAGAGCGGTGGGCTCCGTGAGGTCGTTGACGGCGACGATCTCCAGGTCGCTGTCCCGCTCCAGCAGGGCGCGCAGCACATTGCGTCCGATGCGGCCGAATCCGTTGATGGCGATACGAGTCATAAGTGGTGTCCCTTCGCTACGCCACCAGGTTCGCGGGCCGCGCCCGGCCACGACAGCGGCGAGATCGCCATGGTTCAAAAGGATCCCGCCACACCGGCCGCCGGGTGGGCAAGGCCCCGGGAGGCGGCGTACACGTCGGCCCAGTGGATCGCGTGGTCCCGTTCCAGACGGTTGCCGTGCGCGGCGCTCGACGTGCCGGGCCGCCGGGTGCGCCTGGCCGACGGCGCGAGCGTCGGCTTCGACGCGCTGGTCATCGCCACCGGTGTGGCCCCCCCGGCGCATGCCCGGCAGCGACCTGGCCGGAGTCCACCTCCTGCGTACCCTCGACGACGCGATCGCCCTGCGCGCCGCGCTGCGGGCCGGGCCCCGGGTGGTCGTGGTCGGGGCCGGATTCCTCGGCACCGAGGTCGCCGCGGCCGCCCGGACCGTGGGCCTGGAGGTGGCCGTGGTCGAGCCCGAGCCGGTCCCGGTGCGGCGCCCGTTCGGGGACCGTATCGGTCTGGACCGACCAGTACGACACCAGGATCCAGGCGTACGGCATCTTCCCGCCGGGTACGGAGCTGCGGTTCGTCCACGGCGACCCGTCGGACGGTCACTTGGCCGCCGCCTACGGGCACCACGGGAGGGTGGTCGGCGTACTCGGCTGGAACGCCCCGCGGCAGGTGCGCACGCTGGGCCGTCTGGTCGTCGACCGCACGCCGTGGACAGCGTTCCGGGCCGCCCCCGCGCGCAGCCCGGCGATCGTGAACTGACCGCCCTTTCCGCATCGGAAGCGACGAGAGAGGAGCGCCGGTGACCACCGAACTGAGTCCCCGCCCCGCAGGCAGCGCCCCCGGCGTCCGGGCCCGCGGTCGGGCATCTGGACCGGCGCCGGGGAACGTCGGCGCGGCCGAGTGTGAACCCGTGCTCGACCGGCGTCGTCCTGTGGCCGCTACTCGCCCTTGGTGAAAGTGCGCCGGTAGTCGCTCGGTGTCGTACCGAGAATCCGCTGGAAGTGCAGCCGCAGGTTCGCCCCGGTGCCGAGACCGACGTCGTCGGCGATCTGCTCGACGCTCCGCTCCGACCGCTCCAGCAGTTCCCGGGCCAGGTCGATCCGGGCACGCATCACCCACTGCATCGGCGTGTACCCGGTGTCCTCGACGAACCGCCGCGAGAACGTACGTGCCGACACCCCCGCATGCCGGGCGAGCGCGTCGAGGGTGAGCGGCTCGCCGAGCCGGTGCAGCGCCCACTCGCGGGTCACCGCGAACCGCTCACCCAGCGGCTCGGGCACACTGCGCGGCACGTACTGCGCCTGGCCGCCGCTGCGGTAGGGGGCCGCGACCAGCCGCCGGGCCGCGTGGTTCGACGCGGCCACCCCGAGGTCACCGCGCAGGATGTGCAGGCACAGGTCGATGCCCGAGGCGGCGCCGGCCGACGTCAGCACGCTGCCCTCGTCGACGAACAGCACGTTCTCGTCGACCTTGACCAGCGGATGTTTCTCGGCGAGCGCGCGCGTGTAGTGCCAGTGCGTGGTGGCGCGCCGGCCGTCGAGCAGTCCCGTCGCGGCGAGCGCGAAGGCCCCCGTCGAGATGGCCGCCAGCCGCGCGCCCCGCTCGTGTGCGGCGAGCAGCGCGTCGACGACCGCCCGCGGCGGGTCCTCCCGGTCCGGGAACCGGTACCCGGGCACGAACACGATCTCCGCCCACTCCAGCGCGTCCAGCCCATGAGCGACGTGGTACGACAGCCCGTCGCCGCCGGTGACCAGTCCGGGCGCCGCACCGCACACCCGTACCTCGTACGGCATGCTCGCCCGGGTCGTGAACACCTGCGCCGGGATACCCACGTCGAGGGGCTTCGCCCCCTCCAGCACGAGGACGGCGACATGATGCAGGCAGGTGGGAGGCACGTCGAACAGGGTACGAGGACACGACCGACGCCCGGCACGGCCCGCTCACCCGGCTCGGCGGAGTCAGAGCTCCTCCTCCATCCGGATCACCTTGCGCAGCTCCGCCGCCGCTTCCTCCGGGGTGTCGCCCTCCCGCTGATCGAGCAGCGCGGCGGCGATGCTGTCGAGCTTGCGCTGGATGGCGTGTTCCGCGCGGCGCTCGGAGTTCTTCAGCAGGGCGAGCAGCAGCAGGTTCAGGGAGGTCATGACATCACCGACGAGGAGCTGCCAGCTCAGGTCGAGGCCCGCGGCATGGACGGCGACGAAGGCCGCGATCAGGGTCAGACAGAAACACATGAACAGCAGGGAGCTGGTGACGTTCGAGGCCGCCTCCGCCAGCCGCTCGAACCAGCCCCGGCCGTTGCGGGTGCGCTCGGCGGGATGCGTCGTGGACATGGAGCTTGGACGCCTGACCTTCCACGTCCGTGCGGTGCCGGTCACCGCGTTCGGCGGCCGGGTACCCCGCACCGCGCACCTCACCCGCCCCGCGGCCGCCGCGCCACGAACACGAACTCCCGCCCCGGAGGGTCGGGCGCACCCCGACCCCCGTGACCGCGGACCCGTTCGGGTGTGCGCGCCCGGGGACTGCGGCCCAGGGCCCGGGCCGGACGAGTTCGGTGCCGTGCCCGACGCCCCGCGAGTACGCCGGCCGGTACCGCCTGAGCCGGCCGGGGTGCCGTTGCGACGGCAGGTCAGCCGCGGCCCGGTGAACTGCGCGGCGGCGCGGTGCTGTCCCTGACCACCAGACGGGCCGGGACGAGATCGGTGCCGGGACGGGAGTCGTCCCCGGTGCTGATCTGGCGCAGGACGCCCTCGACGCAGCGGCGGCCGACCTCGGCGAAGTCCTGGTGGACGGTGGTGAGGGGCGGGATGAAGAAGGCCGCGTCGGGGGTGTCGTCGAACCCCACGACACTCACGTCGGCGGGCACGGACCGGCCCTGCTCGTGGAAGGCGCGCAGCAGACCCAGGGCCATCTGGTCGTTGGACGCGAACACCGCGGTGCAGTCGGGCTCCCGGGCCAGCGCGAGCCCGGCCGCGTAACCGGACTCGGCGGACCAGTCGCCGTGCAGCGGCGCCGGAACCGGGCGTCCGGCCTCCTCCAGCTCGGCCCGCCAGGCCTGGGTGCGGCGCTGGCCCGCGTACGACGTCCCGGGACCGGTCACGTGCCACACGGTCCGGTGGCCCAGCTCCAGCAGATGCCGTACGGCCTTCCGGGCGCCGTCGGCCTGGTCGGTGTCGACCACGCTGTGGCGGTCCCCGGCGTCCGAGTCCACGACCACCACATGGACGCCGGGCGGCAGTTGGACCGTGCTGGTGTCGAGCAGATGGATCTCCATGATGACGATCACGGCGTCCACCGCCAGCTCGCCCATCCGCGTGAACGCCCCCAGCACGTTGTCCTGCGTGGCCACGTCGATGGGGATGAGGGTGATCGCGTACCCCTCGGCCGCGGCATGGGTGGCGATCGCCTCCAGGGTACGGCTGCTGCCCGTCGAGGAGAGGCTGAACAGGATCACACCGATGGTGTTGAACCGGCCGTAACGCAGGGCGCGGGCCGCGCTGTTGGGGCGGTAACCGAGCTCCCGCATCGCGGCCAGCACCTGCTCCCGGGTGGAACTGATCACGCCGGCATGGCCGTTGGAGACCCGGGAGACCGTCTGTGAGGAGACACCGGCGAGCTCGGCGACGTCCGCCATCGAGACCCGCTGCTTCCGGCGCCCGCCCGGCACCCCGGAACCGCCCCGCCGCGCACCGCCCGTGGCCGACGGCACCGGTGCCCCCGGCTCGTTCAGCTCCATCGGCTCACCCCTCAAGTCTCCTTCACGTACCGGATGTTACGGAGCGGGAAACCTTGACGGCCGCAGGAGCGGATGCCACGATTCCGACGCTTTCGAGTTTACGTAAACATCGCGGTGTGAACAGCCCGGCACGGAGATCTCCGTGCCGCGTCGTGCAGCGGATGTTCACGTAAACACACCCGATCGATGTTTACGTGAACATCCGACCGGGGCAACGAGCCGCCGCGCCGAGCCGCCTTCTCCTGAAAGGGCACGTTGATGCGCAAGACCCCCGCCGGAACCCGGATCACCCCTCGCCAGCGCGCCGCCCTGGCGGCGGTCGCGATCGCCGCGGTCGGCGCCACGACCCTCACCGGCAGCCCAGCCTCCGCCTCCGCCGCGGTGCCGGGCCACGGCACCAGCCAGTTCAAGGGCGTCAACTGGGCCGACCCGCGCGACAACTACGCCGACGACCCGGTGGTCCTCTCCGGCCTGTCGCTCTCCGACAGCTACGCGCAGACCTACGCCAAGGCGACCCGGGTGATCGCCGCGTTCCGCGCCAACCTCGGGGCCAACACCGTTCGGCTGCCCATCAACCCCTACACGGTGAACGGTTCCTACTGGAAGTCCTACCGCGGAGTCGTCGACGCGGCCTCGGCGCAGGGCTTCAAGGTGATCGTCTCCTACTGGGAGGGCACCGGCGCGAACAAGGACGGCTTCATCGACGACGAGGCCACCTACTGGCCGATGTGGAACACCGTCGTGAAGGCCTACCGGCACGACCCGCACGTCTACTTCGAGCCGATGAACGAGCCGCACGGCTACACCGACGCCGAGTGGGCCGACCTCGCCGCCAAGTGGCTGGCGACGTATCCGTCCGTCCCGCACGACCGCGTCTTCGTCAGCGGCGCCGGCTACAACGACCACGTCACCACCGTCTGTGCCGACCCGCGTCTGAAGGGGACCTACCTCTCCCTGCACCACTACGGCTTCTGGAAGAGCTACGCCACCTACGACCAGTGGGCGGCAGACCTGAAGGAGCGGCTCGGCGACTGCGCGGGCCGGACCGTCGCCGACGAGTTCGGCGCCCCGATGACCACGGGCCTCGACTACGACGTGCCGACGCCCGACGACAACTCCGTCAACTTCATCCAGGCCGACACGGACCTGTTCCGCGAGCTCGGCATGGGCTCGGTGTACTGGCCCGGCCTGCGCACCGACGACACCTACTCGATCCAGAAGCTCGTCGGCGACACCTCCCGCCCCTGGCTGGCCACCACCAACCAGTCCGGCGCCGACCGCCTCGCCTGGGCGTGGGGCCGCGGCAGGCCGGTGAGCGGCTGACCGACTCCGGGAGGCCGCGGTGCCGCGGTGCGCCACGAGCACCGCGGCCTCCCGGAGTCGCGTCCTATCGGACTCGGCGGCCCGCTGCCGAGGCGAACCCCAGCCAGGTGTGCCGGTTACCGGCCCAGCACCAGCCCACCTTGGGCGCGTTGCGGCGCTCACGGCCGTCCCGCCCGGTGCCGTTGCTGATCCAGATCGCCGGAGTGCGCGCGTCCAGGGCGCCGTTGGCCTTGCGCAGCCGCGAACCGATGGTCATGAAGCAGTGGTTGCGCTCCAGGACGGCGGGCTGTTGCAGCACCCAGTGGAGGCCCTCGCTGAGCAGCAGCGGGGTGCGCTCCTGCGCGGTGAGCGCGGGCAGCGCCTTTCCGGGCTCCAGTTCGCCATCCGGTCGCCCCGGTCGAGACCGGTGAGGACGTAGAGCGGGGCGTCGGGCAGCGCGATCGTGTCGAGCGGGGCGAAGAGGTCGGCGTCGGTCATGTCGGTGACGACGAACCCCGGCCTGCCGTCGTGCCGGAGCAGCGGCGCGAGCACGGAGGCGGGGGCGTGCTGCGGATGGACGGCGAGCAGGGCACCCGGCCCGGCAGGGGTTGCGGCGGCGGCGCGGACCTCGGCCGCGGACAGCCCGGCGATCTCGTGCACTCCCGACTCGATGAGCCGGTCGGCCTGCGTGCGGAGGGACGGGAGTGCGGGGAGGACGGTGGCGGTGACGGACGCGGATACGGGCACGATGCTCCCTGGGTCGGGGACGGGATCGGCCCTGAGGCAACGAGGCGGTCCGCCCGGATGTTCCCGCAAATCCCCTACAGACGGCGCAGATACGTCAGACCGGGGTGGCCGGAGAGCCGCGTCTCGCCGGTGACGGTGAAGCCGGCCCGGGCCAGGACGGCCCGGGACGCCGTGTTGTCGAGAGTGGTCGCGGCCCGCAGGAACGTCAGTCCGTATCCGGTGGCGGCGAGGCCGCAGATCTCCCGCGCGGCCCAGGTCGCAAGCCCCCGCCCCGCGGCCCGCTCCGCGATCCGGTAACCGAGGTCGGCGCCGCCGTCCGCCACGTCGAACAGGTTGACCCGCCCCAGCACTTCGCCCGCATCGCCGGCCACCACATGGAAGTAGCAGATCCCGGCGTCCTGTTCGGCGAGGAGCGCGCGGTGCCGCTCCTCGAACCGGGCGAAGTATTCGTCACCGCGGTCGGGGATGGACGCCGCGAAGTAGGCGCGGTTCTCCTGCTCGAAGGCGAGGATCGCCGGGGCGTGGTCCGGGCGGAGCAGCTGCAACTCGGGCATGCGCAGGACAGTAGGCACCCCGGCCGTCCGCCCGCCAGCGTATTAGCCCCTGCGCAGGTCCTTGACCCGGCGGAGTTTGCCGAGGGAACGCTCCAGGGTCTCCGGGTCGACGATGTCGACCGCCACGGTGACGCCCACGCCGTCCTTGATGCCCTGGGCGATCGTCCTCGCGGCGGCCTCACGGTCGGCGGGACCGGCGTCGGGCCGGGCCTCCACGCGGACGGTCATGTGGTCCATCCGGCCGCGCTGAGTGATCTGGATCTGGAAGTGCGGGGCCACGCCGGGCGTGCGCAGCACGATCTCCTCCACCTGGCTGGGGAAGACGTTCACCCCGCGCAGGATGATCATGTCGTCGCAGCGGCCGGTGATCTTCTCGATCCGGCGCAGGCCGGGACGCGCGGTGCCGGGCAGCAGTCGCGTCAGGTCCCGGGTGCGGTAGCGGATGATGGGCAGCGCCTCCTTGGTGAGCGAGGTGAAGACCAGCTCACCGTTCTCGCCCTCGGCCAGCACCTCGTCGGTCAGCGGGTCCACCACCTCGGGGAGGAAGTGGTCCTCCCAGACGTGCAGCCCGTCCTTGGTCTCCACGCACTCCTGGGCGACACCCGGGCCGATGACCTCGGACAGCCCGTAGATGTCGACCGCGTGGATGTCCAGGCGCTCCTCGATCTCACGGCGCATCTCCTCCGTCCAGGGTTCGGCACCGAAGATGCCGACCTCCAGGGAGGTGGAGCGGGGATCGATGCCCTGACGCTCGAACTCGTCGAGCAGGGTCAGCATGTAGGAGGGCGTGACCATGATGATCTCGGGACGGAAGTCCTGGATGATCTGCACCTGCCGCGCGGTCATGCCGCCGGAGGCGGGGATCACGGTGCACCCGGCGCGTTCCGCGCCGTAGTGGGCGCCCAGACCGCCGGTGAACAGGCCGTAGCCGTACGAGATGTGCACCTTGTGCCCGGGCCGGCCGCCGGCCGCCCGGATGGAGCGGGCGACGACGTCCGCCCACATGGACAGGTCGTTGTCGGTGTAGCCGACCACGGTGGGGCGGCCGGTGGTGCCGCTGGAGGCGTGTACGCGCCGCACCTCGGACATCGGGACGGCGAACATGCCGAAGGGGTAGGTGTCCCGCAGGTCCGCCTTGGTCGTGAAGGGGAAGCGGGCGAGGTCCGCGAGGGTCCGGCAGTCCTCGGGCCGCACACCGGCCGCGTCGAACTTCTCGCGGTACAGCTCCACGTTGTCGTACGCGTGCCGCAGCGTCGCGCGCAGCCGGGTGAGCTGGAGCGAGGCCAGCTCCTCGCGGGACATCCGCTCGGCGTCGTCCAGGAGCGCCTCGGGGAGCGGCTCCCCCCGGCGGGTGGCCCTCGGCTCGGGCGCGATCACTTCGCTGCTCATCACGGCTCCTCAATCCGCGCGCGGAGGGTGCGACTGCGGCCGCGGAACTCCGCGATCACTTCGTCTCCGCGCACAACGCTCACGTCGTAGACACCGCTGCGGCCGAACCGAACGCGCTCCCGCGCCGTGGCCACCAGCACATCGCCTTCGTACGCGGGCGCGATGAAGGCGATGTCGGCGCCGGCGGCGACGGTCACGGGACCGTGGCTGTTGCAGGCACAGGCGAACGCGGTGTCGGCGAGGAGGAAGAGATAGCCGCCGTGGGCGATCCGATGCCCGTTGACCTGCGAGGGCGCCACGGTCATCCGCAGTACGGCAGTTCCCTCGCCGTGCTCGAGCAGCTCGATGCCGAGCCCCTGTGACGCCTCGTCCGCGGCGAACATCGTCTCGACGGGGCCAGGCGTCGTATCCGGTACCCGGGTCGTCATTTCCACCACCTTGTGGACCGACCGAACATTCGGTTAGCGTGCGGTGTGGTCAAGGTAATCCAGCGAGACCCCCGCATGTCAAGAGGTGTGCCGCATGCCGCAGAAGACCCCTGAGAGGCCCGACCGCCTCGCCCGTCACCGCACTCCGATCGAGCGTGCGGCGGACGCCGTGACGAGCCGCGGCCACCGGTCCGCGTACCCGGAGTCACCGAGCAGATCCGTCCACGGCGAGTACGCCGCGAAGGGCAGGGAGGCCGCCTGATGCCGGACGTCTACCTGATCGACGGGGCCCGCACCCCGCAGGGCCGCTACGGCGGTGCCCTGGCCGCCGTCCGCCCCGACGACCTCGCCGCCCTCGTCGTCGCCGAGGCCGTGCGGCGCGCCGGAGCGCCCGGCGAGGCCGTGGACGAGGTCGTTCTCGGAGCCGCCAACCAGGCGGGCGAGGACAACCGGGACGTCGCCCGGATGGCGGTACTGCTCGCCGGCCTGCCGCACACCGTGCCCGGCTACACCGTCAACCGCCTGTGCGCGTCCGGCCTGACCGCGGTGGCGTCGGCGGCCCAGACGATCCGCGCCGGGGAGGCCGGCCTGGTGGTCGCCGGGGGAGTGGAGTCCATGACCCGGGCGCCCTGGGTGATGGAGAAGCCCGGCACTCCGTGGGCCAAGCCGGGTCAGGTGTACGACACCGCTCTCGGCTGGCGGTTCACCAACCCGCGCTTCACCGCCGCCGACCGTGCCGTCCCCGGGGACGCCGGGCCGGAGGCGGTCAAGGTCACGCTGTCCATGGGCGAGACCGCGGAGGAGGTCGCGGCCCTGGACGGCATCACCCGGGCCGAGTCCGACGCCTTCGCCCTGCGCAGCCACCAGCGGGCCGTGGCCGCACAGGAGGCGGGCCGCTTCGACCGCGAGATCGTCCCCGTCCCCGTGCGTGACGGCGAGGTGACCCGGGACGAGGGCCCCCGCCCCGGCACCACCCTGGAGAAGCTGGGCTCCCTGCGGACCGTCTTCCGCGAGAACGGCATCGTCACCGCGGGCTCGTCCTCCCCGCTGTCCGACGGCGCGGCGGCCCTGACGGTCGCCAGTGCCGATGCGGTGGAGCGCTACGGCCTCACCCCCCGGGCCCGGATCGTCGCCTCGGCCTCCGCCGGGGTACAGCCCAACCTCATGGGTCTGGGGCCGGTCCCCGCCACCCAGAAGGCGCTGGCCCGGGCCGGCTGGGGGACCGGCGACCTGGACGCCGTGGAACTCAACGAGGCGTTCGCCGTACAGGCCCTGGCCGTCATCCGCCGTCTCAAGCTCGACGAGGACAAGGTCAACGCCGACGGCGGCGCCATCGCCCTCGGGCATCCGCTCGGCTGCTCCGGCGCCCGCATCCTGCTCACCCTCCTGGGTCGCCTGGAATGCGAGAACGGCCGTCGTGGCCTCGCCACGCTCTGCGTCGGCGTGGGCCAGGGCGTCGCACTGCTGGTGGAGCGGGTGTGAGCACGTCTTCGTCGTACGACACGCTGCTGGTGGAGGAGCGGGCCGACCGGGTCGTCGTCACCCTCCACCGCCCCGAGGCCCGCAACGCCATCAGCGGCCGCATGATCAGCGAACTGCACCAGGTGTGCGAGAAGTTGGAGCGCGAGCCCAGGCTGCTCCTCCTGACCGGCCACGGCGGGGTCTTCGCGGGCGGCGCCGACATCGCCGAGCTGCTGGAGCGCGGCCGAGACGAGGCGCTCCAGGGCATCAACAGCCGACTGTTCGAACGCGTCCGGCGGCTGCCCATGCCCACCCTGGCCGCTGTCGAGGGCTGGGCGCTGGGCGGCGGAGCCGAGCTGGCCTACGCCTGCGACCTGCGGATCGCCGGCCCCGGTGCCGTCTTCGGCAACCCCGAGCCGGGTCTCGGCATCCTCGCGGCGGCCGGCGCCTGCTGGCGGCTGCCCGAACTGGTCGGGGAGTCGGTCGCCAAGCAGATCCTGCTCGCCGGCCGCAACCTCGACGCCCCGGCGGCGCTCGCCGCGGGTCTGGTCATGGAGGTCGTTCCCGCCGAGGAACTGCTGGCGAGCGCCCACGCGCTGCTCGACCGCATGGCGCGGTCCTCGGCCACGGCCCTGCGGCTGACCAAGCTCGTCGTCGACTCGCCCGGGGCCCACCCGGTCGCCGACGACCTGGCGCAGGCCGTGCTCTTCGAGGGCGCGGACAAGAAGGACCGCATGACACGTTTTCTCGAGAAGAGGAGTCGCGCATGACCTCGGCACCCGACACCGTCGCCGTCATCGGCGGCGGCCTGATGGGCGCGGGGATCGCCCAGTCGTTCGCCACCGCCGGCTCCGCCGTGACCGTGGTGGAGAGCGGGGCGGAGGCCGCCGCCGCGGCGCTGGAGCGGATCGGCGGCAGTCTGCGGCGGGCCGGGGAGCGCGGCCACCTGAGCGAGCCCGCGGAGCGGGTGGCCGCCCGGGTGACCGTCGTGCCCGCGGTGGACGCCCTGTCACCGGGGACCGAACTGGTCGTGGAAGCGGTACCGGAGGACGCGGCGCTCAAGGCCCGCCTGCTGAAGGCCGCCGAGGAGGCGGTGGGCGACACGACCGTCCTGGCCACCAACACCAGCTCCTTGTCGGTCACCGACCTCGCCGCCGTGCTCAGGCGACCGGAACGGTTCCTCGGGATGCACTTCTTCAACCCGGTGCCCGCCTCCGCACTCGTCGAGATCGTCGTCGCCCCCGACACCGCCGAGCACACCGTGCGGGCCGCTCTGGAGTGGACCAGAGCCCTGGGCAAGCAGGACGTCGTGGTCAAGGACTCGCCCGGCTTCGCCAGCAGCCGGCTCGGCCTGGTCCTGGGGCTGGAGGCGATCCGCATGGTCGAGGAGGGCGTCGCCGCGCCCGAGGCCATCGACGACGCGATGCGGCTCGGCTACAAGCACCCCATGGGGCCGCTGCGCCTGACCGACCTGGTCGGGCTCGACGTCCGGCTCGCCATCGCCGAACATTTGCACGCCACCCTCGGTGACCGCTTCGCACCGCCGCGGCTGCTGCGCGAGAAGGTGGCCCGCGGCGAACTCGGACAGAAGACGGGCCGGGGCTTCTACACCTGGTGACCGGCGCGGGCCGGCACGGCACGGTGCGCGCCGTCCCCGGCGGACGGTGGCCCGCGCGGACGGCCGCCTTTTGCCGGGCACCGATCCGGTGCGGCCCTTGCCAGACCAGGGAGGGCATACCTTATGATGAACCGAACGAATGGTCGGTAGGGAGTGGGTGGAGATGACTGAAGCGGCCGGAAGGGACGCCGAGCACGACCTGGAGTCCCATTTCGAGGCGACGATCTCGCGCGACCAGCGGATCGAACCGCGCGACTGGATGCCCGAGGGGTACCGCAGGACGCTGGTCCGGCAGATCGCCCAGCATGCGCACTCGGAGATCATCGGCATGCAGCCGGAAGGCGAGTGGATCACCAGGGCGCCCTCGCTGCGCCGCAAGGCGATCCTGTTCGCCAAGGTCCAGGACGAGGCCGGCCACGGCCTGTACCTGTACTCGGCCGCCGAGACCCTGGGCGTCGACCGGGCCGACCTCACCCAGCGACTCCTCGAAGGCCGCCAGAAGTACTCGTCGATCTTCAATTACCCCACGCCCAGCTTCGCGGACGTCGGGGTCATCGGCTGGTTCGTCGACGGCGCGGCCATCTGCAACCAGGTCCCCCTGTGCCGCAGCTCGTACGGGCCCTACGCCCGCGCCATGGTGCGGGTCTGCAAGGAGGAGTCCTTCCACCAGCGGCAGGGCTACGAGCTGCTGATGACCATGATGCGCGGCACCGACGCGCAGCGGGAGATGGTGCAGGACGCGGTGGACCGCTGGTGGTGGCCGTCCCTGATGATGTTCGGCCCGCCCGACGCCGACTCGCCCAACTCCGCGCAGTCGATGGCCTGGAAGATCAAGCGGCACAGCAACGACGAACTGCGCCAGCGCTTCGTCGACATGACCGTGCCCCAGGCGGCCAGGCTCGGCGTGACCCTGCCCGACCCCGAACTGCGCTGGAACGAGGAGCGCGGCCGGCACGACTTCGGCACCCCCGACTTCTCCGAACTCAAGGAAGTCATCAGCGGCAACGGCCCCTGCAACGCGGAGCGGATGCAGCGCAGGCGCGACGCCCACGAGGAGGGCGCCTGGGTGCGTGCGGCCGCCGGCGCGCACGCCGCCAAGCAGGCCGCCCGGGCACGTAAGGAGACAGTCGCATGAGCGACTCGGAGAACTGGCCCCTGTACGAGGTGTTCATCCGCGGCAAGCGCGGCCTCAACCACGTCCACGTCGGCTCACTGCACGCGGCGGACGACGAGATGGCCCTCACCCACGCCCGCGATCTCTACACCCGGCGCAACGAAGGCGTCAGCATCTGGGCCGTGCGCTCGGACCACATCGCCGCCTCCACCCGGGACGAGAAGGACCCCTTCTTCGCCCCCAGCGCCGACAAGGTCTACCGGCACCCGACCTTCTACGACATCCCCGACGATGTCCCGCACATCTAGGAGCCGGTGATGAGCGACGACCACGTCTACCTTTCGCTGGCCGAGGGCCACGACGACGGCGACGCCCGCTGGGCCTTCGGCACCGGCTTCGAGGACCCGCTGCACGGCGTCGACACCGCCGTACCCGAGGGCGTCGACGCCACCGCACTGGCCGGCCACTGCCTGGCGCTCGGCGACGACGCCCTGGTCCTGGCCCAGCGGCTCGCCGAATGGGTCACCCGCGCCCCCGAACTGGAGGAGGAGGTGGCGCTGGCCAACATCGGGCTCGACCTGCTCGGCCAGACGCGCCTGCTGTACGCGCGCTGCGGCCAGGTGGACGGCACCGGCCGTACGGAGGACGCCTACGCCTACTTCCGTGACGCCGGCGACTTCCGCAACGTACGCCTCGCCGAACTCCCCAACGGCGACTTCGCCTTCTCCGTCCTGCGGCTGCTGGTGTTCGCCAGCTGGCGCCTCGCCCACTTCACCGGACTGGCCTCCACGCCCGACCCGGTACTCGCGGCGATCGCGGCCAAGGGCGTGAAGGAGCTGACCTACCACCGGCAGTACGCCGCCGAATGGGTCGTACGCCTGGGCGACGGCACCGAAGAGTCCCGCGCGCGCATGCTGACCGCCCTGGAATCACAGGCTCCCTACTGGGAGGAACTGTTCGCCGCGCAGGACGTGCGCGAGGCGGTCCTCGCCGATCTCCAGCAGGTCCTCGACGCGGCCGGACTCCCCGTGCCGCACACCGCGCCCCTGCCCGGCCACGGCCGGCACGGCGGACACACCGAACACCTCGCCCCGCTCCTGGCCGAGCTGCAGAGCGTGGCCCGCGCCCACCCGGAGGCGACATGGTGACCGTCCTGTCCGACGTCCGGCGGGCCCGGCACCTCGCCGAACAGGTCCCCGACCCCGAACTTCCCATGCTCACGCTGGCCGACCTCGGGGTACTGCGGACGGTGACGATCGAGGCCGACGGTACGGTGGTCGCCGGTCTCACCCCCACCTACTCGGGCTGCCCCGCCATGGCCGAGATGCGGGCCGGGGTCGCCGCCCGCCTGCGGGACGCCGGGTTCGACCGCGTCGAGATCCGTACGGTCCTCGACCCGCCGTGGACGAGCGACTGGATCACCCCCGAAGGGCGCCGCAAGCTCGCCGCACACGGCATCGCACCGCCCACGACGGCACCGCGGCAGCCCACCGGTCCCGTCCCGCTGAACCTGTCACCGACCCGGCGCACGGTCACCTGCCCGCGCTGCGGATCGGCCGACACCGAGGAGACCTCCCGCTTCGCGGCCACCTCCTGCAAGGCGCTGTGGCGGTGCCTGGCCTGCCGCGAGCCGTTCGAGTACGTCAAGGAGATCTGATGGCAGAGCTGATGGCACCGACCGCCGGTGCCCCCGCGACGACAGTCCGGCGGCGCCGCCCAGCCTTCCATCCCCTGCGCGTCGCCGCCGTCACGCGCCTGTGCGAGGACGCCGTGGCCGTCACCTTCGACATCCCCGAGGCCCTGGCGGAGGAGTTCGCCTTCGGCCCCGGTCAGTCGCTCACCCTGCGCCGTGAGATCGACGGGCGCGACGAGCGGCGCTCGTACTCGATCTGCTCCCCGGTCGGCGCACCGCCCCGCATCGGCGTCCGGGAGGTGCCCGGCGGGCTCTTCTCCTCCTGGCTGGTCCACGAGGTGCGGCCCGGCGACACCGTGCAGGTGATGGCCCCGACCGGAGCCTTCACCCCCGACCTCACGGTGCCCGGCCACCATGTGCTGATCGCCGCGGGTTCGGGCATCACCCCCATGATGTCGATCGCCGAGTCCGTCCTGGCGGCCGACGACCGCTCCAGGGTCACGCTGTTCTACGGCAACCGGCGCACCGACACCGTGATGTTCGCCGACGAACTGGCCGACCTGAAGGACGAGTACCGCACCCGTTTCCACCTCGCCCACGTCCTGTCGCGCGAGCCCCGCGAAGCCGAGCTCCTCTCCGGCCGCCTCGACGGCGACCGCCTCGCCGCCCTCGTCGCGGGGCTGATCGACGTACCCTCCGCCGACCACTGGTGGCTGTGCGGACCGCACGGCATGGTGCTCGACGCCCAGCAGGTCCTGGCCGGACTGGGCGTCCCCGGCGGACGGATCCACCAGGAGCTCTTCTTCGCCGACGAGCCGATCGAACCCGTCCGCCACGAGGAGGCGGCGGCGACGGGCCCGGCCAGCGAGGTCACCGTCACCCTCGACGGCCGCTCCACCACCGCCCGGCTGCCGCGCGGCACGGCACTCCTCGACTCCGCCGCCCGCATCCGCCCGGACCTCCCCTTCGCCTGCAAGGGCGGCGTCTGCGGCACCTGCCGGGCACGGATCACGGACGGCGAAGCCGACATGCGCCGCAACTACGCCCTCGAGCCCGCCGAGGTCGAGGCCGGCTACGTGCTGACCTGCCAGACGTACCCGGTCTCCGAGAAGCTGACGGTCGACTACGACAGCTGACCGCTCAGCGGCCCCGGGCCGCCCGCACCGAAATCCGCCGGCGCCCCGTGCCGACGGGTCGTCGGCCCCGGGCCTCTCGCCGTACCCGTCCGGCGCCGACTCCGGCGATCCGTTCGTCGACGTGCTGTGGGAGACCAGCCTCGAACTCGTCCACCACATGGCCGAGATCGCACTCCTGCGCGACCTGTGGCACGCTCGGTTCGCGGCGCGGTGCAGGTCGCGGCCACTGACCCGAGGGCGATCCGCTGTGGGGTGGAGGGCCCGGCCCGGTGGCGTTGGAGGGCAGCCCGGTGGCCCGCGGTACGCCGGCGGCGCGGGCCGCCGCTCTCGAGCTTCCCACCGACGTCCGAACACCGGCCGCGACGCGCCCGAACACCGGCCGCGACGCGCCCGAACACCGGCCGCGACGCGTCCGAACACCGGCCGCGACGCGCCCCAACACCGGCCGCGACGCGCCCGGGCACCCCGCCGCGGCCGGGATCGCGGGGGCTGCCCGGATCCCGGCCGCGCGCAGGACGCCGCGGGGTCAGTGAGCGGCCGCGGCCTGCTTGATCAGGTCGGCCACCGCGTCCGGCCGTGACACGTACACGGAGTGGCTGCCGGGAACCTCGACGACCGTCGAGCCCGCCCGCTCCGACATCGCCCGCTGAGCCGGCGGCGGGATCATACGGTCGTCGGTGGCGACGAGGTACCAGCTCGGCTTCACCCGCCAGGCCGGCTCCGACACGGCGCCGTTGAGGGCGTCGAGGCCCCACGGGACCTGCGAGTCGGCCATGAACGCCGCCAGTTGGGCGGGCACGTCACCGGCGAAGGAGTTCGCGAACTTCTCGCGGTCCAGGAACAGGAAGCCGTCCCTGGGCGGCAGGATCGGCGGCACGGGGGCACCGGGCGGCGGGTCGGCGATGAGCGTGCTCACCGACTCGCCCTTGTCGGGCGCGAACGCCGCGATGTAGACGAGCGCCGCGACCTTCGGGTGACTGCCCGCCTCGGATATCACCGCACCGCCGTAGGAGTGCCCCACCAGGACGACCGGGCCGTCCTGCGCGTCGAGGACCATCCGCGTCGCCGCGACGTCCCCCTCCAGCGACAGCGTCGGGTTCTGGACGATGCTGACGTCGTACCCGTCCCGGGTGAGGACGTCGTAGACGCCCTGCCAGCCGGATCCGTCCACGAAACCTCCGTGGACGAGAACGACGTTCCGTGCTGCAGCACTCATGGCTTCTCCCTCGGCGTGTCCGACCGTCGCGGCCACGCGAAGAAAGCTAGACGGCCGCCGCCGGGACCGATTCCGTCAATTGACGTAGTTCGTGGAGCGGATCGCGCCGGCCGTCCTCCGGGCGTGCGGGGAGACGCCCGGGACACCACCGGGCCGATGCCCTTGCGGCTTCACGCGGATGTTGCCACGCTGGTCGTTCACGCTGTCTGCTCCAGCTCTCTGCGCGGCGTTCGTGAGTTCGCCGGCCCGACCAGTCCCGGCCCGACCGTTCGTGCGCGCTGCTCTCCTCCCCGGCGCTGACGCGCGTACCCCGCGCCCACACCACAGTGACCGGCCGGACAGCCGCCGCCTCACCTGGGGAGCACACCATGGACACGAACGAGGAGGCCGCCCGCGGCCTGACCGACATCCAGGACTTCCTCTACCAGCAGGCCCATCTGCGGGCGGCACGCCGGCGGGTCGCGGACTTCACCGCGCAGGAGCCGGGACTGACGCAGGACCAGCGGACGGACATCGAACGCTGGTACCTCGCGGAACAGACCTACGTGGCCCGCATGGTGACGGAGCACATCGCCGCGAGCATCCACGTGGTGGAACAGCGGCATCGCGCCCGCTTCGGACACTGGCTGCGCGGGACGCTGACCGCGATGATCCTGATCACCGTGGTGATGGCGCTGTGCGTCACCGTGGTGCTGGTCGGCGCGTCGTGAGCCGCGGCGCGTAGGGCCTGCACGCGGCGCCGCGGCATCGGCGGGGTTCTCGCGTGCGCTCGGTGGCCGGGTGGCGGCTCCCGTACCCCCTCCCACGGGGGCCACCACCCGTCGGCGCCTACCGCTGCCGCGCGAGCCAGTCGGTGAACCTGACCTCGCCGAGGCTCGCGTCCGGAGCGGGCAGCAGCGTGTCCTCCCGCAGCTCGGCTCCCCAGTACCGCGCCTGCGGGTCCGTGACGACCTTGCGGGGGTCGTTCGCCGCGTCCAGCGCGATCCGGATGAACTCCTCGAGCTGGAACGCCTCGGGGCCGCCCACCTCCACCACGCCGTTGGCCGGCGCACCCACCGTGGCGCGGGCCACGGCCGCGGCCACGTCGTCGGAGACGAGGGGCTGGATCCTGGCGTCCGGCAGGCGCACGGTGTCGCCCTCGGTCACCCCGTCGGCCAGCCCCTTCGCGAACTCGAAGAACTGGGTGGCGTGGACGATGGAGTACGGGATGCCGGACGCCTTGATCAGATCCTCCTGGGCCTGCTTGGCCCGGAAGTAGCCGCTCTCCTGGAGCCGGTCGGTGCCCACCACCGACAGCGCCACATGGTGCCGCACGCCGGCGTCCGCCTCGGCCTGGAGGAGGTTGGCCGTGGAGGTGCGGAAGAAGTCCAGGACGGCCCGGTCCTCGAACGAAGGGGAGTTGGACACGTCGACCAGCACCGAGGCGCCCTCGAGGACCTCGGCCAGCCCCTCCCCGGTGAGAGTGTTGACGCCGGTGCTGGGTGCGGCCGCTACCGCCTCGTGCCCGTCCTC
Source organism: Streptomyces sp. NPDC001220 (assembly GCF_053597895.1). Taxonomy (NCBI): domain Bacteria; kingdom Bacillati; phylum Actinomycetota; class Actinomycetes; order Kitasatosporales; family Streptomycetaceae; genus Streptomyces; species Streptomyces sp. NPDC001220. The sequence goes on from NZ_JBSFJE010000003.1 coordinate 490,882, forward strand.
GCCAAGCCTGCTGACGAGCTTCGAACCGATGAGTCCGGTGCCACCGATCACGACGACCTTCATGACGGAGTTCCTCTCGGAGTGCTTCTGGTGTCTGCACCAGAAGAGACCGGAGAGCCCTTCCGCCTGTGACAGCCCGCCCGGGAAGCCGGGAAAAATCATCCTCTGCAGCCCGTGCGTGCGGCCTGTCGGACGAGGGGCTCAGCCGTCCAGCGACGACACGTAGGGGGCCAGCTTGGCCGGGTTCATCACCCACATGATGCGTTCGATGCCGCGTGCCGACACGTCGACCGACAGCAGTGCCACCGGGTTCCCGCCGGCCGAGATCAGGACCGCCGGCCTGCCGTTGGCCTCGACCCAGCGGACGTCCGTCTGGGGCCAGAAACGCGGGGCGAAGGCGACGAGGTACCGGGAGACATGCGGGAGCCCGATGACCGGAATCTTGGACGCCCCGCGCATTCCGCCGCCGTCGGCGTAGCTGACCACGTCCTCGGTGAGCACCTCTTCGAGCACCGAGAGACGGCCGTTCTGCGCGGCGGCGAGAAACACCTCCAGGAATCGCCGGTGCTCGGCGGAGTCCACCGGTTCCCGGCGCTCCGCCGTCAGCCGCTTGCGGGCACGGCTCACCAGCTGGCGTGCGTTGGCCTCGCTGGTCTCGACGATGTCCGCGATCCGCCTGTACGTGTAGTCGAACGCTTCCCGCAGCACGTAGGCGGCCCGCTCCACGGGGTTCAGCTTCTCCAGGACCAGGAGAACCGCCATGTCGAGTGCCTCCGCGTGTTCCGCGCCCAGCTGGGGGTCCGTGCTCGTGTCGACGGGCTCGGGAAGCCAGGGGCCGACGTACGACTCCCGCCGTACCTTGGCGGACTGGGTGAAGTTGATCGCCAGCCGGGTGGTGACCGTGGCCAGGAACGCGGCCGGCTCACGGATGCCCGCACGGTCGGTGTTCTGCCACCGCAGCCACGCCTCCTGGACGATGTCCTCCGCCTCCACGGCGCTGCCGACCACGCGGTACGCGATACCGAACAGCTGTGGACGCGCGGCAAGGAATTCCTTCGTCGCCTGGTCGAGGGAGCTCGAGCCCCCGTTCTCACCGCCGCGCATGGATGTCCTCCAGAGTTGGATCATCATGCTACAAGCTGGCACTCGCATAACGGCACGGAGGGGTATGAACCGGTCCCGCCGTGTCACAGATCCAGCGTGCTCGGTCATCCGTGGCGAAGGCCGGTACCGAGGGACGACGAATCCATGGAGGTGCCCGACCATGTCGGACAGGAACGCAGCGAACGGGCCCGGCGGGCAGTCGCGCCCGGAGGGGTGGAAGACGGCGGTGACGGTGTTGCAGGACGCCGCACCGATCACCGTCCCCGAGGGGGCCTCGGCGATGACCATCTATGTCGAGTGGGAGCCGGGAGACCCGGGGACCCCGCCGCACCGCCACTCCGGACCCGCGTTCGGGTACGTCGTCGAGGGCGCCGTCCGCTTCGAGCTGGAGGGCGAGCCCGAGCGGGTGGTCGGGGCCGGCGGGACGTTCTGGGAGCCGGGCGGTGACGTGATCCACTACCAGGACGGCAACGCCCTCACGGATGCGCGGACCCGGTTCGTGGTGACCATGATGTGCGCGCCGGGCAAGCCGATGCTCGAGCTGGTCGACGAGGGCGAACTGGCCGAACGGGCCCATCTGCGCGCCCCGCGCCCCACCACGGACTGACGGACGACGGACCGGCTGCGCCTTCCCCCCTCCACGGAGAGGGAAGGCGCAGCCGGCCCTGCCTGCGGGCGTCGGTCACCCGAACTGGCCGGGCTGGTAGTCCCCGGCGGGCTGCTGGTTGATGACGTTGATGCGGTTGTAGGCGTTGATGACGGCGAGCAGGGAGATCAGGGCGACGAGCTGTTCCTCGTCGAAGTGCTTGGCGGCGTTGGCCCACACCTCGTCGGCGACGCCCCCGGCCGCGTCGGCGATCCGGGTGCCCTGTTCCGCCACCTCCAGCGCGGCACGCTCCGCATCGGTGAACACCTTCGCCTCACGCCAGGCCGCGACCAGGTGGAGGCGCTGCGCGGTCTCCCCGGCCACCACGGCGTCCTTGGTGTGCATGTCGGTGCAGAAACCGCAGCCGTTGATCTGGCTGGCGCGGATCTTCACCAGCTCCTGGATCGTGGCCGGCAGCGTCGAGTCCGAGACGGCCTTGCCGGCCGAGTTGATGTGCCTCAGCACCTTCCCGGCGAGCGGGTGGCCGAAGTAGTCGAGTCGCGATTCCACGATGATCTCCTCGCTGGGGGGGGGGCGGTTCCACCTGACTGACCGGAGCCGACCGCGATGTGTGACAGGAAGTCGCGTGTGACGTGGGTCTCACCCCATGGGCCCCGGGGGCGGGATCGGTCAAGGCCAGGGCGGCCGACGGTAAAGGCGAGGGCATGGGTCGGTCTTGGCGGCCTGATGCCTGACGCGTGGTGGCCGTGTGGTCATGTGGTGTTCATGTGGGGGCAGTTGGGCTGGGTCAGGGTGCGGTCGTTGTCAGCTCAGCTGTTCGTCGGGAGGGCGTCATGACCACACAGGCAGACTCAACAGAGGGCAGATCGGCGGAAGGTTCGGAGGGGTTCAGTCGTCGTCACGCGCTGGGCCTGCTGGGCACCGCGGGGGCGGGCGCCGCCGCCACCGGGCTGTTCGGCGCGGGTGCGGCTCAGGCCGCTCCGAACGCCGGTCCGGCCTTCCACCTCACCGCGGACTCCTCCGGCGCGCCCCCCGTCCAGGGCCTGCACCTGACCTTCGGGGCCGACCCGCGCACCCAGATGACGGTGTCGTGGATCACGGACCGGCCGGTGACCAAGCCCGTCGTGCGCTACGGCACCCTGGAGCACGGCTTCGGCTCCAGCAAGAAGGCCGAGACCGTCACCTACGTCGACGGCACCTCGGACCGCACGGTCTACGTCCACCACGCCCTGCTGAAGGGGCTCGCCCCGGACACGGACTACCTCTACCTCGCCACGCACGAGGGGGCGACCCCCGACAGCGGTACGTTCCGCACGGCTCCGCAGGGACGTCGGCCGGTCACCTTCACCAGCTTCGGCGACCAGTCCGCCCCGCAGGTGACCTGGTCCGCCGACGGCACCGTCGCCCTGGACGCCAACTCCACGCCCGCGACGAAGGACATCGTCACCGGTATCGAGCAGGTCGCCCCGCTGTTCCACCTCCTCAACGGCGACCTCTGCTACGCCAACCTGGACGTCGACCGGGTGCGGACCTGGAACAACTTCTTCACCAACAACACCCGTTCGGCGCGCTTCCGTCCCTGGATGCCGGCAGCCGGCAACCACGAGATCGAGAAGGCCAACGGCCCGATCGGCCTCGGCGCCTACCAGACCTACTTCTCCCTCCCCTCCACCGAGACGGACGCCGAACTCGCGGGCCTGTGGTACGCGTTCACGGCCGGCTCGGTGCGGGTGATCGTGCTGCAGAACGACGACAACTGCCTGCAGGACGGCGGTGACGTCTACATCAGCGGCTACTCCGGCGGCCGCCAGCTCGCCTTCCTCGAGAGGGAGCTGAAGGCGGCGCGCTCCTCACGCGACATCGACTGGGTGGTCGTGGCGATGCACCAGGTCATGATCAGCTCCTCCGACGCGAACGGCGCGGACCTGGGCCTGCGTGAGAAGTACGGCCCGCTGTTCGACCGGTACGACGTCGACCTGGTGCTCTGCGGTCACGAGCACAACTACGAGCGTTCGCTGGCCGTGCGCGGAGTGGTGACCGGCAGCGAGACCCTCACCCCCAACCCGGTCTCCCGGGCCACCGACGACATCGACGCCGGCCTCGGCACCGTGCACATGATCCTCGGCGGCGGAGGCGTCTCGGGAACCACCAACCAGAGCTTCTTCAAGGACGGCACCGCCAAGGTGATCACCGCCGTGTCGGCGACCCCCGGCTCCAACGGCAAGCGCACCTCCACCTATGTCAAGGAGCAGGCGGTGTGGACGGGTGTCCGGGACACCGAACACCCCTACGGCTTCGCGGCGTTCACCGTCGACCCCGGCCGGCACCCCGGTGACACCACCCGGATGCACGTCACCTACTACAACGTCAACAAGCCGCACGGCGAACTGACCGTCTTCGAGAACTTCACCCTGCACCGCAAGCGCTCCGACGGTCACGGCCGCTGACCCGAGCCCGGCGGGCCGGGCGGCATCCGCCCGGCCCGCTCGGGGCCTCCCTCCGCGAGTCCACATTGGCCGAAAACCGACGAACTCCCGTCAGATCGGCAGGGATTGTACCGAAGCGTGCACTGGAAATACTTGGTTAAGCAAGTATAGGCTCGGCTGCGGGGGCGGGCGGGGGACAGGGCCGCATGCCGACTTGGGAACTGCCGCGCCGTAGCGCACGATCGGTGTCCCGGTTCAACAACTGACAAGCTTGTGGAAGGAAGTGCCGTGGCACCGGTGCTGGTCGGACTCGAAGGTCTGCTGGCGGGGGAGCGCATCCCGGTCCTGGACACCCGCGTCACCTTCGGACGCAACTCGGAGAACACCGTCGTCATCTCCAGCCTCAGCGTCTCCCGCTTCCATGCGGAGATCGTCTTCGACGAGGACAAGGGTTACGTACTGCGTGACCTGGAGAGCAGCAACGGCACCCTGGTCAACGGGGAGGAAGTGGAGTCCCGGCTGCTGCAGCCCGGTGACGAGATCTCCCTGGGCGACCAGGAGTTCCGCTTCGAGGTGGCGGACGCCATGGAGACGCTGATGGCGCTCTCCCTGCCGCGATCCGTGACGCACGGCGCGGAGGAAGGCGAACGCGGACCCGTCCTGCGGGTCACCGTCGCCGGCGGCGGCCCGGTCGGCCTGTCGTTCGCCCTGCTCCTCGAACACTTCCTCGGCCCCCAGGTGCAGATCGCCGTCTACGACGGCAGGTGGCGCAAGCAGGGCCGAACCGTCGTCTGGAAGAGCCCGGCCGAGGGCAACGTACGGCGTCTGCAGGTGGTGACCGTGCAGAGCCGCCAGTACCTCGCCTGGCCGGAGGAGGTGCGGGAGCGCCTCTTCGACCCGGAGCACTTCACCGAGATGTGGCCCTCCGGCCCGGACTCGGTCGGCGACAACCACCCGCGCAACATGCGCATCGCCTACATCGAGGACCGGCTGCTGGAGCTGGCGAACGAGAAGCGGGACCGGATCCGGCTCATACCCGCCCGGTTCGACGCGGAGGAGCAGCAGGAGGCACTCGCCACCCAGCATGTGCTCGCGATCTGCGACGGCGGCCGCTCGCGCACCCGGGACCGGTTCGCCGCCCGCTTCGGCAAGGCCGACGAGTCGATCTACTCCCTCGACGGGCGCCACCTCCAGGACGTCGTCCTCGGCCTGCGGGTGAAGTCCGGCCTGACCGACCCCATGGCGGTGCTGCTGACCGTCGCCCAGAACCGCTTCCTGCTCAACTCGCTGCGCGGCGAGGGCTTCCTCAACATGCGGCTGACCGATGCCGAGGCCGCGGAGGTCATCGGCCTCGACCCGGTCCGCCGGGTCTTCGAGGAGTGCATCGCCTCCCGGCCGTGCCTGATGGACCGCGACGAGTACGGCGACTTCCAGTGCGCGACCCACGGCACGCTGTTCCTCCCCGCCCTGGTCAAGGGCTCCCCGCTGTGGCGCCGGGTGCGCGAGGGCCTGCTGCTGTTCGGGGTCGAGTCCGACGACCTGTCGGCGGTCACCAGCTTCCGGCTCGACATGGTGCAACGCCCACGTTTCTCGGCCGAGTTGCTGCCGCCCACCGCCAACTCCCCGGGCACCTACGGCTTCCTCCTCGGTGACGCCGCCAACGCCATCCACTTCTGGCCCGGCCGCGGCCTCAACAGCGGTCTGGCTTCGGCGATCTCGCTGGCCCGGTCCCTCAACGGGGCGTGGAGCGGGCGGCCGTTCCGGGACGCGGACTTCCTGCGGCACGAGGCGGCCATGTCGATGCTCCAGTACCGGCACAAGAGCCGGGCCTGGAAGGCGATGGTCACCACCGACGACAAGGGCGTCACCTGGGCCATCAAGGACATCATCGGCCACGGCATCGACGGGATCCCCGACGAGCCCGACCGCGAGGCGGACACCAAGACGCTGCTGGAGCGTATGCAGGCCATCCGTGCGCGTCTGGCCCTGCGGCTGGAGGGAATGCCGGACGACGAGGCGATCCTGGAGCGCCTGCGCACCCTGCAGCCCGCCACACTGCGCATGCTGGTCCTCAGCGGCGCCTGGGACACGCTGACCATGGGCGGTGAAGAGGTCGACATCGACATCTTCTACGGCGAGGACTCGTCCGCGGCCGCCGCGGCGGTGGGTGCGCTGGAGCCGGCCGCCAAGCCGTAGAACGGACCCCGTTCGGCGCGCGCCGCCGAACGGACGGCTGTGCGCGTGACGACCCCGCCGCCGGTCGGACGGGCGTTCGCGTGACAGCCCGCGCCGGTCGGACGGCTGTTCGCGTGACGACCCCGCCGCCGGACGGACGGGCGTTCGTGTGACAGCCCGCCGCTGAACGATCGGCCGTTCGCCTGACACCCCGCCGCCGCCGACCGCGGCGGCGGGGTGTGGTGGCGGTCAGGTGTGGGGGCGGTGGCCCTTCTCCTGGTGGGGGTAGCTCTGGTCGGCCTGCGGAAGCGTGGGCTTGGGGAGGGTGGCGACCTCTTCCTTCGCCTTCGCCAGCTGCTCGGCCGTGTTGCGGGGGAGACGGGGCGGTCGCGGACGGGCCTCGCGGAACCGGAAGGCGGAGGTCAGGTCGCCGAAGGTCGCACGGCGCCAGTCGCTGACGTTCGGCTCCTCGACACCGGTGAACCGCTCGAGGAACTGCAGGGCGGAGGTGTGGTCGAAGGCCTCGGTGGCGACCCAGCCGCCCACCGTCCAGGGCGAGACGATGATCGCCGGGACCCGGAAGCCGCCGCCGATCGGCAGGCCCTTGATGAACTCGTCCTTGGTGCCCGCGGGCGGGGTCGGCGGCGCCACGTGGTCGAACAGGCCGTCGTTCTCGTCGTAGTTGAGGATGAACGCGGTCTTGCGCCACACCTCGGGGTTCGAGGCGATGGCCTCGATCTTGGAGGCCACGTAGTCGGCGCCCGCGGCCGGGAGGTAGTCCGGGTGCTCCGACTGGTAGCTGGTGGGGCAGATCCACGACACCGTCGGGAGCCGGTCGTTGCGGGCGTCGTCCTCGAAGGTGCCGTGCGGCTGCGGGCGCACGCCCCGCTCGTACAGGTCGGAGCCGGGCTGCGCGCTCTTGAACGTCGCGAACTGCTCCAGCATGTTCGTGCCGTAGTCGTCCTCCTCCTGGTACACCTTCCAGCTGACGCCGGCCGCCTGGAGGCGCTCGGCGTAGGTGGTCCAGCGGTACGGAGTGGGCGCGACGTTGCTGATGATCGGGCCGCCCAGGGTGCCGCCCGGGTCGATGCTCCCGGTCATCCACATCAGCCGGTTGGGCCAGGTGGGGCCGAAGACGGAGCAGAAGTAGTTGTCGCAGATGGTGAAGGTCTCCGCGAGGGCGAACTGGAAGGGGATGTCCTTGCGGGTGTAATAGCCCATCACATAAGGGCCGTTGACGCCGTCGGCCTTGCGGTGGGCCGGCAGCCACTGGTCCATCTTGCCGTTGTTCCAGGCCTGGTGCTGCACCGACCAGGCATGGCTGGTGGACGGGATGGCCTGGGCACTCGACGTGTGCGTGTCGAGGTGGAAGGGCAGCAGGTAGCCCTTGGGGTTGACGGCGTCGGGCTGGTAGAAGACGGACCGCCCGTTCTCCAGCTTCAGCGCGTGCGGGTCGGCGAAGCCGCGGACGCCGGAGAGAGTGCCGAAGTAGTGGTCGAAGGACCGGTTCTCCTGCATCAGCATGACGACGTGTTCGATGTCGCGCAGCGAGCTGTTCTTCGGCGGTCCGGCGGCGACGGCCTGCTGGACGCTGGGCGGCAGCAGTGAGAGGGCCGCGGCGCCGCCGAGCGCGCCGGCGGCGGAGCCCAGGAGTCTGCGACGGGTCAACTCGGCCATGGATGCTCCATTCTCAAGTTCTCCGGGGGGCGGGAACCTTTGCGGGAGTGACGGCAGGCCCGGCCGTGAGGACGGGCCGCCGTTCACTGTGGGCCCCGGGAGATGGGGTGCATCAGGGGCGGCCGATGAACTCCGGGCCAACGCACGGAAGGAGTTGGTCCGGGATTTACCTTCACCATCCCCTCGCCGCACGGGCGTTGCCGAGCGTTGAAGAACGTTGGCCGCTACATGGGTTCTGTCACTGGCCCGGCGCGAGGATGTAGGTGTTGAGGGTGCCCACGGTCGTGAGCGGGGTGGGCGATCCGGTGTCGTAACGGTCCACGGCGAGGTAGTTGGGCTTCTTGCGGGCGGCGGGGGTGCAGAAGTTCTGGGCGCGGTTGAGGAGTTTGCCGTTGTCGGTGGCGGCCGTGGAGCCGATCGGGTAGTCCCTGAACTGGTTCATGACGAAGAGCGGGTGAAAGGCCGCCGAGTCGGTGGTGAGGGGTCTGTCGGTGCCCCAGCGGCTGTAGCAGGACCAGTCGGAGCCGCCTATGCCGCCGCCCATGGACCAGTAGTTCTCCACGGTCCATTCGCGCTGGTACATGACGCCGAAGGTGTCACGGGTGGCCCAGCCGTTGGCGGTGTCGCTCGCCCGGGTCCGGTCGCTGAAGATCAGCAACTGCTTGCCGCGGGCGGCGAGGTCGGCCATCGTGGGCCAGCCCCTGGTGGCGGCGCCCTCCTGGTCCGGCCGGTACAGCACGTCGGAGAGGCCGTCGACCGAGGCCAGGGAGGACTTCAGCACGTCGGAGGAGGCGTAGTCCTCCAGGAAGACCGTGGCGAACTGGCCGGGGTTGGCCTTGAGGAAGTCGACCATGCGCTGGAGGTCGGTGGCGAGCGGGACGGGGTTGCTCACGCCGTCGCAGCTGTTGTGGCAGAGCACGGCCTGACCGGAGACCGTGTAGTCGTCGAGCATGAAGCCGCGGACCCCGTCGGACAGCTGCCGGCTGATCCCGTAGTTCTGGTTGGGGAACAGGTTGACCGGGAACGAGGCGAAGTTCCCGTCGGAGCCGTTGGCGAAGGCGTTGTGTGCGGTCAGGAAGGTGACCTGGTCCAGGGTGCGGGTGTCGGCGGAGGGCATCGTCGTGGTCGCGTAGGAGACCGGGGTGAGGTACCAGCGCGCGAGGTCGCCCGCCGAGCCGAGCTGTACGGCGCCCGAGGTGGAGCCGGTGAGGTACTGCGAGGTGCCGGGGACGGCGACGGTGTAGGTGCTGTCGGCGCCGGCCGTGATGCTCCAGGTGGTGCCGTCCGCGCCGCAGGCGGCGGTCACCGCGGCGGTGCCGCCGCGTCCCAGGCAGGTGCCGGACCCGTCGGCGTTCCGCAGCTGGTAGCCGCCGCCGACCGCGACGGCCGTCCACTGCTGGTGGTCTTCGTTGCCCTTGGGGTTGTGGGCCACCACCGTGCCACCGCTGTCGGCCGCGTCGAGGCCGGTGACGAAGTTCTGCAGATAGACCGAGGAGACGGGGACGGCCGCCGAGGCGGTGCCCGGCAGCAGGACGGGCGCCGACAGGGCGAGGACGGCGGAACAGCACAGGACGCGCAGGGGGCGCAGTCGCACGGGATTTCCCTTCACTCTGACACGAGATACCAACGCTGTCAGAGGCATGAGATATCCGGTGGGACGTACGCCGCGCCAGTGGTCCTGACTGAATTCCTTTTCCCATAAGAGGATATGACGATACGTCAGCTCTGTGAACGAAGGGCCGCCGCTCGTCCGGGGAGGTGCGATCAGGACAGGAAGGGCGAGATCCGGCCGGCGAAACGGGCGGCCGGAGCGGCCGCCGCGTCTCAGCGGTCCCCGGAGCCGGAGATCGTCTCGGCGAGAGGGTCGCCCGCCAGGAACGCGGCCAGCTCCGTCCGGTCGGGCGCCGTGGCCGGGCCTCGCCGGGTGACCGCGTACGCCGCCGCCGCGTTGGCGCCGCGCGCGGCCGTCAGCGGGTCGAGCCCCTGGCCCAGCAGGGCGAGGAACGCACCGACGTGGGCGTCGCCCGCGCCATTGCTGTCGACCGCGGTGACCGGGAACCCCGGTACGTGCACGGGCGGCCGACCGGGGGCGGCCAGCCAGCAGCCGTCCTTGTCGGCCCGTACGAGTACACCGGCCCCGGTCGCCAGCCGTTGCCGGAGAGCCGCCGCCGCGGCGCGGGGGTCCTCGTGTCCGGTCATGATGCGTGCCTCGCGGGCGTTGGCGCTGAGCCAGTCGGTCCGTGCGAGGACGGGGGCGAGGAGGCGCTCGGGAATGTCGGCGACCAGGGGTCCCGGGTCGAGGCAGAGGGTGATCCCGGCCGGCAGCGCGGCCGCGAGGCCGGACAGCAGCGGGCCGTTGCCCGGCAGGGCCAGCCCGTATCCGGAGAGCTGGAGAAGGTCACCGGGCCGCAGGTGGGCCGCGACCGCGGCCGCGTCGGCCGCGGCCAGGGTCGCTTCGGCCCCGAAACTGGTCACGAAGGTGCGCTCGCCGCCGGAGTCGACCAGAGCCACCGTGAAGCCGGTGTCGCGGTCCGTGCGGGCCGGCAGCAGAGTCCCGATGCCCTCGCCGGTCAGCGCCGCGCGGACGAGGTCGCCGTGCGGTCCGGTGCCGTGCAGACCGGCGTAGACGGCCTCCGTGCCCAGGCGGCGGGCCGCCACCAGCATGTTGAAGCCGCCGCCGGCGGTCATCTCGGTGCGGGTGCCGATGACGTCGCCGCCGCGTTCCGGCAGCGCGGGCACCTCGATCACCAGATCGGCGATCACGTTCCCGGCGAGGACCACCCGGCCGGTCATCGACCGGCTCCCAGGAGGCGAGCGGAGGCGGGTTCGCCGCCGCCGTCCGGAGCGGGGTCCCGTCGGCCGAAGAGCGCGTACACCCCGGCGGCGACGGCCATGGAGACGGCCCAGCCGAGACCGTTGACGCCGAACCAGGTGTCGGAGAGCGGGCCCGCGAACCAGACGTCGCTCGCGCTGGTGGAGGCCTTGGTGAAGAGCAGACCGGCCACGATGGCCAGCGCCCAGCCGGACACGGCCGGCAGCCGCAGGCCGCCCGTGTACCAGTACGCGCTGGAGCGGGTGGTGTCCATCAGGGCCTGCGGGTCGTAGGTGCGGCCGCGCAGCGAGTCCACCGCGACCACCCCGATCCAGGCCGAGATGGGTACGGCCAGCAGCGTCAGGAAGGTGGAGAACGGGCCGTAGAAGTCGTCGGCGATCAGCATGAAGTAGACACCGCCGGCGAACATGACCACGACGTCGATGGCGACGGCGTAGGCGCGCGGCACCCGCAGGCCGAGGGTGATCATCGTGAGCCCCGCGGAGTACGTGGAGAGGTGGTTCGACATCAGCAGTCCGCCGAAGGCCGCGACGAGGTAGGGGATCGCCATCCAGGACGGCAGCATCGCGTTGATCGCCGCGACCGGGTCGGAGGCGGTGGCCAGCGTCGGGTCGCCCGCGGAGAGCAGCGAGCCGAGCGAGATCAGCAGCACCAGCGGGATGCCCGCGCCGAACGCCGAGGCCACCACGAGCCGTCGGCCCGGGATCGTGCGGGGCAGGTAACGGGCGTAGTCGGCACCGGCGTTGGCCCAGCCGATGCCCGTGCCGGAGGCGATGAACCCGACACCGGCGACCACCGCGCTGGCCGGCCCCGCCGGGGCGTCGAGGACCTTGCTCCAGTCGACGCTCGAGATCAGGAAGCCCATCACGACGAGGTTGAGGACGCCGAAGACGACCGTGGCCCACTTGTTGATCCACATGATGGTGGCATGGCCGAGGCCGCTGATCAGCAGCGTGCAGGCGATGAACACCAGCAGGCAGACGAGGGTGAGCACGGTGTTGCGCCGGATGCCGAACGCCGTGTCGAGCAGGGCCAGCAGCGCGTAGGCCGCGGTGGTCGTGGAGATGGTCTCCCAGCCGACCCGGCTCAGCCAGGTGATCAGGGTCGGACCCGCGTTGCCCCGCTGTCCGAAGACCGCGCGGGACAGGGTGAGAGCCGGGGCGCCGCCCTTCTTGCCCGCCAGGCTCAGGGCGCCCACCAGGGCGAAGGAGCCGAACGATCCGAGGACGGCGACGAGCACCGACTGCCAGATGTCCAGGCCGCGGAAGGCCACCAAGGTGGCACCGAGGGGCAGTCCGAGGATGCTGATGTTGGCGGCGAACCAGGTCCAGAACATCTGGCCGGCATGGCCGTGCCGTTCACTGTCGGGGACCGGTTCGATCCCGCGGGTCTCGATGGCACCGACGCGATCGTTCGTCTTCGAAACGGCCATGACGGAACCTCCTTGCAGGGTGCGGTGCGGAAGGGCGGGCGGTGCGGCGGTCTGGGGCGGCGCGCGTGACGCGCTCCCCTGGTTGAGGACTGTCGGATCAGCGGAAGGTGAGCAGACGGGCCGTCAGGGGCTCCAGTTCGAGGGAGTTGACGGTGCGGAGGGTGCGTACGGCGTCGGCGGGCAGCGCGCGGAGCCCGGCGACCGAACCGGCCACGGCCCCGGCGATCGCGCCGATGGTGTCGCTGTCGCCGCCGAGGTTGGCGGCGAGCAGCGCGGTCCGCCAGGGATCGCCGTCGGCCAGGGCGAGGACCGCGAAGGCGGCGGGCACCGACTCCTGGCTCGCCACGCTGGTGCCGACCAGCGCGACCACCCGGTCCAGGGCCTCCGCCTCCGGGAGGTCCCGTACCAGCTGCCACGCCCACTCGATCCGGGCGGCGATGTCCGCCCCGGCGATCCAGTGCCCGCGCCGCGCACCGGCGCGGGCGGCGGTCACGGCGGCGTGGACGGCCTCGCCGAGCGAGCCGCCGCCCACTCCGGTGCTGACCGCGGCGGCCACCGCGGCCGCGCCCGCGATGCCGATCGTCGTGTCATGGGTGACCTGGCAGGACTCCACCACCCGGTCGACGAACGTGTCGAGCGGGTCGGCGGCGAAGGCGATCCCCACCGGGGTGACACGCATCGCCGCGCCGTTCGTCGTGCCGTTGCGGCCCGCCTCCTGGGGGGAGACGCCGCGGGCCACCGCGTCCAGCGCGGCCTTGGTGGACGGACCGAGGAGATCGAAGGACCCCTTGGCCTTCATCTCCTTCTCCCAGTCGAGCAGTTCATGGGCCAGGCGCAGCGGATCGATCCGCCCGTGGCCTTCGTCGATGAGCCGGGCGACGATGACGGCCTGTTCGGTGTCGTCGGTGACGGACCCGGCGGGCATGCCCGCGCTCACCGGATTGTCGGGCCGGGCGGCCTCGAAGCCGGTGAGGGTGCCGTATACCCGGACGACGTCCTCGCGGGACATCACCTGGGTGGGCATGCCGAGGGCGTCACCGAGGGCGAGTCCGTAGAAGGCGCCCAGGGCGCGGTCGAGTCGGTCGGTCACGAGCGGCCTCCATGGCCCGAGCGGACGTGCAGTTCGAAGTGGGCGGGATCGAGCAGGCTGCTGACCTGCTCGACCACCGAGCCGTCGGCGGCCCGGTACACCTGGTCCAGGCGGAGGAAGGATTCACCGGGGGAGCGGTGCAGTACGACCGCCTCGTCCGCCGCCAGCCCGCGCACCGAGACGACGCCCTCACCGGAGTCGGTGATCCGGCCCGCGGCGATCAGCGCCCGGCTGAGCGAACCGTCGTCGAGACCGCGCTCGGGCAGCCCGGCCAGGCTCCCGATGGCCGGCACCCGGCTGCGTTCCAGCGAGACGCCCGGCCCGTCGGGCAGCCGTCTGACCCGGTCCAGCGCGATGAACGCGTGCGAGGTGAGCCCCAGCCGAGCGGCCAGCCCCGGATCGCTCACCTCCTCGAAGCGGAGGACCTCGGTGGTGAGTTCCGAGCCCTGCTCGGCCAGCGACCGGGTCCAGCCGAGGCGGTTGTCGATCGGCGTCCCGTCGAAGGTGACGAAGGAGCCGATCCCCGCGTGGGTGGCGATGAGGCCCTCCTCGCCGAGAACCTGCAGAGCCTGCCGAAGGGTGGTCCGGCTCACGCCGAACCGCTCGGTCAGCGCGTGCTCCCCCGGGAGCCGGCTGCCGTCGGCGTGGACCCCGGCGCGGATCTCGTCGGCGAGAACGCGGGCGATGCGATGGTGCTTGTGAACCTGTCCAGGCATGTCTAGACAGTAGGTGAACAAGTATCGGCGGTCCAGACCCCCGGGGCGATTTCTCTCATCACCTCGTCTGCCGCCGCTGCGGTCGGATCGAGGACATCGAATGCAGCGTGGGTGTGGCGCCGTGTCTCACCCCCGAGAAGGACCTGGGCTTCGCTGTCGACGAGGCCGAGATCACCTGGTGGGGGCTGTGCGCGGAGTGTCAGAGAGCCATCGGCGCCTGAACCGGCGGACGGCCGCGCGCGCCGTCCGCCGGGAGCGCGACTGCCGTCGACGGATGTGCGGGCAGACCCTGTTCAGGGTGTGCCCGCGGGCCCCTCCGGCCGTACGCCCGGCAGCTGTGCCACATGTTGGCGCAGGACCGCGCGGACCGTGTCCGGGTCCAGGCGGTCCGGGTGGAGCGCCGCGTTGAGGGCGAGGCCGTCGAGGAGGGCGGCGAGGTGTTCCGTGGCCACGGGGTCGTCCACGCCCAGGCGGCGCAGCAGTCGGTGGCTGATGTCCCGCAGCCCGTCGTGGAGTTCGGCGGCGACCGAGCCGAGGGTGTGGTGCGTGCGCGCGGCCACCGAGAACTCCAGCCAGACCGCCGTCTCGTCGGCGCGTGCCGCATCGAGCGGCAGGAACTCGCCCGCGATCTCCTCCACGAAACGCCGGGGATCCCGCTCGGGGCGCCGCTCTTCCAGCCGCGCCAGCACCCGTGCCTCCACGCGGTGCACCATCTCGCGGGCCGCGGCGGCGAGCAGTTCGGCGTGACTGTCGAAGTAGTGCCGCACGGAGCCGACGGCGAGCCCGGCCTCGGCGGCCACGTTCTGGAGGGTGGCCGCCTGGATGCCGCGGCGGGCCACGACCCGGAAGACGGCCTCCATCACCTCGCGGCGACGCTGCTCGGGGTCCACTACCTTCGGCACCCGTCTTTCATAGCACGGCCATGCTACGGTTTTATTTAGCACGCCCAAGCTAAAAAAATCGCCGAACCAGGACCAGGACCGCATCTGGAGAAGCCATGCAACCGTCCCGCACCGGACGCCTGGCGCGTCTGACCCGACTCGCCCTCGACCTCGGTATCGCCTCCTTCGCCTACTACGGCTGTGTCCTCGCCGGACTGGACACACTGCCCGCCCTGCTCACCGCATCGGTGGTGGCCGCGGTCTGGCTCGCCGCCACCGCGCTGTACGACCGCCGGGCCGACGCCCTGGCCTGCGGCATGCTGCTGATGTACGGCCTCTCGGCGGCCTTCGCCGCGCTCACCGCCGAACCCCGCCTGCTGCTCCTGCGGGACCCGCTGGTGAGCGGCCTGGCCGGCCTGGTGTTCCTGGTCAGCCGGCTGCGCGGCACACCGGCGACCGGCTATCTGGCCGGCCGGCTGCACGGGCATCCGTCCGGTGACGCCCGCCTGCGTCGCGCACACCGGACGCAGACCCTCGTCCTGGGCGCCGGGCTGACCGCCGAGGCGCTGGCCCGTGTCCTGCTGGTGCTCGTGCTGCCCGTGGCCACGGCCGCCGCCGTCACACCGCCGCTGGAGTACGTGGTGCTGGCCCCCCTCGTCGCCTGGACCGTGCTGTGGCGGCGCCGGATTCTGGCCGACCCGGCGCCAGGATCCCCGGACCGGCCGGTAGTGGCACCGGCCGTGCCGGCCGTGACGCGCCGGCCGTGGCGGCCGTGACGTAGGTCACCCTGCTGTTTCGGCCATTCGTGGAATGCGGAGCCGGCCCCATGTCGCTACACCTTTCTTGGGGGTGTGCTGGGCAAGGGCGCTCGGCGCGACGGTCCCCGGAGGCCGAAAACACCTCCCGGTCCGTCCCGCTCCCCGTCCCCCGGACCGCCGTCCCCGAAAGGTTCGCTCACCCACCATGCCTTTGGCTCTGCTTGCCCTTGCCGTCGTCACGTTCGGCATCGGCACCACCGAGTTCGCCACCATGGGCCTGCTGCCCCAGATCGCGGACGGGCTCGGTGTCTCGGTGCCGCACGCCGGCAACCTCGTCTCCGCCTACGCCCTCGGCGTCGTCGTCGGTGCCCCCGTGCTGACGGGCATCGGCGCCCGGGTGTCCCACAAGCGGCTGTTGCTCCTGCTGACCGGGCTGTTCGTGGTGGGCAACACGGCGTCCGCGCTCGCCCCGGACTTCGGCCTGCTCTTCGCCGCCCGCTTCCTGGCCGGACTGCCGCACGGCGCCCTGTTCGGCGTGGGCGCCGTCGTCGCCTCCCGGCTGGTGGCCCCGGAGCGTGCGGCACGCGCCGTCTCCAGCGTGTTCCTCGGCCTCACCGTCGCGAACATCGTCGGCGTTCCCGCCGGTACCGCCCTCGGCCAGCATCTGGGCTGGCGGTACGCCTACTGCGCGGTCGCCGTCATCGGCCTGGTGGCGCTCGCCGCGCTCGCCCTCCTCGTGCCCCACCAGCCGCGCGGCCCGCAGGCGGGCATCCGGCGGGAACTGCGGGCGATGGGCAACCGGCAGGTCTTCATCGGCCTCGGCACCGCCGTCGTCGGGTTCGGCGGCTTCTTCGCCGTCTACAGCTACCTCGTCCCCATGCTGACGCACCTGACCGGCATCTCCGACTCCTCGACCACCGCGGTCCTCGCCCTCTACGGCGTCGGCATGACCCTCGGCACCCTGGCCGCGGGTCCCCTCACCGACCGGGCCCTGCGCCCGACGCTGTACGCCGGGATCATCCTGCTGGCGGCCGCGCTGGTGACGTTCTACTTCACCGTCCACAGCACGGTGCCGGCCCTGGTGACCGTCACCTTCATCGGCGCGATGGGCGCGCTCATCACCACGCCCGTCCAGATGCTGCTGATGATCAACGCGAAGGACGCCCCGACGATGGCCGCGGCCTCCAACCACTCCGCCTTCAACATGGCCAACGCGGCCGGCGCCTGGCTCGGCGGCCTGGTGATCTCGGCGGGCTGGGGCTGGGCGGCCCCCAACCTGGTCGGCGCGGCCCTCGCGATGGCCGGCCTGGCGCTGGCCGTCACCGGCGGCGTCCTGGACCGCGGCAACCGCCCCTCGAAGGTGGTCACCTCGCAGGAGGGCCGCGCCTCGGTGGCCGTGGGCGAGGGCATCGGGGACCGCGCTGTCGAGGACCGGCGCCCCGCCGGCTGAGCGCCGCCGGCCGGCGGGACCGCGGGCTCAGGCCGGGGTGTCGCCGCGGAGTTCCACGAGGGTGGACGCCGTCAGGCGCAGGGGCGCGTCGGCCGGGTCGACGAGGACGACCGTGCAGGTCGCCGCATGGGCCAGGGCGGTGGTGAGGCTGCCGTCGGCGAACTGGGCCAGCGGGCCGCGCGGCGAACGTCCGACGGCGACGGCACGGGCGTGGACCTCGGCGGCGTGCCGGGCCAGCACCCGTCCCGCGGCGGCGTGATCGCCGACACTGTCCAGTACCTGGCCGGTGGCGGCGAACCCCTGGGCGGCGAGCCGGTCCAGGTGGGCGGTCACGGCGGCCCGCGCCTGCTCGGCGGTCTCGGTGTCCGCGGCCTGCTCCTCGACCACGGCGGTCCGCTGGACGTGCACCACCTCCAGCGGGCTGCCGGTGTCCCGCGCGAGCCGGGCGGCGGCGTCGACGATGGCGGCGGCCTGCCCGTGGCCGCCGACGGCCACGACGACCGGACCGGTCCCGGCGATGACTCGCCGCCCCACGGGGGTGAGGGCCGGGGCGACCGGCTCCCCGCCGCCGAGGCGCAACTCCGCCTCGCGCAGCAGCCCATGCCCGCTGGCCAGGACCGGGATCGCCAGCAGGAAGGTGCCCGCGCCCAGGTAGAACGGCACGCTCAGATCGGTGGCGTCGGCGAGCTTCCCGGCGACGTACGGGGCCAGGCCGCCGCCGATGAACCGCAGGAAGCCGTACGCGGAGGAGGCCACCGGTCGTTCCACCGGCGAGACCACCATCACCGCCTGCGTGGTCAAGGTGTTGTTGACGCCGATGAAGATCCCGCTGGCGATGACGGCGACGATCACGACGGTCGGGGTGTCGACCCCGGCGGCGATGACGGCCATCACCGCGCCGAGGCCGACGAGGTTGGCGTACAGCACGGGCGCGGTGCCGAAGCGGGCCTGCAGACGCGGCGCGAAGAAGACGCTGAACGCGGCGACCAGCAGACCCCAGCCGGTGAAGACGAGCCCCAGTTGATGGGCGTCCAGCTCCATCGGATAGGGCGCGTAGCCGAGCATCGTGAAGAAGCCCCAGTTGTACAGCAGGGCCATGATGCCCATGGTCAGCAGACCGCGGTGGCGCAGCGCCGTGATCGGGGCCAGCGGTGAGGTACGGCGTTCCGGCTTGGGCAGCGCCGGCACGAAGGCCAGCGTCGCGACGAGCGCGATCGCCATCAGGACGGCCACGCCGAAGAAGGGCCCCCGCCAGCTGATGGCCCCCAACTCGCCGCCCAGCAGGGGGCCGACGGCTATGCCGAGGCCCAGGGCGGTCTCGTAGAGGATGATCGCGCCGGCGAAACCACCGCTCGCCGAGGCGACGATGACGGCCAGTGAGGTGGCGATGAACAGGGCGTTGCCGAGTCCCCACCCGGCGCGGAAGCCGACGATGCCGTCGATCGAGCCGGAGGTGCCGGCGAGCGCGGCGAACACCACGATGATCGCCAGCCCGGTGACCAGGGTGCGCTTGGCGCCGATCCTGCTGGACACCCAGCCGACGATCAGCATCGCGACCGCGGTCACGATCAGATAGCTGCTGAACAGCAGCGAGACCTGGCTGGGGGAGGCGTGCAGACTCGTGGCCAGGGCGGGCAGGATCGGATCCACGAGGCCGATGCCCATGAACGAGATGACACAGGCGAACGCCACGGCCCACACGGCCTTCGGCTGCCTGAACGGGCTTGCGGTCCTCGGGTGCGGAGCACTCATCAACGGTCCTCTTTCCGGATGCGGACGGACGGGACGGCCATGGGGGAGGGAGTGAAGGGGTCAGCTGTGGGCCCGGCGGCCCTCGATCGCACGGGCCAGGGCGGGCAGGGCGAGCCGGACGGCGCGCTGCTCGGGCTCGGTCAGCTCCTCGATCAGTTCCCGGAGGGCGTGGGCGCGTTCGGAGCGGCGCTGCCGGAAGACTTCGAGTCCGGTCCCGGTGATCTCCACGAGTACGCCCCGGCCGTCGGTGCGGTCGGCGTTGCGTGCCACCAGCCCCGCGCGCTCGAGCCGGCCGACGAGCTGGGTCATCCCCGGCTGCGAGACGCCTTCGGCGCGGGCCAGTTCGGTCAGCCGCAGCGGACCCTCCCGGCCCAGCCGGCCCAGCGCGGCGGAGGCGGCGGTGCTCAGGCCGCCGGCGGTGGCGCTGTGCCGCACATGGCGCACCAACTGCTCCACGGCGATCATCAACTGCTCCGCCGAACCAGCGGGATCCTCGGCACCCGCCGGCCCGTCGGAGCCGCCCCGATCTTCGATCCGGTTCTCCATAACGGCATTATGCATCTAGATGTATGGTGAAACAAAGAGCCTGGACCAGAGCAATGCCGGGGGACACCCGGATCGGCGGGGAACACCTGCCGGGACAGGGGCGCCGGCCGGGTCCGCGGCCGGGACGGGGTCACCTCCCCGGCCGGCGGCCGCCGTTGCCGGCGCACCCGCCCGTCACAGATCCACGCGCACTCCCCACCCCTGCTCGAGCGCCACGTCGTAGGCCACTCGGACCGCCGCCACGTCGAGCGCCGCGTGGCCGGTGGACTTGAAGACGGTGAGGGCATCGGCGTCCCCGCCCCGCCCCGGGTGGCCGCCGTCCAGGACGGACCCGAGCAGGGTCACCGGCCGGCCGGGGGAGAGGTCCTGGAGCTCATGTGCGCCCGCGGGCGGCGGTGCGGTGGCCGCGCCGGTCCACTCGGTGAACAGGACCGCGTCCCGTACCGTGCCCGGGTCCAGTTCGGGCCCCTGGGAGCCGCCGACCGAGGAGACATGGACGCCGGGAGCGAGCCACTCGCGGCGGAGGACGGGAGCGGTGGCGCCGGTGCAGCAGAACACCACTTCGGCCTCGCGCACGGCGTCCTCGATGCCGGTGGCGACCCGCGCGCCGGGATACCGGGCCGCAGCCGCACCGGCTCGCAGCGGATCACGGCCGGCCACCGTCACCTCGGCGCCCGGCCGCACCGCCGCGAGGAGCGCCAACTGGGCGCGGGCCTGGGCGCCCGTCCCCACCACCGTCACCCGGCCGAGACCGGGGCGGGCGGCCAGGGCCAGCGCGCTCTGCGTGGCGGATGCCGCCGTGCGGACCTCGGTCAGCGACTCGCCGTCCACCAGTGCCAGCGGCCGCCCGTCGTGCTCGTCGAACAGTGCCACCAGCCCCCGGTGGAAACCGCGTCCGGGGTGGCGGGGATCGGCGGTCACGGTCACCAGCTTCGCGGCCAGGCCGAGCCCCGGGACGTAACCGGGCATCGCGCCCAGCAGGCCGGTCGGGGTCAGGGCGGCGATCCGCGGCGGGACGGAGACCTCGTCGCGGGCGACGGCGACAAGCGCCCGGCCCACCGCGTCGAGTACGACGGCGGGTGGCAACGCGGCGGCCGTCTGCCGGCGGTCCAGCACCAGCATGCCGCTCACCGGCCTCACCGGCCGGCCTCCGCCGTGCCGGCGGTCAGAGCCGTCGCCAGCTCGTCCGTGGCCGCGCGCAACTCCCGCCGCACGGACGCCAGTTTCGGCCCGCCGAACTCGGCGTCCGGTCCCACGACCGTCAGCGCGCACACCGGAGCGCCAGGGTCCGGCACCACCGCCCGGCTGACGGAGGCGACCAGCTTGTCGTTACGGCCGTGCTCCACGGCGACACCGGTCCGCTCCACCTCGGCCAGCTCCCGCGCCACCTCTCCGGCGTCCTCCCCGAGCCCGTCCAGCCACCTGCTCCTCGCCTCCGGTTCGAGCGCGGCGACCAGGGCCAGCGGACCGGCGAACCGCCGTACCGGCAGCAACTCGCCCCGCAAGTGGCTGATCATCGCGAGCCGTTCGGGTCTGACCACGTCGATCACCCGGGCGCCGCCCTCCTCCAGCACCTGGAGGTTGACCATCATCGAGGTCTCCGCGGACAGCCGCTCCAGCACCGGACGGGCCAGCGCGGTCAGTGAGTTGCCCACGGCCGAGGCGGACATCCGCAGCACCGCGGCACCGGGCAGATAACGGTCACCGGCTCGCAGTACCCAGCCCCGCCGGACCAGGTCCAGCAGGATCCGGTAGGCGGTGGCGCGGTGCAGGCCCACCTCTGCGGCCAGATCGGTCAGCCGCACCGGGTGCGGTGCGCGCGAGACGGCCTCGACCAGGTCGAGCGCCTTGTCCACGGCCGACCGGGGCGGCGCCGCGGTACGGGGTACGACGGGCATGGCAGCGGTTCTTCCCTCTCGTCCACGGTGCGGCACGGACCGGGGTGTCCTGGTCCGCGTCCGGGGCGGTGTCCTGTCCGGCGTCCCGGCCCGCGACCCGCCCGGTGTCCCGTCCGGCGCCGCGCCGACCGGCGCCCTGTCCGGTTCGGGTCCTTGCGGTGATCCGGCGGTCGCGGAGTACAGTACCTGCGTTTTCATCACACGATACAGCTGTTGCGTACACCGTAACAGCGTGCCGTCTCGCGGACCGAAGGTGACCATGACCGACCTGCCCCCGGGCGCCCCGACCCCCTGGGCGGCACCGCCCGCCGGAACCGTCACGGTCTACCGCGGCGCCACGCTCTTCGACGGCACCGGTGACCGCCCCCGCCCGGACACCACGATCGTCACGGACGGGGCCCGGATCCACACCGTCACCGGCGACGGCGATCCGCTTCCCCCGCTCGCGGCCGACGCACCCCGCGTCGACCTCGACGGGCGGTTCGTGGTCCCCGGCCTGATCGACACCCACCAGCACCTGGCCACCCCGCCCGACCGGCCCGTCGCCGAGGCGGTGCTCCGGCGCCTGGTGCACAGCGGGGTCACCGCCGTCCGTGACATGGCCGACGACCTGCGCCAGATCGGCGACCTCGCCCGGGCCACCCTGGTCGGCGAGATCCCCGGCCCCGACATCCGCTACGCGGCGCTCATGGCCGGGCCCACCTTCTTCGACGACCCGCGCACCCACGAGGTCTCCCGGGGCGCCGTACCCGGAGCGGTGCCCTGGATGCAGGCCGTCACCCCCGGCACCGATCTCACCATCGCCGTCGCCCTGGCCCGCGGCACCCACGCCGCCGCGATCAAGGTCTATGCCGACCTGGACGCCGCGACCGTCGCCGCCGTCACCGCCGAGGCGCACCGCCAGGGCATCGCCGTCTGGGCGCACGCCACCGTCTTCCCGGCCGCGCCCGGCGAGGTCGTCGCCGCGGGCGTGGACAGCGTCTCGCATGTCACCCTGCTCGCCTTCGAGAACCCCACCGAGCCGCTGAGCAGCTACAAGACCAAACCCCGGGTGGACCACGAACGCTTCGCCACGGGCGACGACCCCAAACTGGCCGCCCTCTTCGCCGAGATGCGCCGTCGCGGCACCGTCCTCGACGCCACCGCGTCCATGTGGACCAGTGACGAGCTCCGTGGGGACACCGCCGAGTCCGCCGAACGGGCCCGCCGCAACGCGGAGTTGGCGGCCGCCCTCACCGCCCAGGCGCACCGTGCCGGAGTCGACGTCTGCACCGGCACGGACTTCGAGACCGGCCCGGAGGATCCCTTCCCCGCGCTCTACGGCGAACTCGCCTTCCTCGTCGACCGCTGCGGCATCCCCGCCGCCGACGTCCTGCGCTCGGCGACCCTGGTCGGCGCCCGGGCCGCCGGCACCGAGGCGGACATGGGCAGCGTCGAACCCGGAAAACTCGCGAACTTCGCCGTCCTGGACGAGGACCCCCTCCGGGACATCACCAACCTGCGCACCATCACCCTCACCGTGAAACGCGGCTGCCGCTTCGACCGCGCCGAGTTCGAGAAGGACGCCAAGTGACCGCCACCCACCCCGTGATCGTCAACGCGCTGGGACAGCTCGACAACCCCAACGCCCCCGCGGCCCTGGCCGCCGCCACCCAGCTCAACCCCTCCAGCGGTCAACTCGCCGTCGACGCACGGGCGATCGCCGACGCCCACGCGTCCGGCCTGACCGCCGTCAACATCACCCTCGGCTACACCATGGGCGACCTGCCGCCGTACGAGCACACGCTGGAGGAGATAGCGGTCTGGGACGGGATCATCGACGCCCACCCGGCCGACCTGCTCAAGGTCCGTACGGCCGCCGACATCCGACGCGCCCACCAGGAGCGGCGGATCGGCGTCGTCTACGGCTTCCAGAACGCCGTCGCCGTCGGCGAGGACCCCGCCCTCGTCGACGCCCGGGTCGCGGGCTTCGCGGAGGCCGGCGTACGGGTCGTCCAGCTCACCTACAACCAGGCCAACCACCTCGGCGACGGCTCCATGGCCACCGCCAACCGTGGCCTGACCCGCTTCGGCCGCCAGGTCGTCGAGGCCCTCAACGACCACCACCTGATGGTCGACCTCTCGCACAGCGGGGAGAACACCTGCCTGGACGCGGCCCGGCACTCCCGGCAGCCCGTCTCGATCAACCACACCGGCTGCCGTGCCCTGGCCGACCTGCCGCGCAACAAGACGGACGAGGAACTCCGGCTGGTCGCCGACCGAGGCGGCTTCGTCGGCATCTACTTCATGCCCTTCCTCAACCCGAGCGGGCACGCGACCGCCGCCGACGTCGTCGACCACATCGTGCACGCGGTCGACGTCTGCGGCGAGGACCACGTCGGCATCGGCACCGACGGCGGTGTCACCGCCGTGGACGACCTCGGTGCCTATCGCGCGGCCCTCGCCGAACACGTCGCCGCCCGGCAGGCGGCCGGTGTCGGCGCGGCCGGCGAACGGGCCGACACCTACCCGTTCGTCGTGGACCTGCGCGGCGTGGACCAGTTCCGCGAGCTGATCCGTCTCCTGGAGAAACGCGGCTACCACTCCGAACGCATCGAGAAGATCCTCGGCCGCAACTTCCTCGACTACGCCACCCGCGTCTGGCCGTCCTGAGCCGGTCCTTCGACGGCGTACGGCAGCGGGCCCGTGCGGGCCGGCGTCGTGCTCGACGCCGCCGTTCCGGCCGGGTCGGCGCGAGCTTACCCGGCCGGAACGGGAGGCAGTGCGTGGCGGCGGCGGTCAGCGGCGTCCCGGTGCGGTCGGAACCGCGGCGTCGTCGCCGTCCCCGGTACCGGACGCCGTGGCGCGTGGCCGGGTGCCGCCGGGCTCGCGCAGGGTGCCGAACAGCAGCCGGCTCAGTACCGGCATCAGGACCAGCGGCGCCAGCGCGGTCTGCAGGGAGGTGGCGTCGGCGAGGCTGCCGAGGGCGGGTCCGGCCAGGCCGCCGATGCTCACGGTCAGGCCGAGGGTGACCCCGCTGGCCGTGCCGATCCGCGAGGGCAGATAGTCCTGCCCGAGCGTCACCTGGAGCGAGAACGGCACATACAGGCCGACCGACGCCAGCGCCACGAACAGGTAGAGCGCCGGCCCCGGCACCCACACCACACCCGCGACGGCCACCACGGCCAGCACGTAGGACGAGCGGGAGACGGTCACCCGGTCCCAGCGGCCGGCCAGGGACCCGCCCAGCACGGAACCTGCCGCGCCCCCGAGGTAGAGCACCGTCAGGGCCACGGTGCCGGCGGCGGTGGCGCCGCCCGTGCGCTGCTCGGCGTAGAGCGAGATGAAGGTGCTCAGCCCCACGAACGCGATCGACCGGAACACCACGGCCAGGGACAGCCGTACGAAGGACGCGACGTCGTCGGTTCCGGCCGGCACCGGCGCGGCTTCGCCGGGGGTCCGGCCGGCGCGGAGCGCACGCAGCACCGGCAGGCACAGCGCGGTACCGGCCAGCGCCGGTACCACCAGTACCGGTGTCCAGCGCAGCCCGCCCGCGCCGACGACGGCACCCACCATCAGCGGTGCCAGCGCGAAGCCGATGTTGCCGCCGGTGGCGAACACCCCCATCGCGCTGTGGCTGCCGCGGCTGGCGACCCGGGCGACCCGGGCGGACTCGGGGTGGTAGGCGGCCACCCCCATCCCGGACAGGGCCATGAACGCCAGGGTGAGCCAGTAGGAGCCGCTCACCCCGCTCAGCGCGACACCGGTACCGCCCAGCAGGGTGCTGACCGGCAGCAGCCAGGGCATCGGCCAGCGGTCGGTCAGCACCCCGAACAGCGGCTGCGCCACCGAGGAGAGCACGGACGCCGCCAGTACGACACCGGAGGCGACCGTGTACGAATAGCCGCGCTCGGCGACGAAGAACGGCAGCAGTGCCGCCACGGCACCTTGGTAGATGTCGACACAGGCATGGCCGGCGGACAGCAGAGTGATCGATGTATTCCTTCGCACCCCGCCATGCTCCGAGCCCGATGGCCTGTCGCACTTCCGGTAATCTGCCAAGTGATGCCGGAAATCCGCCACGAGGCACACGCCCTCACCCACACCCGATCGCTGGCCGCGGGCCACGCCATCGACGCCCACCGGCACGACGACCACCAGATCGTCTACGCCGGCCGGGGCGTGGTGGCCGTGACGACCGGCGCGGGCTCCTGGGTGGCCCCCGGCAACCGCGCCATCTGGGTACCGGCCGGCACCGTCCACGCGCACCGGGCCCACGGCGAACTCGAGCTGCACTTCATCGGACTGCCCGCCACCGAGAATCCCCTGGCGCTCGACGCCCCGACCGTGCTCGCCGTGGGCCCGCTGCTGCGCGAGCTGATCATCGCCTACACCCGTGGCGAGGACGACGACAGCCCCGAACGGGCCCGGCTGCGCGCCGTCCTGCTGGACCAGTTGCGGGCCTCACCGCAGCAGCCGCTGCACCTGCCCACCCCCACCGCGCCGCTGCTGCGCGACGTGTGCGCGATCCTCCAGGCCGACCCGGCCGACGGCCGCACGCTCCGGGAACTCGGCCGTGTCGTCGGAGCCGGTGACCGCACCCTGTCCCGGCTGTTCCGCGGCGACCTCGGCATGACCTTCCCGCAGTGGCGCACCCAGTTGCGCCTCCAGCACGCGCTGGTCCTGCTGGCCGAGCGGACCCCGGTGACGGCGGTGGCGCACGCCTGCGGGTGGTCGTCGGCCAGTGCCTTCATCGACGCCTTCCGGCGGGCCTTCGGCCACACGCCGGGTTCCCGCCCGGCGGAGTGACGGCGGGACCCACCGCGGATTCGGCGGATCTCACCCGCGGGCCGGTTCCGCGTCCCGTACCCGCCGCGGCGACCGGGCCGCAGGCGTCGCGAACACGGCGGCCACCACCAGGGCGAGCACCAGGATCAGAGCGTGCCGCAGCCCGAAGTGCTCACCCAGGTAGCCGAGGGAGGGCGGCCCCACCAGGAAGGCGACGTAGCCGACGGTCGCGGCCAGCGCGACCCGGGCGGCGGGGTCGGAGCCGGAGTCGCCCGCCGCGGAGAGCGCGACGGGAAACCCGAGCGACGCCCCGAGGCCCCACAGGACGGCGGCGGCAGCCGCCACGCCCTGGTTGTCGACGAAGATCACCAGGGCCAGGCCCGCGGCCCCGACGAGCGCGCTCCCGCACAGCGCCGCCGCCCGCCCGAACCGGTCGACGAAGCGGCCGCCGACGAAGCGTCCGAGGGTCATCGCGGCGGCGAACACCGCGTACACGGCCGAGCCCAGGGCGGCGTCGAAGCCGTGCCCGTCCACCATGACCAGCGGCAGCCAGTCGTTCGCGGTGCCCTCGGCCATGGCGAGGGCGAGGATGACGCAGCCGATGAGCAGCAGCGTGGGGTCCTTCCACACCGCGGCCCGCGCCGTGCCCGGCTCGCGGCGCTCGGCGGCGGTCCGCCGGCCCACCTCGGAGGGGACGGTCCGGATCACCAGGGCGAGTGCGGCGAGGACCACGGCCGCGACCGTGACGAGATGGACGAGCACGGGGAAGCCGACCGCGGTCAGACACATGCCGGCGACCGCGCCGACGACGGTGCCGAGACTGAAGAAACCGTGCATGGCGGGCATCGTGGAGCGGCCGAGCAGCCGCTCCACCTCCGCGCCCTCCACGTTGATGGCCACCTCGCCGCCGCCCATGCCGAGACCGAACAGGCCGAGGCCCAGGGCGACGGCAAGGCCGGAGCCGGCGGCGGCTCCGATACCGATCAGCGCGGCACCGGCGGCGATCGCCGACGTGCCGGCGAGGATGACGAGCCGGGCGCCCCAGCGGGCCACCAGCGCGCCCGAGCACAGGATGCCGGCCATCGAGCCGACCGAGAGCCCGAACAGGATCAGCCCCATCTGCGCGGTGGAGGCGCCGAGCATGTCCCGCACGTCCGGGGTGCGGGTGACCCAGGAGGAGATGGTCAGGCCGGGGACGAAGAACAGGACGAAGACGGCGTTACGGCGCCCGGTGAGGTCGGCGGTCATGGCTGCTGGCTCCAGATGTGCCCGATGGGTCCCTGTGCATGAGTCTGTACGAATGTACACACTGGCTTGTACATCCGTACACACTCGGTGTGGCGCGACCCATGGCAGATTGAGGGCGTGACCGGCACACGACGCGAGATCCCGAACGACCCCGGACGCAAGGAGCGCATTCTGGATGCGGCCCTCGACGTGATCGCCGAGGGCGGTGTGCACACGACCACCCATCGGAGGATCGCGGCGCGCGCGCAGGTCCCGCTCGGCTCGCTGACGTACTACTTCGACGGGATGGCGGACCTGCTGGCCCAGGCCTTCGCCCGCCTGTCGGACACCATGTCCCAGCTCTACCGGCGGACCCTGCAGTCCGCCGCGTCGACGGCCGACGCCGAGGCGGCCGTCGTCGAGCTGATCTGCGGACCGGCGTACGCCACGGAACGCGACATGACGCTCATCTTCGAGATGTACGCCTACGCCAACCACAACGCGGCGGTGTCCGCGACCACCCGCACCTGGCTCGAACGCAGCAGGGACAGCCTCGCCCTGCACTTCACGCCCGGGGTGTCCCGCGCGCTCGACGCGCTGATCGAGGGCTGGCCGATGCACCGCGCCTTCGACGAGGCACCCCTGGACCGGCGCCTGGTCACCGAGACCGTGCACGCGATCGTCACCGCCGCCCCGAGACTCACCGCCGACGGCAGCTGAAGCACCCCGGCCCGGGACCGGCCGCACGGCACGACGTCTCAGTGCACGACGTCCGTCAGGTGGGGTACGACGCGGGTCAGCCGGACCACGCCCCACGTGATCAGCCCGGCGCCGAGCGCCTCCGGCAGCAGCCACCAGCCGGTGCGTACCGACTCGCCGAACAGGGCGACGCCCAGCAGCAGGCTCACCGACGCGTCGCCGATGGTCAGCGCGGGCTGGGAGGCGACGAGCGGACCGGCCTGCAACGAGTTCTCCAGGAGCATCAGCGCCGCGATCCCGGCGAGCGCGAAGCCGTAGGTCTGCCAGGTGGTGAGGAAGGCG
Organism: Streptomyces sp. NPDC001220; assembly: GCF_053597895.1. Taxonomy (NCBI): domain Bacteria; kingdom Bacillati; phylum Actinomycetota; class Actinomycetes; order Kitasatosporales; family Streptomycetaceae; genus Streptomyces; species Streptomyces sp. NPDC001220. The sequence continues at coordinate 519,262 of NZ_JBSFJE010000003.1, forward strand.
GGCAGCCCGTCGTCGGCGAGCCGGCCGGTGGCCGACTTCATCAGCGCGGCGGTCAGCGCGTTGCCGATCGCGGCACCCGACGCCAGGGCCGCCGCGCGGAACAGCGGCGACGACGAGGACCGTTCGAGCAGCACGATGCCGGCGATGGCCCCCACGGTGAGGGCCAGGGCCGGGATCCAGCGCTGCATGGACGCCTGCTCCCGGCCGCCCGAAGGAGCCGCCGAACCGAGCAGGAGGGCCAGGCCGGACACCACCACCGCGATCGCCCACCAGCCCTGCGGGTTCGGCCGCCGGTGCATCAGCGGCATGGCGATGAGCAGGGCGAACGGCAGCTCCAGCATGAACAGCGGCTGGACCAGCGCCATCGGGCCGTTCACCAGGGCCAGCGCCTGGAACACCGCGGCCCCCACGACACCGGTGATCCCGATGGCCCAGGCGGGCCGATGGGCCAGGGCGAGCAGCAGGCGCACCCCGCCCCCGGCGGGCAGCGTCGACGCGGCCTTCCGCTGGAAGGCCGTGCCCGTCGCATTGCTGACGGCACCCAGGACGGCGAAGATCACGGCGAGCACCATCATGGTTCCAGCATGCCGTGAGCAGGCCCGGCGCTCTCTCCGAGCGCGGCATGCGGGCACCCCGGGTCGCTCCGGTCTCCCGCACGCCGGCAGGCGGATTCCGAGGACCGGGCCGCCGGGCCGCCGCGGGCCTCGGGTGCGTCGGTCAGGCCACCTGCCCACCGTGCAGCGCGGTATAGGCACCGCCCCGGTGGAGCAGGTCCTCGTGGGTGCCGATCTCGCGGATACGGCCGTCGTCCATCACCACGATGCGGTCGGCGCCGCGGACGGTGGACAGCCGGTGGGCCACCACGAAGGTGGTACGACCGCGCAGCAGACGGGTCAGGGCCTGCTGCACCAGCGCCTCGGACCGGGTGTCCAACGCCGAGGTGGCCTCGTCCAGCACCAGGACCCGCGGATCACGGATCAACGCCCGAGCGATGGCGAGGCGTTGGCGCTGGCCGCCGGAGAGCCGGGCGCCGCGCTCGCCGACCACGGTGTCCAGGCCCTGGGGCAGCTGGTCCACGAACTCCAGCGCGTTGGCGTCGCGCAGCGCCGCGCGCACCGCCCCCTCGTCGGCCTCGTCCTCCATGCCGTAGGCGACGTTCTCCCGGATGGTGCCGTCGAAGAGGATCGACTCCTGCGGCACGACCGAGACGAACCGCCGGTAGGTGCGCAGATCGAGCCCGCTCATGTCGGTGCCGTCCAGGAGCAGCCGGCCGGCGGTGGGCCGGATGAACCCGATGACGAGGTTGAGCACGGTGGACTTGCCGGCCCCCGAGGCGCCCACCAGGGCGACGGTCTCGCCCGGCACCACATCGAGGGTGAAGTCCGCCACCGCCGCGCGGTCGGTGTCCTCGTAGGCGAAACCGACCCGGTCGAACACGACGGCGCCGCGGACGGCGGTGACCTCCGCCCTGCCCTCGTTGTCCTCCAGCTCGGGCGCCTGCAGCACCTCACCGACCGAACGCACCGACTCCAGACCCTTGGTGACGACCGGCGCCAGACTCGTCAGCGTCGTCGTGGAGTTGGTGAGAGTGGTCAGGAAGGCGCTGAGCATGACGACGTCACCGGCGGAGACGCCCCACATGCCGTAGTACGACACCAGCGCGGCGGCGGCGAGCACGGCGACGCCGATCACGTTCAGGACCACCCAGGCCAGCGAGCCGAAGCGGCCGTTGACCAGGTCCAGCCGCATCCCGGAGGTGAGCAGCCGGCTCAGGGTGCCGTCCATGCGGCGCAGCGCCTTGCCCTCCAGGCCGTGGGCGCGGGTGACCGGGATGAGCCGCGTCATCTCGGTCACCCGGGAGGACAGGGTCTCCACCTCGTGCCGGAAGTGCTCGTTGTGGGTCCGCAGCCGCGACCGGAGCCGGGCCACGATCAGGGTCGCGCCCGGCACCACGACCAGGAAGACGGGCAGGAACTCCGGGGTGCGGACGGCGATGATCACCAGCCCGCCGGTCAGCACGGTCAGCGCGCCCAGGCCCTGTTCGGCGGTCTGCTGAACCATCTGCTCGACGGTCTCGACGTCCCGCACGACCTTGGCCTGGAGGACACCGGCGCTGACCCGGGAGTGGTAGCCGATGGACAGTTGCTGCATGCGGGTGCACAGCGCCGAGCGCAGCGTGGTGCCCATCCGGCGCACGCTGCCGTAGAGCAGCCGCACATACAGCACATGCAGCGGGTAGTTGACCAGCAGGATCGCCATGATGATCCCCACGGCCGTCCAGAGCCGGGATATCTCCCGGTGCTGTACGACCGTGTCCACGACCGAGGCGGTGATCAGCGGCAGGAGCCAGATGGGGCTGTGCTTGACGGTGAACACGAGAACCGCCGCCGTCAGGCTGCGGCGGTCGGCGCGCAGGAGGTACCGGAGGGTGCGGATGGGGTGTTCGCCCCGGTAACGGTGGTCGAGCGGTCGTTCCGACGTCGACGCCATCGGCGGTGGTCCTCCCTGCGCTTCCGGCTTGTGGCAACCGCTTTCCGCCGGTCACCGTACACCCGGCGCCCGACGGCCGGGCAGGTGCGGTCGACCGACCGATGCGACTGGGGGCCGAGTGGGAGAAGGTGGGGGAGGGGCGGACGAAACGGCGAGCGTCCCGTCGTAGGGGTGAGCCGCCCCCGTCGCCAGGAAAGAGGCAGCCATGACAGGACCGGAAGCCGAGGCCGAGAGGCAGATACTCGGCCGCATCACGGAAATGATCAGCCAGGAGAAGGACCTGCGTGAGCGCCTGGCGCAGGAGGAGACCGACGGGACGACCGAGCACGCCCGTCTGGCACACCTGGAGACCGAGCTCGACCAGTGCTGGGACCTGCTCCGGCAGCGCCGGGCCAGGGTCGCGGCGGGGCAGGACCCGACCGAGGCGAACGTCCGCTCGGCGTCGGAGGTGGAGGGCTACCTGTCCTGAGGACCGCACGCGCCCGGGCCCGATGTGCCGGGAGGACGGCCCCCGCCCGACGGGGCGCCGCCCTCCCGCCCGCACGGTGGACGGTCCGCGGGCGAACACCCTGGACTCGGCGTTCACCAGCACCGATCGTGGGGGTATGAACGATCACCGCGCCGCCTCCGCCGGCCCTGCCGAACCGGTCCCCGTCCAGGCACCTGCCGACCGCCCGGGAGTACCGGCGCCGGGCGATCCCACCGGATCGCCGGAGGGCATGAGCGAGGCGTCCGCGCGCGCGGAGGCCGCCGAGATCCGCCGATTCCGGGAGCGGCACGGGCTGGCCGGACTGGTCGACGTCCACACGCACTTCATGCCCGAGCGTGTCCTGCGCAAGGTCTGGAACTACTTCGACACGAACGGCGAGTCGCTCGGCGGACTGGAATGGCCGATCACCTACCGGAAGGAGGAGGCGGAACGCACCGCCCTGCTCCGGGAGTTCGGTGTCCGGGCCTTCACCGCGATGCTCTACCCGCACAAGCCCGGCATGGCGACCTGGCTGAACGCGTGGGCCGCCGACTTCGCCCAGCGCACCCCCGACTGTCTGCACACCGCGACCCTTTACCCCGAACCGGGCGTGGGAACGTACGTCCGCGAGGCCGTCGAAGCGGGCGCCCGGGTCTTCAAGGCGCATGTCCAGGTGGGTGCGTACGATCCGGCCGACGAACTTCTCCAGCAGGCGTGGGGACTGCTGGCCGAGGCCGGGATTCCCGTGGTGATCCACTGCGGTTCCGGTCCCACGCCGGGCGAGCACACCGGCCCCGAGCCGATCGAACGGGTGCTGGCGCGGCATCCCGGGCTGCGGCTGATCGTCGCCCACATGGGGATGGCCGAGTACGAGGACTTCCTCGGCCTCGCCGAACGGTTCGAGGAGGTGCGGCTGGACACGACGATGGCGTTCACCGACTTCACCGAGCGGTTCATGCCGTTCCCCCGCCGCGCCCTGTCCCGGGTCGCCGACCTGGGCGACCGCATCCTGCTCGGCTCCGACTTCCCCAACATCCCCTATCCGTACGTGCACCAGCTCCAGGCCCTGGAACGTCTGGACCTCGGACCGGAGTGGCTGCGGGCGGTGTGCCACGACAACGCGGCCCGGTTGTTCGCGCTGTGACCGGGCCGCCGGTGTGGTCGATCGGAGCGACGGGCTGCTGGTGACCGTCCCGCTCGCCGGGTACGAAGTCGGTGACGGTCTCGCGGCGCGGCAGGACGACACGGTCGTCGTACGGAGGGGCACGCGGGAGCCCGGTGCCGGACTAGGGCAGTTCGACGCTGATGAGGCCGCGCAGCAGCTTGCGCAGGTGGTCCGGCATGTCGATGTCGTGCGGGCTGAGCAGCCACTGGATCTGCAGGCCGTCGATGAACGCGATCAGGTCCGCCGCCAGCCCCGACGCGTCCACGTGGGGTCGCAGCAGATCGCGTCGTACCAGGTCGTCGACGGCCAACTGCATCTGCCGGCGGGTGCGTTCGTAGCGTGCGACGAAGTACGGGTGGGCCGGGTGGTCGGCCGCGGTCGCCTCGCTCGACAGCACGGCGAACAGGCTCACGATCAGCGGGTTGGCCTGGTTGTGCGCGACGAGCCGGATCATGCTGGCGAAGTACTCCAGGCCGTCGCGGTTGACCGCGCCCGAACCGAAGAAGTGCGCGTCGTCCTGGCGCTCCCGTTCCTCCAGAACCGCTTCGAGCAGTGACTCCTTGGTCGGGAAGTGGTGGAGCAGGCCGGCGCGCGAGACATCGCAGGCCGCGGCCAGCTGGACCATGCTCGCGTTGCGGTAGCCGACCTGCCCGAAGGCGGTGAACGCGGCCTCGATGATCTGGGCGCGCCGGCGTTCCCCCTTGGGGTAGTTCCGTGGGGCCGTCCCCTGCCGCGCGGTCGCCTTTGCCATACGGAGATGTTAATCGCCCTCTAGAAACCAGCACCCCTGTCGGTATTCTGTTGTGCGGTCGTCCGCATCGAGAGGAGCCCAACATGTCGACACCACGGATGTCGGTGCAGCTCTACTCCGTCCGTCACGCTCTGGAAGCCGACGAGGACGCGGCCCTGGGCCGCCTCGCCGCCCTGGGACTGAGCAGGGTCGAGGCCTTCGGCTTCGTGCACCGCGCCGCCGAACTGGCCGACGCGCTCGCCCGGCACGGCCTGTCCGCGCCGACCGGACACGCCGGCTTCCTCTCCCCGGAGCGCGCCACGGCCGAGGGGGCACCGGCCCCCACCCTCGACGAGACCTTCCGGGCCGCCCGGCGGCTGGGCGTGGAGATCCTCTTCGACCCGTTCGTCCCCGCCGCCCGCTGGGCCGACGAGACGGAGATCGCCCGTACCGCCGGGCTCCTGAACGAGGCCGCGAAGCGGGCCGCCGACCACGGGCTGCGCGTCGGGTACCACAACCACTCGCAGGAGTTCGTCCACACCGTCGCCGGCGTCAACGCCTTCGACCGCTTCGCCGACCTGCTGGCCCCGGAAGTCGCCCTGGAGATAGACCTGTTCTGGGCCTCGGCGGGCGGCTACGACGTCGTGTCGTTGCTGAACCGCCTGGGCTCCCGGGTGCGCGCCCTGCACGTCAAGGACGGCCCCGTCATCGACGACCCGTTCACCTCCGGCGCCCCCTTCGACGCCGCCGACACCCGCCAGGTACCCGCGGGCCGGGGGGAGATACCGCTCGACGCCTCCCTGGCCGCGGCCACGGACGCCGAGTACGCCGTCATCGAGTTCGACCACTACGACGGTGACATCTTCGAAGGCATCGCGGCGGGCGTCGCCTACCTCAACGGGAAGGGCATCGCCTGATGGCGGCACAGCACCCGGTCGGCGTCGGCCTCGTCGGCGCCGGCAACATCAGCGACCAGTACCTGACCAACCTCACCCGCTTCCCCGACCTGCACGTGACCGTCGTGGGCGACCTCGACACCGTGCGCGCCGAGACCCAGGCCCGCAAGTACGGGATCGAGGAGTCGGGCACCGCCGCGGACGTCCTCGCCCACCCGGACGTAGACATCGTCGTCAACCTGACCGTCCCCGCCGTCCACGCCGAGGTCAGCTCGGCGGTCCTCGCCGCGGGCAAGCACGTCTGGTCCGAGAAGCCCATCGCCGTCGACCGGGCCGACGCCCGTGCCCTGCTCGACCAGGCGGCCGCGGCCGGGCTGCGGGTCGGAGTCGCCCCCGACACCGTGCTCGGCCCCGGACTGCAGACCGCCCTGCGGGCCGTCGCCCGCGGGGACATCGGCACCCCGCTGTCCGCACAGACCGTCATGCAGTACGCGGGACCCGACCTCTGGCACCCCGACCCCGAGTTCCTGTTCGCCAGGGGCGCCGGACCGCTCTTCGACATGGGCCCCTACTACCTCACCGCCCTGGTCTGCCTGTTCGGCTCGGTCAGCCGGGTCGCCGCGGTCGGTTCCACCGCCCGGACGGTGCGCACGGTCAGGAGCGGACGGCGGGCGGGCACCGAGTTCGCCGTCGCCGTACCCACCCATGTCTCCGCTCTCACCCAGTTCGAGAACGGCGGGGTGGGCCAGAGCGTGTTCAGCTTCGACTCCCCGCTCACCCGCACCGGTTTCGTGGAGATCACCGGCACCGAGGGCACGCTGGTGCTGCCCGACCCCAACACCTTCGCGGGAGAGGTGCGGATCACCCGGGTCCAGCAACGCGGCCAGGAACCCGTATGGGAGACGGTCCCGCCGGTCGGCATCGAGGCCGGTCGCGGACTGGGCGTCCTGGACATGGCCCGGGCCATCCGTGGCGGGCGCCCCCACATCGCCTCCGGAGACCTCGGCTACCACGTCCTCGACACCATGATCTCCGTCGACGAGTCCGTCATCTCCGGCCAGACCGTCCAGGTCGCCAGCGCCGCGGGCGAGATACCTCTCGTCCCCGAGGACCGCGACCCCTACGGAGCCACCCTGTGAGCCGCCCGCTGCGCACCGGATTCATCGGCGGGGGCTTCATGGCGGCCGTGCACACCCGCGCGAGCCGGGCCGCCCGCGGCCGGCCCACCGCCCTCGCGAGCTCGACCCCCGAAGGCGGCAAGCGGGCCGCCGAGGCCCTCCGCGTCGAACGCTCCGAACCGGACGCCCGCAGCCTCACCACCGTCGGCGACCTCGACGTCGTCCATGTGTGCAGCCCGAACCGCCTGCATGCCGAACACACCCTGGCGGCGCTGGCGGCGGGCGCGCACGTCATCTGCGAGAAGCCCCTGGCCACCACCGCGGCGGACGCCGAACTACTGGTCCGGGCCGCCCGGGAGGCCGGCCGGGTGGCGGCGGTCCCCTTCGTCTACCGCTACCACCCGATGGCCCGGCAGGCCCGCGCCCTGGTGGCGGACGGACAACTCGGCACCGTCCTCACCCTGGACGCCTGCTACCTCCAGGACTGGCTCCTCGACCCCGGCGACACCAACTGGCGCGCCGACCCGGAAGCGGGCGGCGCCTCCCGGGCCTTCGCCGACATCGGCTCCCACCTGTGCGACCTCGTCGAGTTCGTCTCCGGACAGCGCATCCACCGGCTGGCCGCCCGCACCCGGACGGTCTTCGCCGAGCGCGGCGGAACCCACGTCACCAACGAGGACACGGCCGCCCTCCTCGTCGAACTCGGCAACGGGGCACTGGGCACCCTGCTCGTCAGCCAGCTCGCCCCCGGCCGCAAGAACAGCCTCACCCTGGAACTCCACGGCACCCGGCAGAGCGTGCGCTTCGAGCAGGAACGCCCCGAAGAACTGTGGATCGGCAGACCTGACGGATCGCAGCTGCTGCTGCGCGACCCCGGGACCGCCGCCCCCGACTCGGCCCGCCTGTCGGTGCTGCCTCCCGGCCACGCCCTCGGGTACCAGGACGCCTTCACGGCGTTCGTCACCGACGTGTACGACGCAGTCCGGGGAAGGCACCCCGAGGGGATGCCGACGTTCGACGACGGACTGCGCGCCGCCCGGCTCACCGAGGCCGTCCTGGCCTCCGCCGCCGGACGCGGCACCTGGATCGAGACCGCACCCGAGACGAGCGAGTCCGCACCCGAGACGAGCGAGTCCGCACCCGCGACGGAGGACCGCACATGACCGCAGCCACCCACCCCGTCACCCTGTTCACCGGACAGTGGGCGGATCTCCCCTTCGAGGAGGTCGCCCGCCTCGCCGCGCAGTGGGGCTACGACGGCCTGGAGATCGCCGCCTCGGGCGACCACCTCGACCTGAAGCGCGCCGACGAGGACGACGCCTACGCGGCGTCACGCCTGGAGATCCTCGACCGGCACGGCCTCACGGTCCACGCCATCTCCAACCACCTGGCGGGCCAGGCCGTCTGTGACGCGCCCATCGACTTCCGCCACCAGGCGATCCTGCGCCCGTACGTCTGGGGCGACGGCGAGGCGGAAGGCGTACGGCAACGCGCCGCCGAGGACATGAAGCGCGCCGCGCGGGTGGCCCGCAAACTGGGCGTGAACACCGTCGTCGGCTTCACCGGCTCCGCCATCTGGCCCTACGTCGCCATGTTCCCGCCGGTACCGGCCACCGTCATCGACGCAGGCTACGAGGACTTCGCCACCCGCTGGAACCCGATCCTCGACGTGTTCGACGCGGAGGGCGTGCGCTTCGCCCACGAGGTGCACCCCGGCGAGATCGCCTACGACTACTGGACCAGCGTCCGCACCCTGGAGGCGATCGGCCACCGCGAGGCCTTCGGCTTCAACTGGGACCCCAGCCACATGATGTGGCAGAACATCGACCCGGTCGGGTTCATCACCGACTTCAAGGACCGCATCTACCACGTCGACTGCAAGGACACCCGGCTGCGCCCGCGCAACGGCCGGGCCGGCGTCCTCGGCTCCCACCAGCCGTGGGGCGACCCGCGTCGGGGCTGGGACTTCGTCTCCACCGGCCACGGCGACGTCCCCTGGGAGGACGCCTTCCGCGCCCTGGAGTCGATCGGCTACGACGGGCCCATCTCCGTCGAGTGGGAGGACGCCGGCATGGACCGCCTGCACGGCGCCGCGGAGGCGGTGACCTTCGTACGCTCGCTGCTGTGGCCCGTGCCGAAGGCGTCCTTCGACGCCGCGTTCAGCAACCAGTAGCCGGACCGGGGGTCCCGATCCGGCCCGCCGCGCCCGGGACCAGTACCGGTCCGGCGCGGTCCGGGTCGAGTACGGCGGTGGCGCGCAGCGCGATCCCCGCGACACCGCCGACCACTTCGCGGGACCCTTCGGCGGAGACGAGGTCGACGGTCACCGCCCCGTCCGTGGCGGCGCCGCCGCCGGGTACGCACCGAACGTGACCAGGGGCCCCTCACCGCCCAGTGGCGTGGGTGACACCCTTCGACGGAAGAACGCCACGGCGGGAAGAGGCCCCTGACCTGCGCCCGCGCTCAGCTCAGGCTGAACTTCTGTGCGGTGGAGCCGTTGCAGTCCCAGATCTGCAGGCGGGTGCCGTTGGCGGTGGCGCCGCTGGGGGAGTCGAGGCAGCGTCCGGACTGGGGGTTGAGGAGGGAGCCGTCGGCCTGTTGGACCCATTTCTGGCCGCCGACGCCGTTGCAGTCCCACAGCTCCACCTGGGCGCCGGCCGCCGTGCCGTTGCCCACGACGTCCAGGCAACGCCCCAGCGTGGCGAGCGAGTTGTCGGACCCGTGGTACCAGTGCTGGTCGACCGCGTACGACTGGCAGCCCCACAGCTGTACGGCGGCCCCGTCGGTGCCGGTGTCATCGGCGGCGACGTCCACGCACGCGCCGCCCGGCCCCTTGACCGGCCCTCCGCCGTTCACCGAGAACTTCTGTGCGGTGGAGCCGTTGCAGTCCCAGATCTGCAGGCGGGTGCCGTTGGCGGTGGCGCCGCTGGGGGAGTCGAGGCAGCGTCCGGACTGGGGGTTGAGGAGGGAGCCGTCGGCCTGTTGGACCCATTTCTGGCCGCCGACCCCGTTGCAGTCCCACAGCTCCAGCTTGGCCCCGCCGGTCGTGCCGTTGTTCTCGATGTCGAGGCACCGCCCGAGCGTGGAGAGCGAACCGTCCGGGTTGTGCGTCCAGTGCTGGTCCTCGGCGTACGTCTGGCAGTCCCACAGCTGTACGGCGGCGCCATTGGTGCCGGTGTCGTCCGCCGCGACGTCCACGCACTTGCCGCCGGGGCCGGTGATCGTCCCCTGCGGGCCGTTGGGCACGTCCGTCCGGCCGTTGTAGCCGACGGAGACGATGTTCGCCTGGACGGCGTTCTCGGCGGCGTCGGTGGGATAGCCGGAGACCATGACGCCCTCGAAGAAGGTGCCCCGGTTCCAGTTGCTGTTGTCGCCGCCGATCCCCAGGATGATCCCGCCCTCCTGGTGCATGGGCTGGTAGCCGCCCCGGGTGGGCAACGCGCCGTCCCACCAGGTGGTGAGCGCGCCGGACCGGGAGTCACCGCCCTTGAGGGCGTACCGGGTCTGCCCGTTGTTCTTCAGCACGGCGGTCACGAAGGTGCTGCTGTTGCCGAGGTTCGCCGTGTTGGAGCCGTTGTCGCCCTGGAACATGCCGTTCTCCAGGTCGGCCTCCACCCAGGGCCCGTTCCCGGTGCATGGCGCGAAATAGCAGGTGGTGGCGATCGACACGGCGTCCATGTGCCCGTTGCCGGTGTCGGCCGGGGTGCGCTCCGCGTTGCCGTAGTCGAAGCAGCAGGCCGATCCGACGTGGGTACCGCTGGCCACCATGTAGGCGCCCTCGGGCTGACCGCCGACGGCGACTCCCGAGGCGACGCCGGTGTAGCGGTAGCCGACCCCCGGGGAGATCCAGACGCCGTACACCTTGTGGCCGCCCGCGGTGACGGCGATCTCCGAGGCGTCGGCGCCCCGGTCGTCGCCCATGCCCGCGGTACCGGCGGGGCCCGGCGTCAGGTCGTTGTGCCGGCCGCTCTGATCGTAGATCTTCGTGATCCGGCAGCCACCGCTGGTCGCGCAGAAGGCGTCCTGGGCCGCCGCGTCGGCGTACCCGCCCGGTGCCAGCAGCCCGATGTCGGCGGTCGCGCCGTCCGAGACCCGGGTCACCCGGTAGAGCGGGCCGGCGTAGGAGGAGAGCAGCGCGCGGGTGACGCTGTGCGCGGCCACGCACGGGGTGCCGGCCGCGGCGTAGATGTCGCACGGCAGCGAGCCCGCCGCCTGCGAGACGGCCGGAAGCCCGAGCAGCAGCCCCAGCGCGAGCCCGAGGGTGGCCAGCGCGGCGACGACCCGCGCCCGCCACGTCCGTGGTCCGGTCCATGGTCTTGGTGGGTTCATGACATTCCAGGCGGGCGGGGCACCATGCATGGCAAGTCCCTTCGAGGCCGGAGTGGGGGAGGGCCGCACCGACGGCACGGCGACACAGCTCTTCGATCGGCTCGGCCCGGAACCTACGCACCCTGTTCGACCCCGTCAATAATTGTTTCCTTTTTGGTTCAGACCAAGTGCGGGAGCGTGGGCTGCTGTCGGGGTGTGGGGGAATCGGACACCTCCGCGGCGCCCGCATCGCGCCGTTCGGTGCGCTGGCCGTTGCAGGCGCACAGTTCGCGCGTATGAGTTCACCGTTCCGGGGCGGCCGGTTCTCGTGCGAGACGTTCACGCCTGGCACAGAATTCGCTTCAGTGAAACATCTGATCGCGGAAGAACGAAGTACGAAGATCGTGAAAGGGGGGAGGCGGCGTGGCTGGAGCCGTACCCGACGGGATTTCCGAACCCGGTCCGGCGAAGATGCCGCAGGCGGTCGCCGAACTGCCCCGGCAGGTCCGCGACGAACTCACACGCAGGCTGCGACGGAACAAGGGAGCCTTCCGCAGCGGTGACGTCCAGGTCGTCGAGCGCCCGCTGCTGCGACGCGCGGTCGGCGCGTCGGCGCTCGGCAACTGCATGGAGTGGTTCGACTTCGGCGTCTACAGCTACCTGGCCGCCACCCTCGGCAAGGTCTTCTTCCCCGGGGCCTCGCCCGGGGCCCAGGTGATCTCCTCGTTCGCCACCTTCGCGGCCGCCTTCGTCGTACGGCCCCTCGGCGGGCTCTTCTTCGGCCCGCTCGGCGACCGGGTCGGCCGGCAGAAGGTGCTCGCCACCACCATGATCATGATGGCGCTGGGCACCTTCGCCATCGGGCTCATCCCCAGCTACGCCACGATCGGCATCGCCGCGCCGATCCTGCTCCTCCTCGCCCGGATGGTGCAGGGGTTCTCCACCGGCGGCGAGTACGGCGGCGCGACCACGTTCGTCGCGGAGTACTCGCCGGACCGGCGCCGCGGCTTCCTCTCCAGCTGGCTCGACTTCGGCACGTTCGTCGGCTACGCCCTCGGCTCCGCCCTGGTCACCGTGCTGAACCTGCTCCTCACCGACGCGCAGATGCTCAGCTGGGGCTGGCGCCTGCCGTTCCTGATCGCCGGCCCGCTGGGCGTGATCGGCCTCTACATGCGGCTCAGGCTGGAGGAGTCGCCGGCCTTCCAGCAGCAGCTGGACGAACACGAGGAGAGCCTCGCGCAGGCGTCGGCGGGCAGCGAACTCAAGAGCGTCGTCACCCGGTACTGGCGTCCGCTGCTCATCTGCATGGGCCTGGTGCTGCTGTACAACGTCACCAACTACATGGTCACCGGGTTCCTCCCGACGTACCAGACGGAGACGCTGCACCGCTCCAGCGGTTCCGCCGACGTGCTGGTGCTGATCGGCATGGTCTGGATCGTCGTACTCATCACCTTCATCGGCCGGCTCAGCGACTGGATCGGGCGACGCCCGGTCTACGGGGTCTCCGCGGCCGCCATGATCCTGCTCGCGGTGCCGTCCTTCCAGCTGATCAAGGCGCACGGCACCTGGTTGCCCGTCCTCGGCGTGCTGATCCTCGCCACCCTGCTGGCCTGCTTCGCGGCACCGAGCGCCGCCACGCTGCCGGCCCTCTTCCCGACGGCCGTCCGGTACGCCGCGATGGGCATCGGCTTCAACATCGCGGTCGCCGCGTTCGGCGGCACCACACCCCTGGTGACCGAGGCGCTGGTGAACGTCACCGGCGACGACCTGATGCCCGCCTACTACCTGATGCTGGCCGGCGCGATCGGTCTGCTGACCGTACGGTTCCTGCCGGAGAGCGCGCAGGTCCCGCTCAACGGGTCCCGCCCGATGGTCGGTTCACGCGCGGAGCAGCGGGAGCTGATCACCACCTCGAAGGAGTTGTACGTCGCCGGCCTGCGGAACTCGCACGGCGGGCCGCACTCGGTGTCCCGGACGCGTTCGCACCCGCGCTGACGGCGAACCGCCCGCCGACGCGGGGTTCACGCCACCGGCCGGCCGGCCAGCAGCGCGCGTACGGCATGGGTGAAGGCGTCGGCGTCGACCGGGCCGAAGGCCACCTGCTGGAGCAGGTAGCCGTGCAGGAGAGCCATCACGGCCCGGGCGCCCTGGACGGGATCCAGATCGGCGGGTACGTCGCCGTGCCGCTGGCCGCGCCGCAGGACCGCCGTGAGATGCCCGAGCGCGCGCTCGACGCCGTCGGCGGCGCGCTCGTGCAGCCCTTCGTGGTGCAGGATCTCGCCCCATGTCTGCACCGCGCAGCGCAGGAGTTCGCCGACGGGCACGGGATTCCCGGCGGCGTCGACGGGTTCCGCGGTCACCGCGGCCCGGACGGCGGTGGCGATCAGGTCGGCCGCCGAACCTTCGCCGCCCTGGTCGTGGAGCCGTTCCAGGGGGCCGAAGACGACCGCGAAGGCGTCCTTGGCGACCTCGATGATCAGGTCGTCCTTGCCGGTGAAGTAGCGGTAGGCGGCGCCGACCGCCACACCCGCCTCGGCGGCGATGCCGGGCATGGAAGTCCGGTGGAACCCGTCGCGTGAGAAGCAGCGCCGAGCCGCCGCGACGATCACGGCGCGGTTCGCGGCCCGGCGTTCCGGGGTGATGCGCGGCATCGGTCCTCCTGTCCCTTCCTAAAGCGAATGCTGATTCATCTTGACTGCTTCCGTCAATCGCGCAACTCTTTCCGTGAATGGTCATTCGCGGAAAGTTGTGCCGAGTGAGGAGGCATCCCCATGAGTGATCGCCGGATCAGGGTCGGCGTGCATCGCTATGAACACACAGAAGGGCTGTTCAGCGGGGACATCGCGATCGAAGGCGTGACGGCGACCGTCGAGTCGGCTTCGGTCGTCTCGGAGATCTTCCGCAGGATGGTGCGGGGGGACTTCGACGTCGCGGAGCTGGGCCTGACCTACTTCCTGCGGATGTGGGACACCGAGGAGTGCCCGTTCGTCGGCCTGCCGGTCTTCCCCAACCGCAACTTCCGGCACTCGGCGGTCTTCGTCAACTCCGACAGCGGCATCGGGAAACCCGAGGACCTGGCAGGCAGGCGCATCGGCGAGTTCGCCCTGTACGGGCATGACGCCGGGGTCTGGCCGAAGGGCATCCTGGCGGACGAGTTCGGAGTACGGCCCGAGGACTGCTCCTGGGTCATCGGCGGTACGAACTTCCCCCTCCCGCCCTTCGACTGGCTGCCCCAGCCGCTGCCGGCGGGCGTCGACATCCGGCGCCTCGCCGAGGGCCGGACCCTCGGGGCCCTCCTCGAAGCAGGCGAGATCGACGCACTGGTCTCCGTCGACGTGCCCGAGGCGATCCTCGCCGGGAACCCCCGGGTCGCCCGCCTCTTCCCCGACTACGAGTCGGCCGAGCGGGACTACTTCCGGCGGACCGGCATCTTCCCGCCCATGCACCTGGTGGCCGTCCGCCGGGAACTCGCCACCGACACCAGCCTCGTGACGGCCGTCTACGACGCGTTCCGCGCCGCGAAGGACCTGGCCGGGCAGCGCTACGTCGACGGGGCGGCCAAGCAGCACTGGGACCTGATGACCCCCTGGTTCAGCAGCCTGTTCGACCGCAACCGCCGGCTGCTCGGCGACGACTGGTGGCCGTACGGCGTCGAACGCAACCGCAAGGCCGTCAACACGTTCCTCCGCTACCACCACGAACAGGGCCTGTCCCGGCGCCTGCTCACCATCGACGACATCATCGCCCCCGCCCTGCTCGGTACCTGAGGCCGACAGCGTGCTCGCAGTGATGGTGGGCACCGAGGTGACCCGGCTGGTCGCACTGCGCGGCACTGCACGGCACCAGCGCTCGCGCGCGTCGTCCGTCGCGGCGGCCGTTCTGCGCGAGCGGTTCGGGCGGCGGCTCGCGCCGGCCGGCCAGACGACCGCGGCGGCTCCCCCCGGGACGCGTGTCGCTGCCTTCCGGCCCTGCCGGTCGGTGTTCCCCCCGGCGGTCGTGCAGGACTGTGCCGGCCGGGTCCGCGGCACCGGCCGAGCCGTCGGCGGAACGGCCGAGGACGGGGCCGGACGCGCCGCCACGGGCCGAGCGGATCGCTCGGCCCGTGGCGCGTGTTCCTGTTCCGTGGCGGTTCGGCCAGCCGGACGAGGTCAGGCCTTGTGCTGCATGGAACTGCGTGCGGGGTTGCCCTGCTCGGCGGCCTTGGGGTCCTTCTCGTCGGCCTTGGCCCGAACGCCGTCGGCGATACGCTTGCCGATCGTCTCGTCGATGTTCGACCAGTACGTGAAGGCGCGCTGCAGGACGGGTTCGGTCACGCCGTTGAGGAGGTGCCCGACGACGTTGTCGACCAGACGGTCGCGGGCGGCGTCGTCCAGTACCTCCCGCACCATCGTGCCGGGCTGCCCCCAGTCGTCGTCCTCGGGGTGGGACACGTAGGCGGCGCGGGTGATCTTGCCGTCGGCCTCCCAGGTCGGCGGCGGGCCGAACCGGGCCGGGTCCGCCGCCGGACCGCCCTTGGAGTTCGGGGCGTACACCGGATCGGACGTCTTCCGGTAGGCCATCGCCCCGTCCTTGGAGTACGTGTGGACGTCGACGACGGGAGCGTTCACCGGGAGCTGCTGGTAGTTGGCGCCGATCCGGTGCCGGTGGGCGTCCGCGTAGGAGAACAGCCGCGCCAGCAGCATGCGGTCCGGGCTGGGCCCGATGCCGGGGACGAAGTTGTTGGGCTGGAAGGCCGCCTGCTCGATCTCGGCGTGGTTGTCGGTCGGGTTGCGGTCCAGGGTCATCCGGCCGACCGGGACCAGCGGATAGTCGCTGTGCGGCCACACCTTGGTGAGGTCGAACGGGTTGAAGCGGTAGCCCGCGGCCTCCGCGTACGGCATGAGCTGCACGTAGAGGGTCCAGCTCGGGAACTCGCCGTCACGGATGTGCTCGAAGAGGTCGCGCATGTGGTAGTCCGTGTCGGCGGCTGCCATCTGGTCGGCCTCGTGCTGGGTGAAGAACTCGATCCCCTGGTCGGTCTTGAAGTGGTACTTCACCCAGAACCGTTCGCCCTTGGCGTTGATCCACATGTAGGTGTGGGAGGTGTAGCCGTTCATGTGGCGCCAGGTCCGCGGGATGCCCCGGTCGCCCATCAGCCAGGTGACCTGGTGGGCGGATTCCGGGGAGAGCGTCCAGAAGTCCCACTGCATGTCGTGGTCGCGCAGGTTGCTGTCGGCACGGCGCTTCTGGGACCGGATGAAGTGCTGGAACTTCATCGGGTCCTTGATGAAGAACACCGGGGTGTTGTTGCCGACCATGTCGTAGTTGCCCTCGCTGGTGTAGAACTTCACCGCGAAGCCGCGAGGGTCGCGCCAGGTGTCGGGGCTGCCCCGCTCACCGGCGACCGTCGAGAAACGTATGACCAGGTCGGTGCGGGTGCCGGGCTGGAAGACGCCGGCCATGGTGTAGGCGCTGACATCTTCGGTCACCTCGAAGTGACCGAACGCGCCGCTCCCCTTGGCATGCGGCTGGCGCTCGGGAATGCGCTCCCGGTTGAACTGCGCCATCTGCTCGATCAGATAGGCGTCCTGCAGCAGGACCGGCCCCCCGGGGCCCACGGTCAGCGAGTGCTCGTCACTCTCGACGGGGGCACCGGAGTCGGTGGTGGTGAGGGGTGGCTTCTGCGTCATGACTCTGCCTTTCTCCGCACGGGGCAGCCGGTCCTCGCGCTGTCCCAGGGCCGGCCGGTGCACCTGTGGCCTCGCCCCGGGAGGGTGCCGCACGGATGTGCTCGCGTCTCGGTTCCGGAGTCTTCGGTACTGTGAGCGGGTGACCCTGCGTGTGCTGGGCAAACCCGTACGCCCGGTTCCCGAGGAGTCGGGTCGACGCGGCAGGGCCGGGCTGTCCGGCATCCAGCCTGGTCCCACCGAGCCGGTGCCGCCACTCGGGAACGCGGCCCGGCCCGGTCACCCGGCCGCCTCACAGATCTCACGGGCCGCACGGCGCGTGGTTCACGACGGCCGCTCGGCTCCGGTGAACATGGCGATCAGGCCGTGGGGCGAGTCGTCGCCGAACATGAGCTCGTGGAGCTGGGCGGCCTCGGCGGCCTCCTCGGCGCTGCGGGAGAACATGGCCTGCTCGTACGCCGTGAGCGCGGCCTCGGTGTCGTCGGGGTGCGAGGCCAGGGCCCTGCCGAGTTCGGCGCCGTCGTACATGGCCAGGTTGGCGCCCTCGCCGCTCGGGACCATGAGGTGGGCGGCGTCACCGAGCAGCGTCACCCCCGGCACCCGGTCCCACCGGTGCTCGACGGGCAGGGTGTGGAGGGGGCGCAGGACCGGCGCGGTCTCACCGTCGGTGATCAACGCGGTGAGCTCCGGTGCCCAGCCGTCGAACTCCGCCGCGATCCGCGCGGCCGCCGCTCCCGTGTCGGTGAAGTCGATGTCGGCGAACCAGTCCTGCGTCCTGCGGAGTGCCACATAGGTGTGCAGGGTCCCGCCGTTCTCCCGGTGGGCCTGGATCCCCTTCCCCGGCGCCAGCGCGAGCATCGCCCCGCCGCCGACCGCCTTCGCGGTGGCCGGATGCCGGGTATCGGCGTCGAAGAGGTAGGTCTCGACGAACGCCGTGCCGACGTACTCGGGCACCGCGTCGGACAGCAGCGGCCGGACCCGTGACCACGCGCCGTCCGCGCCGACCAGCAGGCTCGTGGTGACGGAGCCGCCGTCGGCGAAGGTCACCTCGTGGCGGCCGTCGCCGAGGGCACGGACATCGCTGACCTTGTGGCCCCACCGGACGGTGCCGGCCGGGAGCGAGTCGAGCAGGGTCCGCCGCAGCTCGCCGCGGAGCACCTCGGGGCGGCCCCCCGTGCCGTCGTCGGGTTCGTCGTGCAGGACCGCACCGTCCGGAGCGAGGGCCCGGGTCGCCTGGCGTCCCTCCAGGACGAGAGCGCGGAACTCCTCGATCAGGCCGGCCGCCTCGAGGGCCGGCCGGCCGTTGTTGTCATGGATGTCGAGCATCCCGCCCTGCGCCCGCGCCGTCGCGGAGGCCTCCGCCTCGTGGACCGTGGCCGGGATTCCGTGCACGTGCAGGACGCGGGCGAGCGTGAGGCCGCCGAGTCCGGCGCCGATGATCGTGACGTGGTTGCGCATGGTGGCTCTCCCTCGAATTTCTGGTACGCCGTTCCAGAATGGAACGGTGCTCCATGTTGGAACGGCGCTCCAGATGTGTCAACATGGCGGCATGGCAACGCGGACGCGCCGGTCACAGCGGCGCACAGAGGCGCTCTCGCGGGACCGCATCGTCGAGGCCGCCGTCGAACTGCTCGACGCGGCCGGTGAGAGCGGACTGACGTTCCGGGCGCTCACGGAGCGCCTCGCCACCGGCCCCGGGGCGGTCTACTGGCACGTGGCGAACAAGGACGAACTGCTCAGCGCCGCCACCGAAGGTGTCGTCGCGGCAGCCCTGGCCACCGGACCCGCCGGTCCCACCGGACCCACCGATCCCGCGGAATCCACCGATCCCGCCGGGTCACCGCAGGACGGGATCCGTGCCGTCGCGCTCGGCCTGTCCGGGGCGATCGAGGAACACCCCTGGCTGGCCACCCAGCTCGCCGTGCAGCTCTCCCGCAACCCCTGGGGGACGGTGACAGCGCGGCTCTTCGAAAGCATCGGTCGACAGGTCCGCGCGCTCGGCGTGCCCGAGAGCACCTGGTTCACGGCGACCTCGGCGCTGTTGCACTACATCCTCGGCGCCGCGGGCCAGAACGCCGTGAACGCCGGTGCCCCCGGCCCCGACACGGACCGGGCGGAGTTCCTCGGCGCCGTCTCGACGGCGTGGAAGGAGCTCGACCCCGAGGCCTACCCGTTCACCCGGGCCGTCGCGGACCAGATGCGCGAGCACGACGACCGCGAGCAGTTCCTCGCCGGCATCGACTTCGTCGTCACCGGCATCACCACCCTCCACCCGCCCGGCGGGCACCCGGGCACCCCACCCACCCGGCGCGGAACCGGCTCGCCCTGAGCACGACGCCCCCGCGACTCCGCATCAGGAAGGGGCCGGACACGGATTCGACAGCCCGCGCCCGGCCCCACCTCGCGTCGCTCAGCCTGCGTGCACGGTCCCCGCGTAGCGCCGGGCGAACCGGGCCCCGGTGCCCGCGGTGACGATGATGTCGTACCGGCCTTCGTCGGTGCGCCAGGTCAGCCGGGAGTGGCCGCCCGCCTTGACCCACACGGTCTGCTCCTTGCCGGCGAAGTCGTTCGGGGTGACGGTGAAGGCCGCCTCGGTGCCGCCGTCGTTGCGCAGCTCCAGCTCGATCCTGGCGTCCTGGGCGCGTGCGGTGTGCGTCAGCGCCGCTGTCACGGACGGCACCGCCACGTCGTCCTGGCCGTAGCGCACGACCGTCCCGGCCAAGCGGCGGACGAACCCGTCGGCGCCGTGCACCGAGAAGTCGTAGCGGCCGTCGGTCGCGGCGGCGTCCCACACGTAGCTGCGGGAGGAGCGCGGCGGGACCGTGAACGGCACGCCGGTGAAGGGCAGTTCGATGTTCGGCAGCACGGTGAAGTGGTAGCCGACGGCGCCGTCGTTGGTGAGGGTGCAGGTGACCTTGCCGGTGGTGCGGTCGACGGTGATCTCGGCCCACGGGCGGTACGGCAGCGGGCGGTGCGGACGCCGTCCCGGTTCCTGCACGGGCATGGACTGCTGGTCGGGTATCTTCACCGCCGGCAGCGCGGTGCCCGCGTCGGCCTTCGCCATCAGCGCGACCGTGTCCGGCAGCTTCGGGATGCTGTAGTCGGGCCGGGTGAAGTCGAAGCAGCTGGTGAGGTCACCGCAGACGGTGCGCCGCCAGTCGGAGATGTTGGGCTCCCGCACCCCGGTGACCTGCTCCAGGAACCGCAGCACCGACGTGTGGTCGAAGACCTGCGAGTTGACCCAGCCGCCGCGCGACCACGGCGAGACCGCCCACAGCGGCACCCGGCTGCCCAGCCCGATCGGCTTGCCGTCCGCGAACTCGTCCTTGGTACCGGGCTCGGGCGACGGCGGGACGACGTGGTCGAAGTACCCGTCGTTCTCGTCGTACATGAGCAGGAAGACGGTGTGCTTCCACACCTCGGGGTTGGCGAACAGCGACTGCAGCGCGGTGTTCACCCAGTGGGCGCCGTAGTCGGGGCTGGCCGCCGGGTGCTCGCAGAACAGGTACGGCGCGACCAGCCAGGACACGGTGGGCAGCGTGCCGTCCTTGCAGTGCCGGTCGAACGCCGTGAGGTCGAACTTCGTCATGGCGTTGACGTAGCGCGGGTCGTCCTTGGGGAACGCGTGGAACTGCCTGAAGTACGACAGCGCGTTGTCGTCGTAGTCGCCGTACCGGTCGTCGGTGCCGTCGGGGTTGTGGTAGACGCGCCAGCTGACACCCGCCTGCTCCAGGCGTTCGGCGTACGTCGTCCAGTCCGCCACCGGGTTGCCGGTGACCGGGGTGTTGTCGGTCCACGGGCCCGTGGTGCCGTCGACGCCGGGACCCGCGGTGCCGGTCCACAGGTAGAGGCGGTTGGGGTCGGTGGGGCCGTTCAGCGAGCAGTGGTAGGCGTCGCAGAGGGTGAAGGCGTCGGCCAGCGCGTACTGGTAAGGGATGTCGTCGCGGGTGAAGTAGCCCATGGTCCGCTCGCCCTTGGCGGCCACCCACTTGTCCATGGCGCCGCCGTCGACGGCGGTGTGCCCGGTGTCCCAGTCGTGCGGGAGGCCCCCGGCGTTCTGCGCGTTGTACTTGGTGGTGTCCATGCGGAAGGGCAGCAGATAACCCTCCTTCCGGCCTCTGTCGGGCTGGCGGAACACGGAGTCGCCGTTGGCCAGGACGCTGGCCTGCCGGTCGCCGAAGCCCCGGACGCCGTTCAGGGTGCCGAAGTAGTGGTCGAAGCTGCGGTTCTCCTGCATCAGGATCACCACGTGTCTGACGTCGGCGATGCTGCCGCGCGTGTCGCGCCCCGCCGCCTCCGCGGTGCCGGGAAGTCCGGCGGCGACGGCGGCCGTGACGGCGGTGGTGCCGATGAAGGTGCGGCGGCTGATCTCGGTCATGGGATGAAGTCCTTCGGGTCGTTCGGGTCAGCCGCGGCGGGACAGGGAGAAGGTGACGACGGCGGCCGCGTGGTCGGAGGGCCAGCCGTTGGCGGCCGTGTCCGGCACCGGCCGCGGCCAGCCGGTGACCAGGCTGTGGGCCTCCAGCACCCGCAGCCGTCCCGCGTACTGGATCTGGTCGATGCGGTCCTGCGGTTCCGTACCGCCGCCCTCGTGCTGCGGCCTGACGGGGGACCAGGTGGTGCCGGGGGCCTTCGCCGGGTTCGAGTGGACCTCGCGGAAGGCGTCGACGAGACCGGCCTGCTCCAGGACCTCGGTGACCGGCCAGCGCACCTGGCCGGCACCTTGGTGGGCGGACGCGGTCCGGTCCGTCCAGTCGTGGTGCGAGGGCGAGGCGAGGCCGGCCGCCAGGACGACGGGCGTGCGGGACGCCAGGTCCGGTCGCATCGCGGCCACCAGTGCCTTGGCCTGCGTGTAGCGAACCGTCTCCTTCTCCGACGCCTCGACCTGCGCGGCGGTCCGGCCCGCCAGCAGCGCGTAGGGGCCGTAGTCCGCCTCGTCCAGCTGGGCCGCCCACACGCGCACCGCGCGGTCGCCGGGCAGGCGCAGCGTCACCGCGGCGGCCGGCAGCGCGGCGGTCGGGGCGACGACATCGGTGAGCGGATAACGGCTGACGATGCCGAGGCCACCGGCCTGCCACGCGTGCCAGCCGAGCGCCGCGGCGAGGCCGGCGGCCCCCTGGGCACCGCACTCCTGCAGCGCCACGACGTCCAGGCCCTGGGTGAGCACCAGCCGCAACTGCTTCTCCAGGAACCCGTCGACGTGACTGCCGCCGTCCCAGAGGTTCAGTGTGGCGATCTTGAGCCGGAGCCGGTCCCGGGAGCCGCGTACCGGCACCTGGACGGTCACGGTGTCGCTGCCCACGGCGCTGTCGGTGACGGAGACCACCACGCGGCCGGGCGTGCGCTGCCCGAGAGCCGGGGCCCTGCCGCTGACGGTGCCGTCCGCCGCCACCGACAGCCACGCGTCGCCGGACACCCGCCGGAAGGACGGACTGCCCGGGGCATTGCCCTCCGGCCTGGTCCACAGGCCGCCCAGGGACACCGAGAAGGACGTGCCCGCGGTCTGCGCGGCGGTGGTCACGGCGTCCACGACCGCGTGCGGACGGGGAATCACGGGGCGGACCGCGAAGGTGAACGGCTCCGTCTCGGCGAGGATGCCGTAGCCGTCCTTGGCCAGCAGGTAGGCGGTGTACGGCCCGGCGCTGAGCCCCGAGGTGTCGAGCGTGGTCTGCCCGGAGGTGCCGGGGACGTAGGCCCAGACGAGCGAGCCACCGCCGCTGCCGGGCTGCCGGTCACCGTCGTACACGCCGATCCAGTTCTTCGGGTCGGGTGCGTCGGTGGCCCAGTCGAAGGTCAGTCTGTCGCCGCGGTGCGGGGACGTCGGGAAGCCGATGCTGATGCTGCTGCCGGCCGCGGCGACCTGTGAGAGGGGTTGCACGGTGTTGGGTCCTCTCCGCCCCGGACGCCGTCGCGACGACGCCCGGGTGAGCAAAGTTGTCTATATAACTTCGCCCCACAGCAAGCCGGTCCGCGGCGACGGACACGTGAACGAAGGGTGGCCGCCGCCCGGGGAACAGGCGGCATTCTGAGATTTCCCTGGGTGCGGCGGGCCGCCAAGGGCACGTCAGGACTGGGCTGTTGACCTGCGAAGTCGACAACTCGCCAGGCGTCTCGGCGAGCAGGGGGGCGGTGGAGCCTCTTCGCCCGAGCGGCCACCCGAGCAGCCCGCGACGCCGACCGCCCGTAGTCGGCTCGGACCGCGCTCTGTGCACAGTCCGAAAGAGCCGACACTGCTCCTGCGGGGGTCCGGGCCGGGCCGGCGTCGTCGGAGTTCTCACCGGCACACTCGCCGCACACCGCCGAACCCGGACCTGGGTTGTAAGCTGCGCGACGCATGAGCGCGCAAATTCTTGCGCTCTTTGCGTTCACTTGCGGTCCGGTGACGCAAGCGCTCAGCGCGCATCCGAGTGACGGCCCGGGGTGTCAGGTCCCGTGAAGTGCGCCTGACTGCTTGCTTTTTGGCTGGCTTTGGGCTGCCTGTGCCGCAGTGTCATGAGCGTTTCTGGTGAAACTTGTGCCGTCCTGCCTGTGGACCGACTCGCGGCTCTCTGCAATATTTCGATGAAACAACGCAATATTCTGCGCACCGTATCACCGTGTCATCGCTCCACAGAGAGACCGCAGAGAGACGGCAAAGAAACCGCGGAAAGACCGCAGCGACCCCGTTCAGCCCCGCACCTTTCTGCCCCACTCCGCCAGGAACGAGCCGCCCTCGCCCGCCCCTCCGGCGTGCGAGCCTCCGCAGAAAGCGACCTCGCATGACTCGACACAAGCCGAGATCCTGGAGACGGCGCGCAGCGACCGCTGTGCTCGCCTCCGCCGTGATGGTTCTGGGCCTGCCCGCCGTCGGCGCGCACGCGGCCGGCGGGCCCAACGCCGCCGCGGACGCCAGGACCCAGGCGGGCAGCGCCCGCGCCGCACACGCGGCCGCCAACATCACCGACGGCGACACCGACACCTACTGGCAGGCCGGAAAGAAGTCCGCCCAGTGGGTCCAGACCGACCTCGGACGGACCGAGCGCGTCCGCCAGGTCGTGCTGCGGCTGCCCGAGCAGTGGCAGCCCCGCAAGCAGACGCTGGCACTTCAGGGCAGCGCCGACGGCAAGAGCTTCGCCACCCTCAAGTCGTCGGCGCAGTACGTCTTCAGCCCCGGCAACGGCAACACGGTGAAGGTCTCCTTCCCCGCCACCCTCGCCCGGTACGTACGGGCCGACTTCAGCGCCAACTCGGTCGCCGCCACCGCGCAGCTCGCCGAGATGCAGGTCCTCACCGCCGCCGCCTCCACCCCCAACCTCGCCCAGGGCAAGCCCTTCAGCGAGAGCGGCCACGCCGACGTCTACGGCGCGGCCAACGCCGGTGACGGCAACCGCAACACCTACTGGGAGAGCACGAACAACGCCTTCCCGCAGTGGCTCCAGGTGGACCTCGGCTCGTCGGTCAAGGTGAACCAGGTGACGCTGCGGCTGCCCAGCGGCTGGCCGAGCCGCAGCCAGACGCTCAAGATCCAGGGCTCGACCGACAACCAGAACTTCACCGACCTGACGGCCTCGAAGGCGTACACCTTCGACAGCTCCAACGACCAGTCGGCGACCATCACGTTCGACGCGACCACCACGCGGTACGTGCGCGCGCTGTTCACCGCCAACAGCGGCTGGCCCGCCGGGCAGGCGTCCGAGCTGGAGGTGTACGGACCGGCCACCGGCGACACCCAGGCGCCCACCGCGCCGTCCAACCTGAGCTACACCGAGCCCGCCACCGGCCAGATCAAGCTGACCTGGAACGCGGCCACCGACGACACGGCCGTCACCGGCTACGACGTCTACGCCAACGGCCAGCTGCGGGCGAGCGTCGCCGGGAACGTCCTGACCTACACCGACACCCAGCCGGCCGGCAGCGACATCACCTACTTCGTGCGGGCCAAGGACGCGGCGGGCAACGTCTCCGCCAACAGCAACAGCGTCACCCGCAAGGGGGCGAGCGGCGACACCCAGGCCCCCACGGCGCCCGGCAACCTCGCCTACACCCAGTCCGGCAGCGACGTGAAGCTCACCTGGCAGGCGTCCAGCGACAACGTCCAGGTCACCGGCTACGACGTCTACGCCAACGACCAGCTCGTCAAGTCCGTGGCGGGTGACGTCACGACGTACACCGACACCCCGTCGGCGACGGCCACGGTCACCTACTACGTGAAGGCGAAGGACGCCGCCGGGAACGTGTCGGTGGCCAGCAACAGCGTCACCCGGGCCGGTAACGGCTCCGGCTCCGACCTCGCCCAGGGCAAGCCCATCGACGCCTCCTCGTACACCTTCACCTACGTCGCGGCCAACGCCAACGACGGTCAGATCGGCACCTATTGGGAGAGCGCGGGCGGCGCCTACCCGGCCACCCTCACCACCAAGCTGGGTGCCAACGCCGACCTCGGCCAGGTCGTCGTCAAGCTCAACCCGGACCCCGCCTGGTCCACCCGCACCCAGAACATCCAGGTGCTCGGCCGCGACCAGGACGCCACGGCCTTCACCAGCCTCGCCGCGGCGAAGGACTACACGTTCAACCCGGCGACCGGCAACACGGTGACCATCCCGGTCTCCGGCGCCGCCGCCGACATCCAGCTCAAGTTCGCCTCCAACACCGGTGCCCCGGGCGCGCAGGTCGCCGAGGTGCAGGTGATCGGCACCCCGGCCGCCAACCCTGACCTCAAGGTCACCGGGATCACCAACTCGCCCGCCGCGCCGGTCGAGTCGGACGCCATCAGCCTGACGGCGACCGTCACCAACAGCGGCAGCAAGGCCTCCAAGGCCACCGACCTGAACTTCACGCTCGGCGGCACCAAGGTCGCCACGGCCGACGTGCCCGCCCTCGCGGCCGGCGCGTCGACGACGGTCACCGCGAGCATCGGCAGCCGGGACGCGGGCAGTTACCCGGTCGGCGCCGAGGTGGACCCGTCGAACAAGGTCATCGAGCAGAACGAGGCGAACAACGTCTTCACCCGCTCCGACACCCTGGTCGTCAAGCCGGTCTCCAGTTCCGACCTGGTCGCCGCACCGGTCGCCTGGACACCGTCCAGCGCCTCGGCGGGCGACGCGGTCGCCTTCACCGTCGCCATCAAGAACCAGGGCACGGTGGCCTCGGCCGCCGGCGCCCACGGCGTCACCCTGACGATCCAGGACGCCAACGGCGCGACCGTCAAGACGCTCAGCGGCTCCTACAACGGCGCGATCGCGTCCGGTCAGACCACCGCGCCGATCTCGCTCGGGTCGTGGACGGCCGTCAACGGCAAGTACACCGTCAAGACGGTCATCGCCGACGACACCAACGAACTGCCGGTCAAGCGCACCAACAACACCACCACGCAGCCGCTGTTCGTCGGCCGCGGCGCGGACATGCCGTACGACATGTACGAGGCCGAGGACGGCACGGTCGGCGGCGGCGCCCAGGTCGTAGGTCCCAACCGGACCATCGGCGACATCGCGGGCGAGGCGAGCGGCCGCAAGGCGGTGACGCTCAACAGCACCGGCCAGTACGTCGAGTGGACCACCCGCGCGGCGACCAACACCCTGGTCACCCGCTTCTCGATCCCGGACGGCACCAACACCACCCTGAACGTCTACGTCGACGGCCAGTTCCTCAAGGCCATCGACCTCACCTCGAAGTACGCCTGGCTCTACGGCAGCGAGACCGCGCCCGGCAACTCGCCCGGCTCCGGTGCCCAGCGCCACATCTACGACGAGGCCAACCTGCTGCTCGGCAAGACCGTGCCGGCCGGCTCCAAGATCCGCCTCCAGAAGGACGCGGCCAACACCTCCACCTACGCCGTCGACTTCATCAACCTCGAACAGGCGACGGAGATCCCGAACCCGGACCCGGCCGCCTACACGGTCCCGGCCGGCTTCACCCAGCAGGACGTGCAGAACGCGCTCGACAAGGTGCGCATGGACACCACGGGCAAGCTCGTCGGCGTCTACCTGCCCGCCGGTGACTACGAGACCTCCAGCAAGTTCCAGGTCTACGGCAAGGCCGTCAAGGTCGTCGGGGCCGGGCCGTGGTTCACCCGCTTCCGTGCGCCCTCCTCGCAGGAGAACACGGACGTGGGCTTCCGGGCCGAGGCCACCGCGAACGGCTCGACCTTCTCCGGCTTCGCCTACTTCGGCAACTACACGTCCCGGATCGACGGCCCGGGCAAGGTGTTCGACTTCTCCAACGTCTCGAACATCACCATCGACAACATCTGGGCCGAGCACATGGTGTGCCTCTACTGGGGCGCCAACACCGACAACATGACCATCGAGAACTCCCGTATCCGTGACACGTTCGCCGACGGCATCAACATGACGAACGGCTCCACGGACAACCACGTCGTCAACAACGACGCCCGCGCCACGGGTGACGACAGCTTCGCGCTCTTCTCCGCCATCGACGCCGGCGGCGCCGACGAGAAGAACAACCTCTACGAGAACCTGACGTCCACCCTCACCTGGCGCGCGGCGGGCATCGCGGTCTACGGCGGCTACAACAACACCTTCCGCAACATCCGGGTCGCCGACACCCTCGTCTACTCCGGCATCACGATCTCCTCGCTGGACTTCGGCTACCCGATGAACGGCTTCGGCACCGAACCCACGACGATCGAGAACGTCTCGCTGGACCGGACGGGCGGCCACTTCTGGGGCTCCCAGGTCTTCCCCGCCATCTGGGCGTTCTCCGCCTCGAAGGTCTTCCAGGGCATCAGGGTCAACGACGTCGACATCGACGACTCCACCTACGGAGGCGTGATGTTCCAGACCAACTACGTCGGCGGCCAGCCGCAGTTCCCGGTGAAGGACACCATCTTCACCGACATCTCCATCACCAACTCCAAGAAGAGCGGGGACGCGTTCGACGCCAAGTCCGGCTTCGGCATCTGGGCCAACGAACTGCCCGAGCCCGGCCAGGGCCCGGCGGTCGGCGAGGCCACCTTCCGCAACCTGCGGATGAGCGGCAACGCCCAGGACATCAAGAACACGACCAGCACCTTCAAGATCAACGTCGAGTAGGTTCCGAAGGGCGGTGAAGGGAAGGGGCGTCCCCGGCGGGGGGCGCCCCTTCCCGCCGTGTCCGGCACTACCGGGGCGAGTGGCGTGGCGGCGGCCCTGTGAGGAGGTGGTGCTCGTGGGACTCGTAGCGGCTGCGTTCGCGGGCGGTGGCCCGCCGCCCGGACAGGACGGTGGTGAGCCAGCCGGCCAGGAAGCCCGCGGGTACGGAGACGAGGGCGGTCGTGTTGTAGGGGAACCAGGCGAAGTCGGCCTCGGGGAAGGCGGACAGCGGTGTCCCCGAGACCAGGGTGGTGCCGGGGGCCAGGGCCAGGACGCTCAGGGAGCCGACGATGAGGGTGGCCAGGAGCGCGGTGCGCGTGAAGCGGCGCCAGAAGAGGGTGTAGAGGAGCGCGGGGGCGATGGCCGAGGCACCG
Organism: Streptomyces sp. NPDC001220; assembly: GCF_053597895.1. NCBI lineage: Bacteria > Bacillati > Actinomycetota > Actinomycetes > Kitasatosporales > Streptomycetaceae > Streptomyces > Streptomyces sp. NPDC001220. The sequence goes on from NZ_JBSFJE010000003.1 coordinate 547,547, forward strand.
AGGGTGAAGGAGACGGTGGCCAGCGGCTGAAGGCTGCGGTGCTGGGCGAGGACGGCCAGGAGGATGGTGGGGATGCCCACGACCAGGGCGCTGAACCGGGCGAGGGCCAGTTCCCGGGCTGGAGCCGGCGGATGGGCGCGGGACGCGGTCAGGTCGTGGGCGAGGGTGTTGGCGCAGGCGAGCGTCATGCTGGCGACGGAGGCGAGGAGGGTGAGGAAGACGGCGGTGGTGACGGTGGCGAAGAGGAGGCTCTCCGGCCGGGACAGACTGGTTCCGAACGCGGCGCGGGCGCCCAGGAGATAGGCGGTGGTGCCGTGCGCGTCGGCGGCGGCGATGCGGTCGTGACCGACGAGTGCGGCCGCACCCGTGCAGATCACCGTGAGCATCAGGACGAACAGGGTCACCGAGGAGACCGCCCAGGACATCGCACGGCGCACCTGACGCGGGGTGCCCGCGGTGTACATCCGCATGGTGACATGCGGCAGGCTGGCACCGCCGAGCACGATCGCGCACTGGGTGCTGGCCATGTCCAGGGCGGGATGCGGGCTGCTGGAGTACTGCAGACCCCATCTGAGATAGGCGGGCCCCGCTCCGCTCCCCCCGGCCGCCGCGTGGAACAGCGCCTGGGGCTGCCAGCCGAACGTGCGCAGGATCAGGACGCTCACGACCAGCCCGGAGCCGAGCAGGACCACGGTCTTGATGATCTGGACGAGCGCGGTGCCGGGCATCCCGCCCAGCGCCGCATAAGTGATCATGAGGACGCCGGCCCCGGCCACACAGCCGTTCTTCATGCCGGGATCGGTGAACCCGAGGACGTACGCCAGGAGTTCACCGACCCCAGCCAGCTGTACGACCATCATCGGGACGAGCGCGGCCAGGGTGACCAGACACGCCGTGACGCGCACGGACCGCGCGGGGTGACGGCGGGCCAGCGCGTCGCCCATGGTGTAGCGGCCGGTGTTGTGGAGGGGTTCGGCCAGCAGGAACATCAGCAACAACAGGGACAGCAGGGCGCTCAGGGCCAGGACGATTCCGTCGTAGCCGCACAGGGCGATGATCCCGCCGACGGTGAGGACGGTGGCGGCGGAGATGTAGTCACCGGCGACGGCCAGCCCGTTGCGTATCGGGGAGAGGGACCGGTAACCGGTGTAGAACTCGGCGAGGTCGTCCGCCTCCGGGCCGGTGAGCACGCACAGCAGCAGGGTGAGGGCGACGACCGTGCAGAACGCGACGAGGGACCAGGACTGGGCGGAGCCGCTGAACTCGGTCATGGCCCCTGCTCCCGGTCCGCGACGGCCACGTGGGTCTGGCGGCGGGCGTGGCGCGCCAGGGGATCCACGAAGCGGTGCGCGGCGGCTTCGTAGAGGAGGACCGCGAGCCAGGTGACGGGGATCTGGACGAGGGCCAGGACCAGCCCGGTGGGCAGGCCGCCCGGGCCCGGCCGGGCCATCAGGGAGGGCGCCTTGACGGTCAGGGTGAGGAAGGCGGCGAAGTAGCCGAGCGCGGTGACGGTCGCCACGCGCCGTTGCCAGCGGTAGGCGCGCCGCAGCAGGCGCAGGGTGCGGTGGGGGCCGGAGTGCGGGTCCGGGGGACGGACGCCGGACAGCTCCACCGGCCCGGTGGACCAGGTGGGGGAGGGACGGTCGTACGGCGAGCGGTCGTACGGCGGTCGGTCCTGCGCGGAGAGGTCGTGCGGAGAACGGTCGTCGGGGGAGCGGTTGTGCGGGGAGCGGTCGTACGGGGAGCGGTCGTCGGGGGAGCGGTCGTACGGGTGCCGGTCCGAGGGTAACTCGGGTGAATCATGGGACATTTCGGCAACTCCTCGTAGGGGATTCCGCCCCGCGTATGGCGGACCGCGAGCGGGGAGAGCGGTTCGGGTGACCGCACGCCGTGCGGCTCGAAGATCGGGCGGAGCTGATGGCGCCGGTCGTCCGGGACGACGTCTCGTACGTCGCGATCGTGTGAGTCGGGCGCCATGGTCTCCGGCGCGGGCCTGGTCCGCCAGGGGTGCGGCCGGAGTCGGCGGGGGTGGTCCGCGGTGCGCGGAGCTGACCGTGGCATATCTGCCCAGGAGTGAGGAAGCATTAACGGAGCGCGAGGTGGCGCGATTGCTTCGAAGAGTGCGCCGTCGCACATCTCACGAGCCCCAGAGCACCCACCGGTTCACTCCCGGTGCGCCCCCACGCCTGCCGCCGGCGGGAAGGGACGGGACGCGAACCCGCCACGCCATGACCGCTACCGGCCGAACGGGACTTCCGGGCCTCTTCGGCGGACGCTCCTCCGGCCTGAAAGACGGCGTCCGGATCCCGCCAGCGTCCCCGCTCGGCCCGCGTCAGGCTGAACCCATGACTCCTGCCTTCCTTCCTCTTCCCATCCCGTCCGAAGCCCTCGAGGAACTGCGTGTTCGTGACGACGCCGGGAACCCGCCACGCCCGTACACGGACGACGAAGGCGACGCGCCTCTGCGCTGCTGCCTGCGGTCCAGTACCAGGGGAGAGCGGATCGCCCTGGTCTGCTACGCCCCGCTGCGCCGGTGGGCGGCGGAGACGGACGCCGACCCCGGGGCGTACGACGAACAGGGGCCGGTCTTCATCCACGCCGAGGACTGCGGCGGCCCGGCCGACGAGGACGCCGGCTACCCGTGGGCGCGCCCCGGCGCCCTGCGCGTCCTGCGCCGCTATGACCGCCGAGGCCACATCGCGGGCGGTCGCATGCTGGAGATTCCCGAGGATCCCCGCGCGGCTTTCGAGCAGGCGCTGGCCGAGGCCTTCGCCGACCCCGACACCGCGCAGGTACACGTCCGCGCCGTCGAATACGGCTGCTACCACTTCCGCGTGAACCGCCCCTGACGGAAACAGGCATCACCACGGCAGCCGAGTCGAGAGCCTGAGGGCCCCGTGATAGCTTCGGTGCCGCCGTGCGCTTGCTGCGAACTGGGGAGGTGAGACCGATCGACACTGTGACAGGTCGGGCCTCTCTCCCTCGCATGGCCTAGGGAGCGCCCGCAGAAGGCATCCCGAAGGGCTTGAACGTCATGCGCTTCCTTTCTGAGACGTCCTCCGACGGCGTCCGCGAACAGCTTTTCGTCCGCGACGAGGTTCCCGGTGTTCTGTGGACGCCGGAAGGCGCTGCCGGGACCCGTCCGCTCATCGTGATGGGACATGGGGGCGGTCAGCACAAGAAGGCCCCCGACATCATGGACCGTGCGCGCCGCTTCGTGACCGAGTGCGGGTTCGCCGTGCTGGCGGTCGACGTGCCCGGCCATGGTGACCGGCCGTTGGACGAGAAGTTCAACCGGATCGCGACCGAGAACCAGGCACGTGTGGAGGCCGGCGAAGAACTCGCGCCGCTGGTCGCCAGATTCCAGGCGCTCGTGGCCCGCCGGACCGTTCCGGAATGGCGGGCGGTTCTGGACGCGGTTCGGCGGCTCGAGCACGTGGGCGATGGCCCGGTGGGCTATTGGGGAGTCTCGCTGGGATGCGGGCTCGGTGTTCCCTTCGTCGCCGCCGAACCCCGCGTCCGCGCTGCCGTGTTGGGTCTCGGCGGGGCCTTGGCCACGGGGGCGGATGCCGCACGGATCAGCGTTCCGGTGCAGTTTCTGGTGCAGTGGGACGACGAGCGCGTCCCGCGTGACCAGTGCCTGGCGCTGTTCGACGCCTTCGCCTCGACCGAGAAGACGCTGCACGCCAACCCCGGCAGACACGGGGACCTGCCGGCATTCGAACCGGACAGCGCACTGACGTTCTTCTCCCGGCACCTGACCTGATCGCGCGGGCGCTATCTGATCTCGTATGTTCCGTCCAGCCGGGCGCGGCCGACGGCGTGGCCCGCGATGGCGGCGATCAGCTCGTCGAGGGCGAAGCCCGCACGCAGTTCGGGGGCCCGGTCGAGGGCGTAGAGCTGGAAGACGTAGGCGTGCGGCCCGTGCGATCTGATCGGCATGGGCCCGACCCAGCCGCGGCGGCCGAGCGGGCCTTTCCCGTGTCGGATTCCCGCGACAGGGCTGGGGTTGGCGAGAGCGTTCTCCGGGAGGCCGTCCAGGGAGGGGTCGATGCCCAGCGCGAGCGCATGGGTGGCCGGCTTCCCCATGGGGACGTCGGGATCCTGCACGACGAGCGCGAGTTCGACGGTGCCCGCCGGCGGCGGTGTCCAGGCGAGGGCGGGTGAGATGTTCGCGCCGAACAACCGGCCGCGGTGCCTTTCCGGTATGGGTGAGCCGTCTTCGAAGGCGGGGCTGGTCAGGGCGAAGCTCTCCGGGACCTGTAGGTCGGGGCGGGCCCAGACGAGAGTGTGGTGGCCGGCGCGCCGGTTGCGCAGCGCGACCCCGAGGGGATTTGCGGGCATGGCCTCGACTCTTCCTGCCTGAGGATCTGGCTCTCACTGGAATAGGTGAAGGAGAGATATTTTTCGGTATACTAATGATCCATGGGGAAGCATGCAACCGAAGGTCGGCCCGCCGAGGGCGAGGAGACGGACCTCGGCGGGCAGGTGCGCTCCGCGGTCGGACGCCTCTACCGCCGATTCCGCAGCGAGCGTCCCGAAGGCGGCCTGGGGGACGTGGCCCTGGAGGTGCTCACCCGCCTCCACAAGCACGGACCGCAGACCCTCACCGACCTCAGCGAGCACGGCCGCGTCTCACCCGCCTCCATGAGCCAGACCGTCAACCGCCTGACCTCGGCCGGGTACGCCGTACGCACCCGCGACCCGGCCGACGGCCGCAAAGTCCTCTTCAGCACCACCGCGGAAGGCGACGAACTCGCCGGCGCCGCCCGGGCCCGGCGCAACGCCTGGCTCGACGATCAACTGCGCGCCCTCAGCGCCGAAGACCGCACAGTGATCGCCCGCGCCGCAGCACTGCTCAGCACCATCGCCGACTCCTGACCGCTTCGCGGCGGCAGAAGACCGGGCGGCGAAGGGGTCCACCCTCGCCTCATCCTCGGGTGCGCGGCGGCCGGCGCCGGCTGGGTCAGGGGCTGTCAGTACGCGTGGTGGACCTGCCAGAAGGCCCACGCCTGGCAGGGGCTGCCGTAGGCCGTGTTCATGTAGTTCAGGCCCCATTTGATCTGGGTGGCCGGGTTGGTCTGCCAGTCCGCCGCGACAGAGGCCATCTTGGAGCCGGGCAGGGCCTGGACGAGCCCGTAGGCGCCGGAGGAGGGGTTGACGGCGAGATAGTTCCACGTGGACTCGTGGTCCACGATGTTGCTGAAGCACTGGAACTGGCTGCTGCCCACTATCTCCGCGGCCATCGCCTTGAGCTGCGCCACGGTGTACGAACTCCGCACCGGGAAGCTGGCGGTGGAATCGCCGGCCGCTGCCTTGGCCTCCGCATGCTCCCTGGCGGCCTTGTCGGCGGCGGCCTTCTTGGCCTGTGCGGTCTTGGCCGCTGCGGCCCGGGCGGCCTGCTCGGCGTCCTTGCGGGCGCTCACGTCCGCCTGGACGGCCACGGCGTCGGCCTGCTGGGTCAGGGACGCGGTCTGCACCTGTGCCTGCTGGTCGGCGGGCAGGTCCGCGAGGAGGGTGGCGTCGGTGGCAGCCGCCGCCTGCGCGTCGTTGTTCTGTGCGCTGCTGCCCGAGGCAACACCGACGACGCTTCCGACAGCGGTGACCGCGGTGGCCGAGGCCACCGCGAGTCCCCTCAACGGCATGGGGCTCACGCGCATCGCATCCTCTTCGCCGGTGCCGCTGTGCGCGGCGCCCGACGGAATCATCTCGATTGCTGGGCTGGGCAGTTGGAACACTCTTGCGTGCGGGCCCGGCCGACGCAATCCCGGCGGACGTGCGGATCCTCACACTCGCCGAAAGACCTGGTCGGGCAGCCCGCCCCGGCTTCCCCGACACACGGCCGCGTGCCGTCGCTGGTCAACGGCCGTGCGGGGCCGGTGTCCCACCCCGAAGCGGGCGTCGGGGCCGCGGGAATCCGGTCCGTGTGCCGTGGTCAGCGGAAGGCGGATGCCACCAGCTCCCCTTGCTCGTCGGCATGCCGCCGGGCGGAGCCCACGGCCGCGGCCGACGCCGGCGGCCGGCTGACGCAACCGAGGGGGCGGTCCGCCAGCCGCCGCAGAGGGGAGCTCACGAACAGCCAGGCTCCCTGGTTCTCCGCCTCCTCCTGCACCCACCGCACCTCCGCGTCGGCGGGGAACCGGGCGAGTTCCGCGGCGAGTTCCCGCTCCGGGAACGGGTAGAGCCGCTCCACACGGACGATCGCGGTGTCCGACAGACCGGCGTCGCGCCGGTAGCCGTCCAGGTCGTAGAAGACCTTGCCCGAACACACCAGCACACGCCTGACCCGGGCGGCGTCGGCCGTCTCGTCCGGCAGGACCGCGCGGAACCCGCCCGCGGTGAACTCGGCCGGCGTCGAGACGGCCGCCTTCGACCGCAGCATCGACTTCGGGGTGAACACCACCAGCGGCCTTCTGTGCTGCGTGGCCTCGAGCGCCTGCTGCCTGAGCAGATGGAAGTAGTTGCCGGGCAGGGTGGGCACGGCCACGCTCATGTTCCCCTGCGCGCACAGTTGGAGGAAGCGCTCGATCCTGCCGGAGGAGTGGTCCGGTCCCTGCCCTTCAAGGCCGTGCGGCAGCAGCAGGGTCACCCCGGAACGCTGCCCCCACTTCTGCTCCGCCGACGCGATGTACTCGTCCACGACGGTCTGCGCACCGTCGGCGAAGTCGCCGAACTGGGCCTCCCACAGCACCAGGGCTTCGGGCCGCGCCAGCGAGTAGCCGTACTCGAAGCCCAGCACGGCCAGTTCGGACAGCATCGAGTCGTACGGCGTGAAGGTCGCGGCCTGCGCGCCGAGCGAGTTGAGCGGTGTGTACTCCACGCCGGTGTGCCGGTCGGTGAGCACGGCGTGCCGCTGCCCGAACGTGCCGCGGCGGGAGTCCTGCCCGGCCAGCCGCACCGGAACCCCGTCCAGCAGCAGGGAGCCGAAGGCGAGGGTCTCCGCGGTGGCCCAGTCGATGGTTCCCGCGTCCAGCATCGTGGCACGTCTGTGCAATTGCGGCAGAACACGCGGGTGCACGGTGAAGCCCCGTGGCAGGTCGGTCTGGGACGCGAGGACGTGCCGGGCGGTCGCCTCCGTGATCGCGGTGGCCGGAGCGGCGGCCGCGTGACCTCGGTCCTCGGCGGCGACGTGCTCCGGCAGGCGGCCGGGTGCCGGCACCGGGTGGGTCTCGGCGAAGGCATGCTCAAGACGCTCCCGGTAGTCCCGCAGGGCACCTTCCGCCTGCCGTGCGCCGATGTCTCCCCGGCGGACCAGGGCGTCGGCGTACAGCTTGCGCACCGAGGGCCTGGCGTCGATACGGTCGTACATCTCCGGCTGCGTGATGGACGGGTCGTCGACCTCGCTGTGGCCGTGGCGCCGGTAGCAGATCAGATCGATGACGACGTCCTTGTGGAAGGCCTGCCGGTAGTCGAAGGCGAACCGGGCGACTCGCACGACGGCCTCGGGATCGTCTCCGTTCACGTGCAGGATCGGGGCCTCGACGGTCCGTGCCACGTCGGTGGCGTACGCGCTCGACCGGCCGTGGGCCGGTGTGGTCGTGAAACCGAGCTGGTTGTTGATGACGACGTGAACCGTCCCGCCGGTGTGATAGCCGGGCAGCAGCGACATGTTCAGCGTCTCGCCGACCACGCCCTGACCGGCGAAGGCGGCATCTCCGTGGACGGCGACGGGGAGGACCGCGAAGGCGCCGCCGCCGTCCGGGGCGACTTCCTGCCTGGCGCGGACCACTCCCTGGGCCACCGGGCCCACGACCTCCAGGTGCGAGGGGTTCGCCACGACGGAGACGCCGACCGTGCCGCCGTCGAGGGCGCGATAGGTCCCCTCCGCCCCGAGGTGGTATTTCACGTCACCGGAACCCTGGACCGAGCGGATGTCCACGGCATCCTCGAACTCGTGGAAGATCTCCCGGTAGGACTTTCCGACGATGTTGGCCAGCACATTGAGCCGGCCGCGGTGCGCCATGCCGATGACGGCTTCTCGCACGCCGTGAGCGATGGCGCGGTGCAGCAGGGCGTCCAGCAGGACGATCGCCGACTCGCCGCCTTCGAGCGAATACCTCTTCTGGCCCACGTATTTGGTGTGCAGAAACCTCTCGAAGGCCTCGGCCGCGCCCAGCCGGTAGAGGATCTGCAACTGTTCGGCGCGGTCCGGCGGCCGCTGCGGCGATTCGATCCGGCGCTGGACCCAACAGCGTTCCTCGGAGCTCTGGATGTGCATGTACTGGACGCCGACGGTCCGGCAGTAGGACTCCCGTAGTACGTCCAGCACGTCACGCAGCGTCATCGTGTCCCGCCCGGCGAAGTCGTCCACGACGAACGTCCGGTCCAGGTCCTCCTCACCGAGTCCGAACGTCTTCAGGCCGAGCTCCGGGGGAGTGACCCCCTGCTGGTTCGTGAGCGGGTTCGTATCGGCCATCAGGTGTCCGCGTACGCGGTACGCGTGGATCAGTGCCGCGACGCGGACGGCCTTGACGGCTGTCTCCTCCGCACGGCCGCTCTCGGAGACCGTGTTCTCCGGTGCCCGTCCGTCCGTCGCGGGGCCGGGGAGGGCGAAGTGATCCCGCCACGCCCGGTCGACGGAGTCCGGGTCCCGCAGATACCGCTCGTACTGTTCGTCGACAACCCATTCGTTGAGGCCGAATTCCAGCCCATTCGACGCCGGCTGTCCGGCGCGGGATCGCAATGCCACGACGCGGATCGCCTTCTTTCCTCTTCGCATACGGCCAATGGCAGACGCGCCCGATTCGGCAGAATATCCTTCCGGCGCGTCACACCATCACGGTAGGCGGAAAGGGCAGCCAAGTCGGAGGGGTTGATGTGCCACGACGCCCGCACATCAGGACATGGGATCGAAACGACGGCGCTCTTCTGAAATGCTGCCACCGCGTTCATTCCCGGGGTCGGGGAAATGACGCCCTGCCGTCCCCGGTGACACCCCGTCCCCGGTGACACCCGATGGACGCACGCGACACGGGGTGCGGCTCTAGGGGGCGGTGCGGTAGAACTCGGCCGCGGTGAAGGTGGCGGGCACGCCGAGTTCGGCGGCGACCGCGGCGATCGCGGCGTCGCCGATCGCGAGGTCGGCCTGGCCGTCGGTGGTGAAGTGCGGTGCGATGAAGGTGTCGTAGTGCGCTCGGACCTCGTCCGGGGTGTGTCCGCCGAGGAACGTCTGCATGTGCCGCACGGTGGTGTCGGGGTCCTCGTGGATCACCTTCAGGGCCCGTCGGTGTGCGCGCAGGACGGCCTGCACCGCCGGGTCGTCCGGGTCGGTGTAGGTGGTGTCGACGGCCAGGCCCACGGTGGGGATCCGGAAGTGGTCGCCCATCCAGGCCGGCACCCGCCAGCCGTACTCGGCGGCCACCGCCTCCGGCGCCATGGTGCTGCCGACCAGCGCCGCGTCGATCCCGCCGTCCCGCAGCCGGCGCAGGTCCATGCCGTAGTCGCCGGGCGCCCGGACGATCGTCCGGATGTCACGGTCCGGGTCGAGACCGGCCTTGCGCAGCACGATCCTGGTGAAGCACCCGGGAGCGGTGTGCGGGGCGTGCACCGCCAGCCGCCGCCCGGCCAGGTCGGCCATCGAGGTCAGTTCGGGACGGGCGAGGAACCAGAACAGCGGACGGTGGGTGTTGACATTGAGCCCGACCCACGGGGTGCCGTCGGTCAGCCGGGACAGCAGGGCCCGGCCGAGCCCGATGGTGGCGCCGCGGCGCAGCCGCTCCTCGTCCCAGGTGCAGCCGTCGCGCAGCGCGACATGGACGCCCTCGTCGGCGTAGTAGTCCTCCTGGTCGGCGATGTAGGCGGCCAGTTCCTCGTGCAGGCCCCGGCCGACGTAGGCAAGATCGATCGTGTGCATGAATACGCTGCTTCCTTGATCGTGTCGCAGGCGCGCGTTCCGTGACGGTCACAGGCGCCGTGCTGCCCGGTGCCCGGTGCCCGGTGCCCGGTGCCCGGTGCTCTGGTGACGGTGTGTCGGATGCCGTCCGGCGGTCGACCGGACCGTGACGGCGCGGTCCCGCGTGCGGGGGACGGCGGGGCGGATTCAGTACATGGCCATTCCGCCGTTGACCGCGGCGGTGGTGCCGGTCATGAAGGCGTTGTCCTCGCCGACGTAGAAGGCGACCGCCTGGGCGACGTCGGCCGGGTGTGCCAGGCGGCCCAGGGGAGTGGCGGCCACCTGCCGCTGCTTCGTCGCGTCGTCGAACACGTCGGCGGCGATACGGGACTCGACCGGTCCGGGCGAGACGATGTTGACCGTGATGCCCTGCGGGCCCAGTTCCTGGGCGAGGTACCTGGCGAACTGCTCCAGCGCGGCCTTGGACGTCCCCAGCGCGATCATGCCCTCCCGGGGCCGGCGGCTGAGGCCGGTACCGAGATAGACGATGCGTCCCCAGCCCTGCGCGGTCATCGTGGGCAGCACCGCCTTGGTGACCGCGAAGGCCGCGTGCATCTCGGCGTCGAGCTTGCCGCCCAGCTCGTCCCACGTGATGTCGTGGAACGACTTGACGGCATAGGGGATGAGCGCGTTGTGCACCAGCACGTCCACGCCGCCCCAGGCCGACCGTACCCGCTCGACCATGTCCTCGACGGCCGGCACCTCGCGTACATCGGCCTGTACGGCCATGGCCCGGCCGCCGGCCGCCTCGATGTCGGCCACGATCTCCTCGGCCGCCCTGGTGTTGCTGAGGTAGTTGAGCACCACGCGCATGCCCCGCTCGGCGAGCACGCGGGCGGTGGCCGCGCCGATTCCGCTGCTGGCGCCCGTCACCAGGGCCACCCTGCCGGTTGTCGCGGTCATGGGCTCACCTCCTTGTCGTCGTCACGGGCAGCCGGAATGGCCGCTCCGAGTCGTTCGGCGTCGGTACCGGTGCCGGTGGGGCGGATCGCCCCGTGGAGCACGGTGTCGACGGTGGCCCGCAGCAGGTCCGCCGCGGTCCACTCCAGTTCCTGCGGCAGCCGGGAGGTGAACAGGCGTTCCAGCGCGCCGCGGGTGATCTCGCAGAGCAGTTCGGGAGGCGCGGTCAGCAGCCCCTCCCGGTGCCCGTACCGGAACAGCTCGTCGATGCGTCGGTAGATCACCGCGTCGACACGTTGTTCCACGTACTGGCGCAGCATCGGGTCGCCGCCGCGTCCGGTGGCGAGCTGAGCCGCGCCGATCCGCCCGAGCTCGGTGCCCGCGGCGACCAGGAACCGCTGGACCCGTACGTCGAACGGCTGCCCTTCCGCGCCCTCGGCCGCCGCCACCAGCGTGTCCTCCACCGCCGCGAACTGCCGGTCCAGCACCGCGGCCAGCAGGCTGCGCTTGTCAGGGAAGTGGCGGTAGATCGTCTTCTTGCTCATGCCGAGCTCACGAGCGAGGGCGTCCATGCTCACGGGCGCGAGGCCCGGCGCGAAGAACAACCGGCCGGCGGCCTCCACGATCGCCTCGGCACGCCGCTCGTCACCCTCGGAAACTTTCGAAACTGGGTTAGTTTCCATGGTTTCCCATCCTGGGTACCCTTGCCTGTGCTGTCAAGGCTCGCCCTCCGCTCGGCTGGGCCGGGGCGGCGACGCGCAGGGGTGTCAGCGTTCGAGGACCAGGGCGACGCGCCGGCGGACGCCGGTGCAGGCCACCACCTCATCGATCGCTTTTCACGCTGCCTCTCGACAATGCGGATCCACCGGGGGTTTTCGTCGGGCAATGAACGGGAATTCGCTCGGGCTCGGCGACACCCTTCGAGCATTACGAATCGCGGGTCCGCACCTGCACCCACAGTCGGGCGCGCCGACCCGGTCCGGCCATACCGCAGATGAGTGATATCGCACGTGCTGCAGGGGGCGTTGGGGCTGTGCGGGTCACGCGAACAGGGTATTCCCGCGGGGCGGTCGGTCATCTTCCATGGATTCCGTTGACGCACCTCAATTCCATGACGACGCTTCCTTCCACCCAGGAAATGGCGCGGCAGGACCGAGGAAATCATCATGAAGACATTCGTGCACCGGGGCCAGATCACCAAGGTGGTATTCGGCAGCGGAACCCGCAGCCGTGTTCCCGAAGAGGCCGATGCCCTCGGATGCCGTCGGGTGCTCGTACTGTGCACGCCCGACCAGGTCGAGCAGGCGGCCCGGATACGGGATCTGCTGGGCGCGGCAGCCGCGGGAACCTTCACCGAGGCCGCCCCGCACACCCCCGTCGAGGTCACCGAGAAGGCGGTCGCGTACGCCCGGTCCGTGGCGGCCGACGCGGTGCTCGCCGTCGGCGGCGGGTCGACCGTCGGCCTGGGCAAGGCGATCACCGCCCGGACCGGTCTTCCGCTGCTGGCGCTGCCCACCACCTACGCCGGGTCGGAGATGACACCCATCCTCGGAGAGACCGAGGGCCGCAGGAAGACCACCAGGCGGCTGCCGGAAGTACGGCCCAGGACGGTCGTGTACGACGTCGAGCTGACGCATACGCTTCCGGCTCCGGTCTCGGTGGTCAGCGGAATCAACGCCATGGCCCACGCCGTGGAGTCCCTCTACGCACAGGACGAGGACCCGGTCGCCTTCCTGATGGCCGGTGAGGCACTCGACGCCCTCGCCCGCTCCCTGCCCCTGATCGCGCGACGCCCGGACGACGCGGAGGCACGGGCCGACGCGCTGTACGGCGCCTGGCTGGCCGGCACCTGCCTGGGCACGGTGGGGATGGCCCTGCACCACAAGGTGTGCCATGTGCTGGGCGGCACCTTCGGACTGCCGCACGCCGAGACGCACACCGTCGTCCTGCCCCACGTCGTCGCCTACAACGCCCCGGCCGCCGGCGAAGCAATGGCCCGCATCGCGCGGGCACTGCCGGGAGACGACCCCGCCGACTCCCTGTTCGACCTCGCGGGACGGCTCGGCGCACCCAGGGCCCTCCGGGACCTCGGCATGCCCGAGTCGGGGATCTCGCAGGCGGCCGAACTCGTCGTGCGGGACGGCTACTGGAACCCGCGTCCCGTGGACCGGAGAGCGGTGACCGCCCTCCTGACCCGGGCCTGGGCCGGCGAGCGGCCCTGACCGTCACCGGAGCACCGGCGCCCAGACCGACTCCGCCAGCGAACACTCGATCACCACAGGAGCACGCCATGCGCGATCTGACCAGCGACACCATCACCGGGGCCGTGATCTCGACCATGCGGGACACGAAGGACCCCCGCCTCGCGGAGATCCTGCACTCACTGGTACGGCACCTGCACGCCTTCGTCCGCGACGTCGAACCGACCGAGGAGGAATGGGCCGCGGGAGTGGACTTCCTGACGCGTACCGGGCAAACGTGCACGCCGACGCGCCAGGAGTTCATCCTGCTCTCCGACGTGCTGGGCGTCACCATGCTCGTCGACGCCCTGAGCAACCGGCGCCCCGCCGAAGCCACCCAGAACAGCGTCCTGGGCCCCTACTTCAGGGAGGACCGGCCGCAGCGGTCCGACGCCGCCGACATCTCCGGCGGCCTGCCCGGCACCCCGCTGTTCTTCGAGGGACGGGTCGTGGACCATGACGGAGCACCGGTGCCCGGTGCCGGGGTGGACGTCTGGCACAGCGACGCGGACGGCCACTACGACATGGAGGTACCCGGCCGGGTCGACCCGGCCATGCGGGCGCTGTTCCGGACCGACGGGACGGGGCACTTCGGCTTCCGCTCCATCCGCCCGGCCAGCTACCCGATCCCCGGTGACGGCCCGGTCGGTGAACTCATGAGCGCCACCGGCAGGTCGCTGATGCGTCCCGCCCACCTGCATCTGCTGATCGAGGCCGCGGGATTCCAGCGCGTCACCACCATGCTCTTCCCCTCCGACGACCCGTACCTCGACGCCGATCCGGTGTTCGGGGTCAAGCAGTCGCTGCTGGAGTCCTACGACACCTACGAGGCCGACACGGGTCCCTGCCGCGGCCTGACCGACGTGCCGTACACCCTGCTGCGCCGCACCTTCGTCCTCGAACCCCTCCCCGCGGACTGACCTCACCGCCGGCGCCGCACACGTCAGGCCGCGCCCGAGCGACCTGGGGGTTCACACACCCACCGGGACCGGGAGCGATCCCGGGCCCCGCGCCTCACACCGACGTCCCCCCGACTTTCACGGAGGCTTCCGATGACCGAAATCCTCGACACGGCAATCGACTTCCGAGCCACGATGGGCCGGCTCGTCACGGGTGTCAGCGTGATCACCACACGCTCCGGAAGCACACCCATCGGCATGACCGCGAGCGCCGTGTCCGCCCTCTCCCTGGCCCCGCTCCAACTGCTCGTGTGCATCGGCAACCACCTGTACACGCGGACCGCGATCGCGGAGCACGGCCGGTTCGCGGTCAACGTGCTCGGCGAGGACGGCGAGGCCCTGGCGCGGAACTTCGCCGCCTCCAAACCGGACAAGTTCGCGGGCATCGAGACCGTCGACGACCACGGCGTGCCGGTGCTGAAGGACGCCATCGCGGCCGTCGTCTGCGATGTCGCCGAGGCGCTCCCCGGCGGCGATCACACCATCTTCGTCGGGGCCGTCCGCTACTGCACGCACCGCGTCGACAGCCGGCCGCTGGTCCACTTCGCCGGCGGCTTCGGCGCGCTCAGGGCCTCGCGTTAGGCCTCGGCGGCAGCCGCCGTGCCGGTGACCGGCCCACCGACGCCCCCGACGTCCGGCTCTCGCAGGCGAGCCACCGCCGTCGGGGGCTCCCGCTCGTTCCGACCCACTCCTGGGGAAGTGCCATGACCAGCTCCGTGCCGGCCTTCAAACTGCATCCTCCGGCCCAGCCCCCGCATCTTCTGACCCGTCCGCGGCTGCTGCACCGGCTCGACGCGGCGACCGAGCCCGTGGTGGTGGTCTCCGCGCCGGCGGGTGCCGGAAAGACCGTGCTGCTGACCGAGTGGTCGCGGGAGAAGACGGCTCGCGGGGCCTGCGCCTGGCTCAGCCTGGACACCTGCGACAACGCTCCGGACCGGCTCTGGTCGGGCATCCTGCGCGCACTGCACCAGGCACGAGCGGACCTGCCCGGCCGTCTCGACGAGGGTGAGTGGACGGCCGACTCCTGGCTCGACGGGAACCTGCCCGCCCTGCTGACGGCGGTGGGCACGGCGGGACCGCTCACCCTGGTCCTCGACGGCCTGGAGACCGTCACGGACGCCGACGCACTGCGCACCCTCGCGGACTTCGTGATCCGGCTGCCGCACGGCTTCCGCGTCGTCCTGGCCACCCGGCACCTTCCCGGAGGCCCCCTTCCGGCTCTGCGGGCCCGTGGCCTGGTCGCCGAACTCGACCTGCACGACCTGGCCTTCACCCCCGGGGAGGCACAAGCGGTGCTCACCGCTCTGCTCGGCTCCCCTCCCACGGAGGCGAACGCGCGCGCCCTGTACGAGGCCACCGAGGGATGGGCCGCCGGGCTGTGCATCATGGGACGGGCCCTGGCCCGCTCCGGGAACGAGGCCGACGTCGAGGGGCAGCGGGCCCGCGGCAGACAAGCGGTCACCGAGTACCTGACCACCGAGGTCCTCGACCGGCTCACCACCGAACAGCGCCGGTTCCTGCTCCGCACCAGCGTGCTCGACGAACTCGGTGCCGGACCGTGCCAGGCCCTCGCCGGCGACCGGGCGGGCGTCCTGCTGCGCGAACTGGCACGAACCGTTCAACTGCTGGTGCCCGTCGGCGCCGAGGCGGCCACCTACCGCCGTCACCGGGCACTGGCCGCACTGCTGTCCGACGTCCTGGCATCCGAGGGATCGGACACCGTCGCGACCCTGCACCGGTCGGCGGCCCAGTGGTACGCACGGCAGGGACGGACGACCGAGGCCGTACGGCACCGGATGCTGGGCGGAGACGAGCCGGCGGCCGTCGTGGCGGTCCTCGACGGGTGGGAGAAGGAGATCTCGGCGGGCCACGGTGCGCGCGTCTCGCAGTGGCTTGACCTGCTGTCGCGCCGCACGGTGGCCGCCGACGCCCGCCTGTGTGTCGTGGCGGCCATGACGGCCCTCGCGGAAGGCGCACCCGCCACGGCCTGCCGGTGGCTGGACGTGGCCCTGCTCAGGCAGACGGGAGCCCAGACCGTCGGCGAGGGCGGCACGGTCGGCGACGCGGCCGCCGTCGCCCGGGCCGTGGCCTGCTGTCTGAAGGGGGAGGTCCTGACCGCGGACCGGCTCGGCGAGTCCGCCGTCACCGGCACCCTGCCGCTGACCTCCTGGCGCGCCCTCGCCGGTACGGCCCGCGGTACCGCGCTCCTGTGGACCGGCCGGTACGAGGAGGCGGAGGAACTGCTCGGCGAGGCGACCCGTGACGCGCACGCCGCCGGACACGGCCTGGCACTCGTCCGCGCGCTGGGTCTGCGGACCCTGTGCGCACTGCTGGCCGGACGTCACGAACTGGCACACGTCCTGAGCGACGAGGCGCTGCATGAGATGGCGACGGCCGGTCTGGACCGGCACTTCGTCTCGGTGCCCGCCTACGTCGGCCGGGCCGGCCTGCTCCTGAGGGAGGCACGCCTCGGCGAGGCCGAACACATGCTGGCCGCCGCGGAAGCGGCACTGGCGGACTCGTCCCGGACGGAAGGCGAACCCCACGTGCGCGCGCTGTGGCACTTCACGCGGTCGCGGCTGGCGGCCGCACGGCACGACACGAACGCGGCGCGCGGGGCCCGGGCGGCTGCCGAGGGAGCGGCGGCCAGATGTGAGTCGCCCGGCATCCTGACGGACCTGCTCGGCCGGGTCGGCGGGGACCCGTCGGTCGTACCCGTCGGTCCCCGGCCCCAGGACCTGTCCCTGGGCGAGCGCCGGGTGCTGCGTGCGCTGTGCGGCTCGCTGACCCTGCGGGAGATCGCCTCCGAGCTGTACGTGTCCCACAACACCGTCAAGACCCAGGTACGCGCGATCTTCCGCAAGCTCGACGCCCACGACAGGAACGAGGCGGTCACCAGGGCCCGGGAGTGCGGTGTGCTGTGACCCGGGCCCGGGGGGCGGTGTGCTGTGACCGGGGCCCGGGAGTGCGGTGTGCTGTGACCCGGGATCGGGATCGGTGTGCTGTGACCAGGGCCCGGGGGCGGTGTGCCGTGACCCGGGCCCTGGCTCCTGCTCCCGGGGCCGGGCCCTGGCCCCTGGCTCCCGGGCGCGCACCGAGCCGGCGATGTCGTCCCGGCTCACCGGCCGGCCGAAGGAGCCCCTCCGGCCGGCGCGCGTCCGGGCTCTAGGCGTCCTGACGTGAGGCGTCCTGGCGCCGGGCGTAGTTCGCCTGGGCCCGGTACGCGGACTCCTCCTCGGTGTTCACGTTCTCGATGCCGCAGACCTTGCGCGCGAGGTCCGCCATGGCGCCGCCCGGGGACATCTCGGCGCGCTTCATGGTGAGCGTGCGGATGGCCAGCAGGGGCGTGCCGTTGAAGTTCTCGAAGACGCCGATGCGGTCGCCCCAGTCGGACAGGAACATGTCGCGGATCACGCGGCTGATCTTCAGCCGGTCGTGCGGCCTGCCGACCGGCCCCGTGTGCAGGGCCTCCAGCCACGGCCTGAGTTCGGGCTGCTGCCACTGCCCCTCGGTGGGGTAGATGAGCGCGGCCCGGCCGGCCAGGTCGATGAGCTCGTGCACCATGTCGGTGATGTGCTCGATGTAGTACGCCCGCCCGAAGTCGAACATCAGGACGTTCGGCTTGAAGATGCCGCCGGGCGTGTAGAACCCCTGGGCCTCCGAACCCACCACATGCGCCTTGAGCGACTGGTGGAAGCCGGCGAACCTGGCTATCCGGGCCTGGACCGGCGGCAACTGGTAGGTGCCGATGTGCTCGGTGACCAGCAGGGCCAGACCGAGCATCAACTCGGCCTTCACCGTCGCCCGCACCAGCGAGTGGTAGTGCAGCCAGTCGAAGACGCGCTGCGGGTACAGCGACGCGTGCTGGGGGTTGCCGATGTGGAAGACGCGGTTCCAGGGGATGAGCACGTCCTCGAACACGATGATGCTGTCCAGTTCGTCGCCCTGCGAGGCGAGCGGGTGCTCCACCTCCTCGCCGTCCCGGACGTTGCTCTCACGGCAGATGACGGTGACCCCGGGGGTGTTGGGCTTCACCGCCCCGTAGATGATCTGCTCCGCGACGATGCCCGGGCGGTAGAACACACCGATGTGGATCCAGTCGCCGAAGGCCGCGCCGGTGCTGATCGCCTTGACACCCCGCACGGTGATGCCCTCCTCCGAGGTGGCGACCACCCTGAGGGCGGGGGACTCGGCCTGGGCGGAGTCGCGCGAGCGGTCCGCCTGCGGGTCGACGAAGGCCGGTGTCGCGTTGAGGTCGCCGTCGCGCACCTCGTTCCAGAAGTCGAGGAGCCCCGCGGTGAGGTCCCGGCCGTCGGTCCCGACGGACTGGCTGCTCCAGGGCTCCGGGTCGTCGACATAGGTCAGCAGGACGTAGTTGTTCACGTCCGGCGTGCGCGGTACGGCCCCGCCGCCCAGCTCGCGCTGCACCGTCTCCAGGTACTCCCGCTTGCGCCGCAGCTCGTCGGCGGAGCGGTGCTGGAACCAGGTCATGGACCGCCGTACCCCGTCCTCGTCCACGAACGTCATGACGTCCTGGAGGTCCGGGCGGTGGTGAAGGTCGTAGAAGGCCGCGAGGCTCCGGGCGTACGCCCGGGTCTTCGGGTGCGTGGCCACGTTGTCGACGAGCTCGTCGCCCACCCACACCGTGCGGCCGTCGTTCAGCGCTGCCAGGTATTCCTTGCCTGTACGCACGTCGTACTCCTCTCCAGGGACAAGAGATCCGGATGGCAGGCAGCATGTGTCCGGACAGGGTGAGCCGACGGCCCGGAAGGGGCTTTCACCCGGGTGAAAGCGATGGTCACCCCGGCACTCGCGTTGAGGCCCGATGTGACCGTGCGCCATGCTTGCCGCATGCACAGCACAGACCCCGCCGGCGACGAGGCCGGTGGGCGCGGGAACCGGGCCGTGACCGGGCCGCGCCTGCGGGGACGGGACCGCGAGATCACAGCGGCCCGTGAGGCACTGGACGTGGTGCGCGGCGGCCGGGGCGCCTGCGTCGTCGTGGAGGGCGCGGCCGGCGTCGGCAAGAGCCGGTTCCTCGCGGAGCTGGACGGGATGGCACGGCGATCCGGGTTCGACGTGGTCTCGGTACGGGCCGACGAACTCGACCAGTACGCGGCGGGAGCCGCCCTGCAGTCCGCCCTGCAACCCTCCGACGGCTCCCACCGGGCCCTCGCGGCCGCCGACGACCAGCGGCTCCTGCTCCTGGACAGCATCGCGGACGCCCTGGAGGAGCGGGCCCAGCGCGCGCCGGTGGCCGTGCTCGTGGACGACGCCCAGTGGGCCGATCCCGCCACGCTCTTCGTCCTGCGGACCCTGCCCGGGCGGCTCGCCGCCGCACGGATTCTGTGGGTTCTGGCGGTACGGTCGGACGCCGAGCGGCCGATCGTGGCCAGGGTCCGGGAGGACCTCGAACGCCTCGGCGCCCGCTGGCTCACCCTGGGCCCCCTGCCGCAGCGCGAGCTGCAGCACATCGCGGCCGACGTCCTCGGGGCGACGCCGTCCCCCGGACTGGCCAGGCTGCTGCGCGGTGTCGCGGGCAACCCCTTTCTCGCCATCGAGCTGGTACGCGGCTTCGCCCACACCGACGTCGCCGGGATGGAGGCGGGCGAGACCGGCCTGCCCCGCGACGGCATTCCCGTCAGCTTCCGGCGCAGTGTCGCCGCACGGTTGGACCGGCTCCCCGAAGACGCCCTGCACCTGCTCCAGATCGGCTCCGTCCTCGGCCGTGAATTCGACCTCGGCACGGCCGCCCGGATGATGGGCAGACAGGTCGGCAGCCTGCTGTCGGGCGTCGACACAGTCCTCAACGCCGATCTGCTCTCGGCCGACGGCCCACGCCTGGCCTTCCGTCACGACCTCACCCGGCAGGCGGTCCACGACAACCTGCCGCAGGCCGTGCGGACGGCCCTGCACCGGGAGGCGGCCGACAGCCTGCGCGGCACCGGAGCACGCCCCGCGGAGGTGGCCTGGCACGTCGTGATGTCGGGCGGCCCGGTCGACGACCATTCCGTGACCACGCTGGCCACCGCCGTACGGGACATGTCGTCCTCGGCGCCCGACGCGGCGGCGGACCTCGCCCAGCGGGTCGCCGGCCTGCGGCCCCCGCACGACCCGCGCCGTATCGCCCTGCTGACCGACGCCGCCGAGTACCTGGGCCGCACCCGCCGGGTCCACGAGGCGCTGGACCTGGTCGACGCCACGCTGCCGGAAGGACTCGAGCCGCCGCAGGAGGCGCGGTTGCGTCTGGTCGCCGCCGAGATCCACCAGGCCGCGGGCGACGACGCCGCCGCGATGGCACACCTGGAGAAGGCCCTGGATCTGCCCGGGCTGCCGTCGGACCTGTGGGTCAGGCTGCTGAAGACCAAGGCCACGGGCCACGTCTACCTGGGAGACATCGCCGCCGCCGAGCGCACCGGGGCCGGGCTGGTCGAGGCCTCCTACGGCAGCGACGATCCGGCCGTGGTCGTCAGCGCCATGGTGTTCCAGTCGCAGACGTTCTTCTACCGCGGCCACCTGGCGCGCGCCCTCGAACTCGCCGAGGAGGCCACCCGGCGCGCCGGCACCCTGCCCGACGTGCTCTATCTGCGGCCCCCGCGGATTCCGGCGCTGTGGCTGGCCACCGTACTGACCGTCACCGACCGGCTCGCCGACACCGGGCGGACCCTGCGGGACGGACAACGCGACGCGGAGGCGCTGGCCCTGGGCTGGTCACTGCCCCACTGGCACGCCGCCCGCGCCTGCGCGCTCCTCGAACAGGGCGCGCTGGACGACGCGGCCGTGGAGGCCGAGGCCAGCCTGGCGGTGGCGGACGAACTGGAGATCACCCTGCCGACTCCGCAGGCCCGCGCGGTCCTGGCACTGGTGGAGACCAGACGAGGTGACTTCGCCAAGGCCAAGGACCACCTCGGCGCCGCCGGCACCGACCCGGGCACACACACCCATCGGTACGGGCCCTGGGTCTCTCTGGCGCGCGCCTGCCTGGCGGACGCCGAGGGGGACGACGGCGAGGCTGCGGCGGCACTCGCGGAGAGCTTCGCGAGCCAGGAACCGGCGCGTCTGCTGGCACTGCCCCCGTCCCACTGGCCCGGAATCGTGCGCGCGGCGCTCCGTGGCGGGGACCAGCCGCTCGCCGAGGCCGTGTCGGGGGCCCTGCGCGGTCTGGCCGTTCAGGACGAGAGCCGGCAGATCATCGGGGCCGTCCGCGCCCACGTGGACGGCCTGCTCCACCACGACTCCGGTGCGCTGGAGTCCGCCGTCGCCGGCTACCGGAACACCGGCAGACCGTTGGCCCTCGCCGCGGCCTGCGAGGACCTCGCCGAACTGATCGCCGTAGCCGGGGACACGGCATCGGCGATCCCGTACTTCGAGGAAGCGGGCCGCCTGACGTCGGCCTCGGGGGCCGGGCTGGACCAGGAACGGATCAGGGGGCGCCTGAGGCGGCTCGGCGTGCGTACCGCCCCGGTACGGAGCCACCCGGCCGGCCCCCGCGGGTGGGAGGACCTGACCGAATCGGAGCGGAAACTCATCCCGCTCGTCGTCGAGGGCCTCACCAACCGGGCCGTCGCCGACCGGCTCTACGTGTCCGTGCACACCGTCAACACCCACATGAAGCACATCTTCGCCAAGCTCGGCATCAACTCACGGGTCGAGCTGACCCGGCTGGCGATCGAGCGGGGCACCGGTGCCGAAGGGCTCGACCGACCGGGTCCACCGACCGCGGAGCCCGGGCACAGAGATCCCCTGAATGGGTGATGCCCGGCCCGCCGGCACCGGTGACGCCGGACCCGACGGCACGGCGTCCTCCCCGAAACGGACCGTGTCCGGAGGAGCGGCCCGACGGCGCGCGGGCCGATCACCGGATCATGCGATGCCCTGGGTGCCTCGCCGATCAACACTGGTCGTGTCGGTGGTCGTTGCTCGATCGGAACCGGGAGTGGGTGGCACGATGAGCGTCACGCATACTGCCCCAGGACCCACGCCCCGTGATGCGGAGCCCGCCTCGGCCGGTCACACCAGCACCCCGCCATGCATCACCACTGGTCCCGGCTCTGCAAGGAACGAGCCGGGCCGGGCATCCGCGTACGAACTTGAGCCCTGGCTCTCGGCATGGCTGGCGACCGACCCCGGCCCGGAGGACGGCAGCGAATCGGCTTAGGAGCCACCGCGGACGACACCCACCGGCAGAAGACCGCCGGCTTCTGTGAGGAGCTGGAACGACTGCCGCCGGCGCTGGAGCTCGCGGCCGCACAGGTGCGAAGCATGTCGCCGGCGGACCTCGGTGCGGGTCCGTACGCGGCGGTGAACCTTCCGTCGGCGCATTGGCCGATGCGGGGGACGAGGGCTTCGCCGCCCACGCCTTCGGGGCGGCGGCCCAGGCGAACCGGTCCCGGATTTCCGCCTCGACTGTGTCCTCCCGCCCCATTGTGTTGAACCTTGTGTCCCCTTACTGTTCGGCTTTGCCTGAGTCTGTTCGATGGTGATTGCTCAGGGGGATGGAGGCCGCAGTGCGGGGAAGTGGGATCCGTTCAGAGGTCGCGAGACCCGATCGCCGTAGGTGGTGGAGGGCGCTCCTCGCGACGGCCGCGACCATCGCCCTGGCGGTGGGCATGACCGCGCCCGCCGCCGCGGCCCGGGACACCGCCCGGCAGGCACCCGCCGCCGCAGCAGCCGCCGGCGCGCGGGCGCACACGGTGACCCTCGACGGCTACTCGTTCCTCGTCGACGGCAAGCGCACCTACCTGTGGTCCGGAGAGTTCCACTACTTCCGGCTCCCGAGCCAGGACCTGTGGCGCGACATCTTCCAGAAGATGAAGGCCGCCGGCTTCAACTCCACCTCCCTGTACTTCGACTGGGGCTACCACTCGCCCAAGCCGGGGGTGTACGACTTCACCGGGGTGCGGGACGTCGACAAGCTCCTCGACATGGCCCAGGAGGCCGGCCTCTACGTCATCGCCCGCCCGGCGCCGTACATCAACGCGGAGGTGGACAGCGGCGGCCTGCCCGGCTGGCTGACCACGAAGGCCGGGAACAACCGCAGCGACGACCCGCGATTCCTCCGGTACGCCGACGAGTGGCTGACGCAGATCGACCGGATCATCGCCCGCCACCAACTGACCAACGGCACCGGGTCGGTCATCGCCTACCAGGTCGAGAACGAGTACTACAACGGCTCGGCCGCCGGCCGCTCCTACATGCAGCACCTGGAGGACAAGGCCCGCGCCGACGGCATCACGGTTCCGCTCACCGGCAACAACAACGGCACCTTCAACTCGGGCACCGGTGCCCTGGACGTGGACGGCCCGGACTCCTACCCCCAGGGCTTCGACTGCTCCAACCCCTCGAAGTGGAACGGCGTCCCCGACATCAGCTACGACCACCCCGCCGGAAAGCCGCTCTACTCGCCGGAGTTCCAGGGCGGCGCCTTCGACCCCTGGGGCGGACCGGGCTACGACAAGTGCGCGCAGCTGATCAACGACCGGTTCGCCGACGTCTTCTACAAGCAGAACATCGCCGTCGGCGCCACCGCGCAGAGCTTCTACATGACCTACGGCGGCACCAACTGGGGCTGGCTCGGCATGCCCGAGAACTACACGTCGTACGACTACGGGGCCGCGATCCGCGAGACCCGGCAGCTCGATCCGAAGTACTACGAGGACAAGCTGATCGGGTACTTCACCCAGTCCGTCGCCCCGCTGACCGAGACCGAGGCGATCAGGGCGACGCCGCCGGACGACTCCGCCGTCGTCGACACCGCCCGGATGAACCCCGACACCAAGACGCAGTTCCACGTCCTGCGGCACGGCGACTCCACGTCCACCGCGGTCGACAGGACCCATGTCTCGCTGGACTTCAACGCGCAGCCGACCGCGGACACCACCTACACCTGGGACGACCCCGACTCCGCGCTGCAGTACACCGGTTCGTGGTCGCACGTGGCCGACCAGAGCTACACCGGCGGCGACTACAAGCACACCGAGTCGTTCTCCAACAAGGCCGGTGACTCGGTCACCGTTCCCTTCGACGGCACCGCGGTCCGCTGGATCGGCTCGAAGACGAACAACCACGGCAACGCCGACGTCTACCTCGACGGCACCAAGGTGGCGACGGTCGACGACTCCGGCGGCGAGAACCAGGCGGTGCTCTTCCAGAAGACCGGCCTGACGCCAGGAGCACACACCCTGAAGATCGTCGTCGACGGGAACCACAGCTCGGGCTCCACGGACAACTACGTGGCCATCGACGCCATCGACGTGCCGACGGCCGACACCGCGGAGCCGACCTACCCGGTGGTGCCGCAGCAGCCGGGCACCGCGATCACCCTCGACGGACGCGACTCGCACGTGATCGTGGCGAACTACCGGCTCGGGGACTCGCAGTTGCAGTACTCGACCTCGGAGATCATGACCAGCGCGACGATCGGCGGCCGCGATGTCGCCGTGCTCTACGGCGACCAGGGCAGCGACGGCGAGACCGTCCTCCGCTACGCCACCAGGCCCACCGTGACCGCCACCGGCGGCACGGTCACGACCACGTGGGACGCCGCCACCGGCGACCTGCGGCTCAACTACACGCACAAGGGCCTCGTCCGGGTCAGCGTCAGCGGCGGCGGGAAGCGCCCGCTGCTCCTGCTCGTGGGGGACAAGGCCACGGCGGAGACCTTCTGGCGCCAGGACACGGCGACCGGCCCGGTGCTCGTACGCGGTACCCACCTGCTGCGGACGGCGACCAGCCTGGACGGCGGCCGCACCGTGGCGCTCACCGGGGACAACGCCGACGACAAGAACATCGAGGTGTTCACCACCGCCGCCCATGTCACCTGGAACGGCAGGACGTTGGGCAACAGGTCGACCGACACGGGGAGCCTGACCGGCACCGTCCCGGTGGCCGCCCCGATCCACCTGCCGGCGCTCACGAACTGGAAGCACGCCGAGGAATCCCCCGAAGCGGGCCCCGGATTCGACGACTCCAGCTGGCAGGTGGCCGACAGGACGACCACCAACAGCGTCTCCGGCGTCAACGCGCTGCCGGTGCTCTACGCGGACGACTACGGATTCCACACCGGCAACACCTGGTACCGCGGCCGCTTCCGCGCCACCGGCAAGGAGACCGGCATCCATCTGGTCTCGGACTCCGGTGGCGGCGCGCAGGCGTTCTCCGCCTGGCTCAACGGCACCTTCCTGGGCAGCTCCACCACGGGCGGCGCCGACTTCACCTTCCCGGCCGGCGCGGTGAGGTCCGACGGCGACAACCTCATCTCCGTGCTCACCGTGAACATGGGGCACGAGGAGGACTACAACTCCACCAACGGCAACAAGACCGCGCGCGGCCTGACCAGCGCCTCCCTCGTCGGAGCGCCGCTGACCTCGGTCACCTGGCGGCTGCAGGGCGTACGCGGCGGTGAGGACCTCCAGGACACCGTGCGCGGCCCGCTCTCGACGGGCGGCCTGTACGGCGAGCGGGCCGGCTGGTCCCTGCCCGGCTACCCGGACGGCGACTGGGACCGGGTGTCCCTGCCGACGACCGACACCCGTGCCGGGGTCTCCTGGTACCGCACCGACGCCCGGCTGAGCCTGCCGCACGGCCAGGACACCTCGCTGGGGCTGACCTTCACCGACGACCCGGCCCGCAAGTACCGTGCCACGATCTTCGTGAACGGCTGGCAGGTCGGCAACTACGTCAACTACCTCGGCCCGCAGCACACCTTCCCCGTCCCCGACGGCATCCTGAACCCGAACGGCCACAACAGCATCGCCATCGCCGTGTGGAACCTCGACGGCAGCACCGGCGGCCTCGGCAAGGTCTCGCTCACCAACTACGGCAGCTACGCCTCGTCCCTGCGCGTCGCGCAGAACGACAGCCCGCGCTACGACGCCCGGACCTACGCGATGCCGAAGGCTCCGGGAGCGGAGGTCACCCTGGACGTGCCGGACACCGCCCAGCCGGGACAGGCCTTCACGGCCCGCGCGACGGTGGCGGTGCCGAAGGACCGGTCGTCCGCCTCCCGGCTGACGGCCGCGCTCTCCGCGCCCGACGGCTGGAGCGCAAGTGCCACGAGCCCCACGTCATGGGACCGTCTGCGACCCGGCACGTCGGCCACCTTCACGTGGAAGGTCCGGCCACCGGACGGGACGCTGCCGTCCGCCTCGGCACTCACCGCCACGGTGCGCTACCGGCAGAACGGCCGGCAGGCCACCGGCACCGACGAGCGCGTCGTCGGCGGGATCCCACCGGCTCCGCCGGCCGGGAAGAGCGCGGTGAGCGACCTGACGTTCCTGTCGTCCACCAACGGGTGGGGCCCGGTGGAACGGGACAGCAGCGTCGGCGAGCAGGCCGCCGGGGACGGCCGCCCGATCACCATCGCCGGCGTCGGCCACGCCAAGGGCCTGGGCACCAACTCCGTCAGCGACGTCCAGCTCTACCTCGCCGGACAGTGCTCGCGCTTCACGGCGGACGTCGGTGTCGACGACGAGACGGGCGGCGCGGGCACGGTCACCTTCTCCGTGATCGCCGACGGCAAG
Organism: Streptomyces sp. NPDC001220; assembly: GCF_053597895.1. NCBI lineage: Bacteria > Bacillati > Actinomycetota > Actinomycetes > Kitasatosporales > Streptomycetaceae > Streptomyces > Streptomyces sp. NPDC001220. The sequence goes on from NZ_JBSFJE010000003.1 coordinate 574,059, forward strand.
ACCCTGGTGACCACGCCGACCGTACGCGGCAGACAGGCGGCGGTGCCGATCGACGTCGACGTCAGCGGCGCCCAGGTGATCGACCTCAAGGTCGGTGACGCGGGCGACGGCGACGGCAACGACCACGGCGACTGGGGGACACCGACGCTGACCTGCGGCTAGGCCGTCGCCGTCACCTGGCCCGGGCGAGCCGGTGACGTCGCCTGCACGATCCTCCACGGCTTTCCGGTCCGCTCAGGGAAGGATGCTCGCGGGTGCCCGGGTGGTGCCGCGCAGTCGGGCGGCGTCCCGGCTCGGGGGTACGCCGAACTGGCGGCGGTACTCCCGGCTGAACTGGGAGGCGTTGTCGTAGCCGACCCGCCGGCCCACCCCGGTCACGTCGCCGGGGTGGGTGGCCAGCAGCAGCCGGGCCTCCTGGAGCCGGATCTGCTTCTGGAACTGGATGGGGCTCATCGCCGTGACCGCTTGGAAGTTGCGGTAGAAGGCGGAGACGCTCATGCCGGACATGCGGGCCACGTCCTCGACGCGGAAGGAGTGCGCGTAGTGCTCGCGAATCCAGCGCACGGCCCGGGAGACATGGCTGAGACCGCTGTCGGCCAGCCCGAGTTCGCGTACCGTCGCCCCCTGCTCGCCGGTGATCAGGCGCCACAGGATCTCGCGCTTGAACAGGGGCGCGAGCACGGCCCGGTCGCGGGGCTCGTCGAGCAGCCGCAGCAGCCGGACCACCGCGTCGAGCAGCGCGGCCGGAGCGTCGCTGACGGCGATCCCCGACGGCACGCCCGCGCCGGACCGGGGGACATCGCCGGGGCCGGCCCGCAACAGCAGTTCGGCGACGGCGGACGGCTCCAGGGTGAGACCGAACCCGAGGGCCGGGTGCTCGGGGCCGGTCCGGGTGAACTTCCCCGTGACGGGCAGGTCGACGGAGGCGACCAGGTACTGCCCGGCGCCGTACTCGTAGATCCGGTCGCCCAGGGCGAGGCGTTTGGCGCCCTGGGCGATGACCGCGAGCACGGTGCCGGACATCGAGGGCCCCGGCGGATCCGGCCGGTCGATCTTCGAGATGAGGACGCCGTCGATGGCGGTGCTCCAGTCGGGCCGGGCGTGCTGGTCCAGCAGGCTCCGGAACTCTTCGAGAGGCATGCGCCCATTGCACCACCCGCTGCCCTCCTGTTCCCATCGTTGCGAGGATCGTGCAAGTACCCGCGAGGACAGAGCCTGACGTTCGCGCAGGCCGGCCCGCTTGAGCCCCGCCGGGCGGCGGGCCGGGCGGGCGAGCCGAGGTGGGCCGCGCAGCCGTCGGGGGTGACGGGACCGGCCGGCCGGTGACACGATGCGAGAGGCGAGAAAGGTGGCAGCCGTGGTGCCGGACGTCCGTGCGTCGCTGGGCGCGATGCTCTTCCGCCGGGTGGCGGGCCCCGACGGACCGGCCACCCGCGCCCGTATCCATGGCACACCCGGTCCCCGCTGGTTCGCCTCCGGCCGTCCGATCCGCGTCGTCCACGGGGACGCCGCCATGTTCGTCGGCGGACTGGGCGCCCTCCTTCTGCAGTCCCTGCATCCCCTCGCCATGGCCGCCGTCGCCGCGCACTCGGGATACCGCGGCGACCCGTGGGGACGGCTCCAGCGCACCAGCGCCTTCCTGGCGGTGACCACCTACGGCGTGGCCGACGACGCGCAGGCGGCCGTCGCCGCGGTGCGCGGCATCCACGACAAGGTGCGCGGGACGACACCGGACGGCGAGCCGTACCACGCCGCCGACCCGCACCTGCTCGGGTGGGTGCACGCGGCCGAGACGGAGTGTTTCCTGCGCGCTCACGAACGCTTCGGCTCCCGCCCGCTGGACGCGGCCGGCTACGACGCCTACGTCGCCGACACCGCGCGGGTCGCCGAGGCACTCGGGGTGACCGATCCGCCGCGCGACCGCCGGCAGCTGGCCGCGCGGCTGGCCGGCTACCGGCCGGAGCTCAGGGCCACGCCCGAGGCCCGGTCGGCGGCACGCTTCCTGCTCCTGGAACCCCCGCTGCCCCTGCCGGTGCGTCCCCTGTACGGCATACTCGCCGCCAACGCCGTGACACTGCTGCCCTCCTGGGCCCGGTCGCTGCTGCGGCTGCCCCGGCTCGCGTTCGTCGAGGACGTCACGGTGCGACCGGCCGGCCGGCTGCTCACCCGCACGATCCGCTGGGCCATGAACACCCCCGACGTCTCGTAGCGGCCCGGAACGGCGGGAACCCGCCGTGCCCCGAAGGGCACGGCGGGTTCCCGGTGTCAGCTGGTGCTCTACGCCCAGGGCATGCCGCGGGTTTCCGCCCACTCCGTTCCCCGTGACCAGAGCCCGCCGCCCGAAGCGCCGGAGGCGTTCCACCCGCCGGGTCCCGCGACGGTGCCGTCACCTGCGGCCGGGACCGGCCGCTCGTCGCGGTCCGTGCGCCGGAACCCGACCGTGTAGGTCCGGGTGACCGAACCGTTCGCCGAGGTCACCTTGATGGTGCGGGTGGTGAACCGGGACCCGGTCGAGAAGAGGACCGAACTGCCCTCGGTGACCTTCACCCGCTCGCCGGACCGGGCCGGCACGGCGGAGACGGCCGGGATCCTGCCGTTCTTCGGCCAGTCGACGACGTAGGTGGACACGTCCGGGTCGAACCCGTCGATCGCAACGCCTCCGACGGTGAGCGCCTTCGCGTCGGCGACACTGGCCTTGGTGGCGTCCGAGAAGTTCTTCACCGTGACCGACCCGTCGGCGTTGACGACCACCTTCGCCGCCATCGCCGCCGCGAGGTTGATCCGCTGCCAGCTCGCCCCGCCGTCGGCGGTGAGGTCGAGCGGGTACCCGGAGTCCGTCGCGGTCTGCTCCAGGATCTGGGTGCGCTGCCCGGTGGTGAGGTCCGGGAAGGCCGTGATCAGCAGGGCCGCCGCGTCGGACGGCGTCCTGAGAGCCTGCCCGGCCTTGCCCACCTGGGAGAACCCGTAGGTCAGCCGCCGCGTGTACAGGTCGACGTCCTGCGCCGTGCTCAGACCGGCGTACGGGTCGCCCTCACAGGCCGCGAGCGTGTCGCCGTATCCCTCCTCCTGGCACTGCGCGAGCAGCACGTTCTCCATCTCGGTGTGGGCCTGCTGCAGCAGTTTCGCGAAGTCGGGGTCCGCCCACCGGTGCGCCACGGTGGCCTGGCCGGAGATCCGGCCGCCCATGACGTCCAGCGGGTAGTGGAATCCGAGCACGATGCGGTTGTCCCCGTACTCCGAGGTGCGCGCGAGGATCGACGGCGCCAGCTCCGGGAGGAGCGTGGCGAGGATCGTGCCGGCCTCGTAGCCGCCGTAGGTGTGGCCGCTCGGGTACGAGCCGCTGGTGGCAAGGCTGCCGTACGAGCCGTCCTGCGACTCGTAGACGGAGCCGCCGTCGCCGACGAACCCGAGCCGCACGTACGGACGCTGGTAGCCGTAGTGGTTCTTGGCCGCGTCGACCTTGTCGAGGTTCTGCGTGACACGGGAGAACAGGGCGCTGGTCTTGGGCAGTCGGCCACCCTTCAGGGCGTCGCTGTAGATCTGCCCGAGCCGGGACCCGAGACCGTCCGCCATCGTGACGGTGGAGCTGTTCGTCGCGTCGACCTCGGCCCGGTCCACCTCCTTCTGCGTGGCCGCGTTGTTGATCCGCACGGCGATCCGGTCGTTCTCGGCGGTCAGCGGGGTGCCCTGGGACACCTTGGTGTTGGCGCCGATGATGCCGGAGCCGAGATCGCCGATGCCGTTGAGCAGGTCGTAGAAGTAGTCGGTCCCGTCACCGGTTCCCGGCCACTTGTCCGACGGGTAGGCCGCGTCGAGCGTCTCGTCCGGGAAGGGGGAGGGCACGTACGCCGGGTCGCCGGTGTCCGCCGGGGCGGTAGCCGCGGAGCCGTCCGCCGAGGTGCCCGCGGTGGAGTCGTCCGAGGTCCCGGCCAGGGTGATCGCGGTGACGGTGGCCGTGTGCGCCGTCGCCTTGCCCGCGGTCGTGAGCAGCGCGGTGTCCGCCGTGGCGGAGACGTGCGCGGTGGTTCCGTCGCGCAGGGCCACGGTGTAGCCGATGATCGGGAACCCGCCGTCGCCGGCCGGCCGCCAGGTCACCCGGACCTGCTTGCCGGTGGTGACGACGCCCGTGACGGACGGCTTCTGCGGCTTGCCGTCACCGGTCACCACCGGCGTGGTGGCCGCGCTGGGGAGGGAGGTGCCGACCGCGTTCACCGCACGGACGCGTGCCGTGTACGACCTGCCGGACCGCAGCCGGGTGAACGTGGTGCTCCGGCTGTCCGGGTCCCGGATCTCGACCTGGTGGCCGTCGTCCAGGGTGACCCGGTAACCGGTGACCGGCGATCCGCCGGTGTCCCCGGGCGCGGCCCAGGCGACGGTCACGCTCGTGCCGGACGACGTCGCCGACACCGTGTCAGGTGCGGCCGGGACCGTCCTGGGCTTCGTGGCGAGCGCGGCCACGGCGCGCTGGAGCGCGTCGTACCCAGCCGTCAGGGTCGCGTCCGTGGCCGTGTCGTCCGCGAGCGTGGCCTTCGCGTCCGTGAGTGCCTGGGTGAACGCCTTCCACGACGCGTCCGTGTAGCGGGTGTCCTGGAGGGCCGACGCGGTGGTGACCAGGTCCTCCAGCCGCAGCCTCGGTACCGGGACGAGCTGTCTGGCGGCGAGGGTGAGGCTCCGGGTCCGGGTGTCGACCTCCAGCTGGGTCGTGCCGTCGGCGTCCACGAGGGCGCGAGCGGCGTCGAGTTCGCGCCGGTACACACCGAAGTCGACGGTGTCGTAGCGCGCTTCGTCGGCGGCGAGGCCCTCGTACTGCTCGATCGCCTTGCGCAGGGCGGACTTGTCGGTGACGGCCGGCGTCTCGACGTGGTTGAAGGTGATCCGGCCCAGGTTCGCGACGTACGGGTGCGAGGAGTCCGGGGTCGTCGTCAACCGCAGATGGACGGTGTGCGTGCCGGTGATCGCCTTGGGCAGCGTCAGGCTCGTCGTCCCTCCGGACGACCAGGCGGCTCCCGTGACCGGCAGCGGGACGGTCGCGTACGGCGTGCCGGGGTCGGCGGTGTCGAAGGAGTCCAGGTAGAGGCCAACGGCGGAACCGGTGCCGCAGCGGGCGGAGTTGTTGACGTAGGTGATCGTGACGGTGCTCTTCCGGGAAGCACCGAAGTCGATGTCCCCGTAGTCGAGCCAGGCTCCGTCGTAGGTGCCGCCGAGGTCGGTGGTGGAGCCCGAGCCGGTCCAGCCGACCGGTTCGCTCTTGAGCCCGCCGCCGCTGTTCGCGCGGAACGCGGTGGCGTCGAAGCCGACGGGTGCGTCGGCCTCCTGCGTCAGGGTCAGCGAGTAGATGTTGCCCACGTAGGGCTGGGACGGGGACTGCGTGCTGGAGACGAAGTCGGCGTACACGTCCTGGACGCCGGTGAAGACGCCCGGGTCGAGGTGGACGCTCGTGGTCGCGATGGTTCCCCAGCCCGATCCGCTGTAGTCGAGCGGCACGGACACGGTCTTCGGACCGTCCTTCGAACCGAGGTGCAGTTCGAGGTGCGAGTCCGAGGCCGCGCGCGACTGGGGCTTGTCATAGCGGACGGTGAGGGTGTCGGCACCGTCCCGGAGGCCGGTGTCCTTCCATTCGGCCCACGCGCCGTTCGTCACGTTCTCGAAGATGCCGTTCGAGAGGTTGAGCGGGGCCGAACCGCCGCCGGTCGTGGTGCTGTTGACCGCGGTGAGGGTGGCGAGCGTCGTCGTCGGGGACGTGGCGACCTCGTACGGCGAGAACTGGTACCAGTCGAAGTTCGACACCCACTGCTGGCCGGCCGGCGCGTGGAACACGAACGTCGCGCTCGACGCGTTCAGCAGCGCGTCCGGGTCGGTGACGGCCGCCTGCACCGTGCTGTAGTACTGCCAGCCGCCGGTTCCGGGCAGCTGGACGGTGGCGACGACGGGCCCGTCTGCGGCGCCGGCGTGGATGTCGACGCTGCTCGGCTTCGCGTTGGCCGCCTGCGAGTTGGCGTAGCGGACCGAGATGGTCCTGGGGGCGACCCCGCCGAAGTCCAGCTTGGTGTAGCGCTCCCAGGCGCCTTCGGTGACGCCACCGAGGTTGCCGTCCGAGTTGTTCCGCTCGCTGATGAGGCTGGGGCCCTCCTTCTGGTCGGGGGCCTCGGCCTGCAGGACGGCGTAGCCGCCCTCGTCGATGGTGAGCGTGCCGATGGCGGAGTGCAGCGCGTCGTCGGCGGCCATGATCGTGCCCGTCGCGGAGGCGGTGTCCGCGAGGACGGTCCGCGCGCGTTCGAGCGCCGACCGGAACAGGCTCCAGGAACCGTCGGAGTAGTTGCCGCTGCGTACCAGGGACGCCTGGTCGACCAGGGTGCGAAGGGCCTTGCGGTGCACCTCCGCGGCGGAGATGGCGAGCGGGTCGGTCGGGGACACCCCGGTGCCGCGCACCGTCGAGGCCCGCACGCCGTGGGCGAAGGCCGCGTCGGCGAAGGTGATGCCGAAGTGCGCGTCGACCTGCGTCCCGCCGGTGAGCGACAGCGTCGCCGTGCGCGAGCCGGTGACGCGCAGGTCCGCCGTGACACCGCCCGGGAGGCCGGTCACGGTCGCCGCCCCGGTTTTGGTCAGGCTGGTTCCGTTGCGGGCGGCGAACGACGCCGGTCCGGACAGGGTGAGTTTCACGCTGCCGTCGACCTTGCCGTCCGCGTCGGTGTCGACGGTGTCCGGACGGGCGGAGACGACGGTGTCGCCCTTGCCCGTTCCGGCGCCGCTGTCGCCCGTGTCGCCCCCGTCGGTGTTCAGCGAGTACGCGGGCTGCGAGTGGGTGCCCCACTGGGAGGGCTTGGACCCCATGGTGAAGCCCAGGGTGCCGCCGGAGATGATCTGGGAGTAGTCGAGCCACGTGTTGTCGAACCGCTTGCCGTTGAGGTTCGCGCTCTGCACGTAGTAGTTGCTCGGCGACACGCCGTCGGCCTTCACCGTGAACTTGGAGCCGTTGGCGTAGGTGATCGTCGTGGCGTCGAAGAACGGGCTGCCGATCTGGAACTGGCTGGAACCGGCGGTCACCGGGAACAGGCCCAGGGCGGCGCCGACGAACATGGTCGACATGGTGCCGGCGTCGTTGTCCATGGTGGGCAGGAAGCCGTTCGGGGAGAGCTTGTAGACCTGGGTCCTGACCGGCGGGGTGAACTGGCCGCCGGAGCTGGGGGCTTCGTTCGTGGAGCCCGTCGCGATGTAGCGGTTCCAGGTCGTGCCGGTGTAGATGGACCGCACCCACTTCTGGGTCAGGCTCGGCTCTCCGACGTAGTTGAAGAGGTACGGGGCCTGAAGGTCGATCTCGTTGGCGTTGGAGTGCAGCATGGTCGAGCCGTCGTCGGCGCTGGAGTCCTCGCCGAACATGTGCTTGACCGCGGCCTTGCCCGCCTTGTCGCCGCCCATGGCCTTGATGAGGCCGCCCATGTCGTACGCGTCGTACCAGTGGTACTGCCAGAGCGTGCCCTGGTAGAGGCCGGCCGCCTCGAACTTCTCGTAGTCCGCGGCCTGCCAGTCGCCGCCCGTGGCACGCGGGGTGAGCAGACCGACCTTGGTGCCGTCGGACGCGGTCCAGGCGTCGGACTTCACGAGGTTGTCGATCGCCATGGTCGACTGCGTGCGCAGCTTCTTCGCGTCCGCGTCCCTGCCGAGCGCGTCGGCGATGACGGACAGCGCCCACTGGTCGTAGCCACGCTGGACGGTCGTACCGGGATCACCGCTGACGTAACCCTGCCGCAGCTGGGCCCCCGTGTAGTACCCGGAGTAGGACAGCAGTGCCGGGTACGCCTCGTCGAGCCGGTCGAAGTTCTTGAAGCCCTTCGACAGCGCGTCGGCGACCAGGACGGCCGAACGCTCCCAGCGCACCGTGGGAACCGAGTGGGTGAGGCTGCCGAGGCTCTTGCCGGAGGCGCGCTGGTCGGCGAAGAGCTCGATCAGCGACTGGATCATGTCCCGGTAGGTGGCCGGGTCGATGTACGCCTCGACGGAGTACTTGCGGAAGTCGTCCCAGGTGGACCAACCGTCGTAGTACGTGAAGCCGTTCGCCTGATGCACCGCTCCGTCCGCGCCGCGGTAGGTGCCGCTGGTGCTGGTGGCGTTCACCGGCAGCGCGTACATGCGGTACAGGTGCGTGTAGAACTCCTTGGTGAGCGTCGACCCGGGGTCGGACTTCGCCGAGGAGCGCACGTCGACCGCGCCGAGCGCGCTGTTCCAGGCCTCCTTCGTCTGCGCGCGGGCCTGGTCGAAGGTGAGCTTGCCGACCTCGTTCTGCTGGTCCGCCGCCGCCTGTTCCGCGCTGATCGGGGACAACGTGATGCGCAGTTCGACGTCGTTTCCGGCGGACTTGTCGAACCCGAGGACGGCGCCGGTGTCGGAGCCGTCCTGGGTGGTCGCGTCGGTCAGCCTGCCGTCGTCGCCCCAGCTCTTCAGCGAGGTCACCGGGACGTTCGTGGTGGCGTTGTAGTACAGCTGGTACGCGGCGCCGTTGAACGACCCCGCGATGAGCCCGGAGATCGAGGTGGTCCCGTCGGCGAGCGTCGTCGCCCTCATCGTCGAACGGGTGCGGCTGGTGAAGTTGTTGGCCAGGTCGAGGACGAGCTCGGGGTTCGCCCCGGCGGGGAAGCTGTACCGCTCGAGCGCCGTGCGCGTCGTCGCGGTCATCTCGGCCTCGACGGTGCCGGGGTCCTGCGTCACCGACGACGCGGTTCCGGAGACGGATCCGAGCCCCACCTGGTAGGAACCGGGCGTCGCGCTCTCGTCGTCGTGACGGTAGGTGTGGGCGTACGTGCCGGGCGCGGGGCGCTTGTCGTACCGCACGGAGGTCGGCACGACGAGCAGGTCGCCGCCGCCGCCCGAGCCGCCGACGCCGTCGAGGTTCGTCGCGGTGAAGCCCGCGATGTGGTCCTCGTTGTAGTCGTACCCGGTGTGGTTGCGGTCCGGAGTGGTCAACGGGTTGACCTTGGCGAGGCCGTGCGGCGCCTGCGCGCCCGGCAGGTCGTTGCCGTCGTCGCCCGCGGTCGACACGAACGGGTCGACCAGTCTCGTGTAGTCGGTGCCACCGGACGTCCCCGCGGACTCGGCGGTGGCGGGCAGTGCCACCGCCGCGCCGCCACCTGCCAGCGCGGCGACGCCGAGCGCCCCGGCGAGCAGCGAGGCAACCGCCGCGCGCAGTGACCGGCGACGCCTGCGGGCGGTTCTCGGTGGCAGTGGGCGGGGCAAGAGGGCATCGGGTCTGACAGGCACGGAACCTCTCCAACGTCGCGGTACGCGGCACGGTCGGGCCCATCGGGGACAACGTTGTCAGCCCGTACGGCACCCGGGCCGTGCGGACTCGGGGCGAGACGGCGGCGGACGCACGGGATCCCCCGGCAGCGTGCGCGGCCGCCGCCATCAGACACGGGGAAAGCATGCAACGGGCAAACAAGATTCGTACAGGAGATGCGCACGCGCGCCGCCCCACGCGGGCCGGGACCGGCCGCGCCGTCGGGCGCGCGGGACGGACATCACGTCAAGTGCCTTCTGGTAGAACGGGAAAGCGGGCCCGCTGTTCCGTCGCCGGGGGGCCGGGGGGCCGGGGTGCCGCGAGCCGGTCCCGTTGCGGGCGCGAGACGAAGACGCCCTTCGCCGCCGCTCCCGCGAACGCCCCGGCGGGCCGACCGTGTTCGAGTCCGTCGGCCACAGGAACCGCGACGCCGTCGGACATCCTCCGCGCGACGGCGTTCGCCCGTCGGGCCGCCACCGGCGGGCTCACCCGCGGTGGCGCTCCGCGACGGCCACGCGACCGGACCGCAGGGACGACCGCCGCCGCGCCGGGCTGCCCAAGGTGCGTGCGAGCGTGAGGAGATCGTCGTCCGACACCACCCGCAGGCCGTACTCCGCCAGCAGCGCGGCCAGGCGCCGCGGCCGCCACAGTGAGCGCCACGGCTCGCCCGACGTCATGGAGCTGCCGAGTACGCGTGCCAGCAGGCGCCCCACGGACGCCCTCGCCGACGGCGCCTGGTAGTTGACGACGAGCGCGCTGTCCGGGGCCGACCGGGCGGCGAGCGCGGCGACCGTCGCCCGGACCTGGTCGCGCGTGAGGTAGGGCACGACGCCCTCCCACAGCCATGTCGTCGGAGCCGACGGATCGTGCCCGGCCGCGTCCAGGGCCGCCCCGAGATCGTCGACCGCGAAATCGACCGGCGTGAACCGTGCGGAACGGGCGACGGCCGGCAACTCGGGGATGTCGGCGAGGCGGGCGCGCTTGTCCTGCTGGGAGGCGGGATGGTCGACCTCCCACACATCCGTCCGCGCAAGCTCGGGCAGCCGCCACGCGCGGGTGTCCAGACCGGCGCCCAGGATCACGAGCTGGCCGGTCGGACGGGCGCGCAGCGCCTCGTCGATCGCGACCGTCCGTGGTACGACCACGTCGGCGCACGCCCGCACACCCTCGTACGCGACGCGCGCCTGCCAGCCCTCCGGCACGGTGCCCGCGCGCACCTCGTCCACGGGCACGCGCTCCTCGGCGCGCAGCAGCCGCACCGCCACCGGATCCGCGAACCGGCCCACGGCCGTCTTCCCGTCCGCCGCCGCCCGCCCCTGGCAGACCAGGACCGCCGTCCGGCTCGCCGCACGCTCGCTCTCGCTCATGGAGCCGTATTCAACACGACGCGCACCGCCCCGCGCGGCAGACGGCGAAGTCGCCGCCCGGCAGGGCGAGTACGACACCGCGGCGCTCCGCGACCGACGAGCCGTCGTCCGGCGGCAGCTCGGCGACGGCCCGCACGAAGCCCCTCGTACGCCGGGGCCCCCGGGCGGGATCCCCGTCAAGCGGTGACCGTGCGCCCGGGTGGGATCCCCGTCAAGGGGTGACCGTGCGCCCAGGTGGGATCCCCGTCAAGCGGTGACCGTGTGCCCGGGTGGGATCCCCGTCAAGCGGTGACCGTGTGCCCGGGTGGGATCCCCGTCAAGCGGGGACCGTGCCGTCCGCGCATGGAGCCGGCGCCGGGCGCGCCGCGCCGTCGCCCGCCCCCGTTACCGATCCGTTTCGCAGGTTAATTTCCGCGTCCGAAGGGTTGGCTGGAAGTCGTCATCTGGTTATCGTTCACGCACTTCACTCAATCGTTCCACCGAACGAATAGCGAGAGAGACGGTCGGTCCATGTCCGACATCCACCTGCCGGGGCGCCGCTCGGTGCTCGCCGCGGGCGCGGCCGGCGCGGCCTCGCTCGGCGCGTCCTGGCTGCTCACCGGCTGTACGGGGGCAGCCGCCGCCCCCGACCTGACGGCTGCCGCCCTGACCGGCACCCCCGACGCCGGCGGCACCCTGCGCATCGCCCGCCCTCCGGCCTCCGACGCCGAGACCCTCGATCCCGCCGGCTCCCTGTCGGCGTACGAGTACCTCGGCGCCCTCTACAACCGGCTGGTCCGCGTCGGCGCGGACGGCGAACTCGCCCCCGACCTCGCCGAGTCATGGGAGTCCGACAGCAAGGCCCGTACCTGGACCTTCCGACTGCGCAAGGGCGTCACCTTCCACGACGGACGCGCCTTCACCTCCGCCGACGCCGCTTACACGCTGCGGCACATCCTCGCCAAGGCGACCGCCTCACCCCAGGCCGCCGTTCTCGCCCCGCTCCTCGACCCCGGCACCCTGCGCACCCCCGACGCCCACACCCTCGTCGTCCCGCTGAAGACCCCGAACGCCGAGTTCCCGAGCCTGCTGACGCACTACAACTGCTATGTCGTCCCGGACGGCAGCGCCAAGGGCATCGGCCGCACCGGCATCGGCACCGGTCCCTTCAAGCTGGAGTCCTTCGCCCCCGCGGGTCCCGGGCGGGTCACCGCGAACAAGGACCACTGGGCCGGCCGCCCGGTCCTCGACGCGATCTCCTTCTACTCGGTCGCCGACATGTCCGCCCGCTCCAACGCCCTGATCGCCGGCCAGGTGGACCTGCTGTCCCAGACCAACCTCGACTTCGCCACCGCCCGGGTGGTCGCCGCCTCCGACCGGGCCACCATCGCCCGGGTGAAGGACGCGCAGTGGTACGTGCTGCCGATGCTCACCACCGAGAAGCCCTTCACCGACGTACGGGTCCGGCAGGCGATGAAGCTCGCCTACGACCCGGAGCACGTCGTGAAGGTCGCGCTCCAGGGCGCGGGCAGCGCCGGCTGGGACAACCCCGTGCCGCCCACCGACCCCGCGCACATCTCCGCGCACCCCGCGCACGACCCCGACCGGGCCCGTCACCTCCTCAGGCAGGCCGGTCACGAGGGCCTGGCCGTCGACCTCTACACCTCCTCCTACGACCCGCTGTTCACGCCGATGGCCCTCGCCTACCAGGACTCCGCCAGGCGCGCCGGCATCCGGGTCCGGGTCAGGACGGCCGCCTCGGACTCGTACTACACGCAGATCTGGATGAAGAAGCCGCTGATGGCCACCTACTGGTTCACCGGGCGGCCCGTCGACCAGCTCTTCACCCAGATCTTCCGCAGCGGCTCCTCCTACAACGAGACCGCCTGGTCCGACAAGGAGTTCGACGCCGTCCTGGACCGGGCCCGCGCCGAGACCGACGACACCGAGCGCCGTGAACTCTACGGCGAGGCGCAGCGGCTGGTCATCGAGCGGGGCGGGGCGATGACCCCGATGTTCGCCGACCGGCTGGTCGGCATCTCCCGCAAGGTCCGCGGCTACGCCGAGCACGGCTTCGAGTTCGACTACCTCAACATCGGCGTGAAGGGGGCCTGAGCATGCTGTCGTTCATCCTGCGCCGGCTGGCCTCGGCCGTCGGCACGCTGTTCCTCTCCTCGGTCCTCGTCTTCCTCGCCGTCCAGGCGCTGCCCGGCGACGTGGCCACCCAGATCCTCGGCAAGGACGCCACCCCGGACGCCGTCGCCGCCCTCCGCGACCAACTCGGCCTCGACCGGCCGGCCTGGGAGCGCTACCTCGACTGGGTCGGGGGCGCCCTGCACGGCGACTTCGGCACCTCCCTCGTCTCCGGGAAGGGCGTCGGCGGCGAAGTCGCCCAGTACCTCGGCAACTCCGCGCTCATCGCCCTCGTCACGATCCTGTTCGCGGTGACCGGCTCCCTCGTCCTGGGCGTCCTCGCCGGCCTGTACCGGGACCGCTGGCCCGACCACCTCATCTCCACCGTCAGCCTGGTCGGCATGAGCGTCCCCGAGTTCGTGGTCGCCACCGTGCTGGTGCTGTGCTTCTCCGTCGCGCTGCCCTGGTTCCCCGCGGTCGTCCTCTACGGCCCCGAGGCGAGCGTCGGCCGGCTCCTGCCCGCCGTCTGGCTGCCCGCGCTCGCGCTCGCCGTCGTCATGGCCGCCTACATCGTGCGGATGGCCCGTACCTCCGTCATCGACGTGCTGGCCGGCGAGTACGTCACCACTGCCCGCCTCAAGGGCCTGTCCACCTGGCGGGTCGTCACCCGGCACGCCCTGCCCAGCGCCCTGCTGCCCACCCTGCACGTGATCGCCCTCAACGTCGCCTGGCTCGCGGGCGGGGTCGCCGTCGTCGAGAACGTCTTCAACTACCCCGGCATCGGAAAGCTGATGCTCTCCTCGGTGCAGAACCGCGACCTGCCCGTCATCCAGGCCATCGCCCTCGTCAGCGCCGTGATCTACGTCGTCTGCAACCTCGCCGCCGACCTCGGCGCCATGGCCCTCAACCCCAGGCTCCGCACCCGAGGGAGGACCCGATGACCGCGCTCGACACCACCCCGGCCGCCCCGGCCACCGCTCCGGCGGCCCCGCGCTCCGCCGCCCGCGCCTGGCGCGGCCTGCGCTCCTCCCGCACCGCCCTGGTGGGCCTGGCCGTCGTCGCCGTGCACATCCTGGTCGCGCTGCTCGCCCCGCTGCTCACCTCCTACCACCCCATCGCCAACGACGCCTCGCACGCCCTGCTCGGCCCGAGCTGGGCGCACTGGGCGGGCACCGACCAGTACGGCCGCGACGTCCTGGCCCGGGTGCTGTACGGCGGCCGGTACGCGCTCGGCGTCTCCGTCGCCGCCACCCTGATCACCGTCGCCCTCGGCACGGTGGTCGGCTGCGCGGCCGCCCTGCGCGGCGGCTGGTTCGACGACCTGCTCGGCCGGGTGCTGGACGCGATCCTGTCCGTGCCGTCGATCCTCGCCCTGCTCGTCGTCGTCACCGCGCTCGGCACCGGGCCCGCCGTGATCGTCCTCGCCATCGCCGTCGTCTACGTCCCCCAGGTCGTGCGCGTGGTACGCGGCGCCGCACTGGCCGTCGTACCCATGGACTACGTCACCGCCGCCCGCGCCCGCGGCGAGAGCACCTGGGCGATCCTGCGCCGCGAGGTCCTGCCGAACATCACCGACGTGGTCTGCGTGGAGTTCGCTATGCGCGCCTCCTGGGTGGTGCTGCTGATCTCCTCGCTGTCCTTCCTCGGCTTCGGCGCCGACCCGCCGACCCCCGACTGGGGGCTGATGGTCGCCGAGAACCGCACCGCCATCACCGTCGTGCCGATGGCGAGCCTCGCACCGATCATCGCCCTGGCCACCCTCGTGGTCGGGCTCAACCTCGCGGCCGACGGCCTGTCCAAGGCGTGGGGCGTCGACCGGATCAGGGAGGGCTCCTGATGACCTCTGTCGTCTCCGTCGACCCCGTCAGCTCTGTCGTCACCGTCGACTCGCTCTCCGTCGCCTACCGTTCGGGCGGCCGCGACGTCCCGGTCGTGCACGAGGTGTCCCTCGAGGTGGCGCCGGGCCGGACCCTCGCCCTCGTCGGCGAGTCCGGCAGCGGCAAGTCCACGGTCGCCGCCACCCTCCTGGGCCATCTGCGGCACGGCTCCCGGATCACCGGCGGCAGCGTCCACGTCGACGGACAGGACGTGTTCGCGCTGCCCGCACCGCGGTTGCGGCGGCTGCGCGGCGGGACCGTCGCCATGGTCGCCCAGAACGCCGGGCAGGCGCTGACCCCGACCATGCGGATCGGGCGGCAGATCGAGGAGGCGGGCGGCGCGGTACCCGTCGTCGAACTCCTCGAACAGGTCCGGCTGCCGCGCCCCGCCGAACTCGCCCGCCGCTACCCGCACGAGCTGTCCGGCGGCCAGCAGCAGCGCGTCGCCATCGCCATGGCCGTCGCCGCCCGCCCCAAGGTCCTGGTCCTCGACGAGCCGACCACCGGCCTGGACGTCATCACCCAGCGCAGCGTCCTGGACCTGATCGCCGCCCTGCGCGACGAACTCGGCCTGGCCGCCGTCCTGGTGAGCCACGACCTCGGCGTCGTCGCCCACCTGGCCGACGAGGTGTGCGTCCTCAAGTCCGGCCGGGTGGTGGAGTCGGCGGCCACCCGGCGGCTGTTCGCCGCGCCGCAGGACCCGTACACGAAGCGACTGCTGGCGAGCGTGCCGCGGCTGGACGACGCCGGTCTCGCGGTCGTGGACGAGGCGGGGGAACGGACGGTCCGCGCCAAGGCCGTGGTCCCGGACGGCTCACCGGTCGCGGTCGCCGCGAGCGACGTCACCATCGACTACGGCAGCACCCGCGCCGTGCACGGGGTCTCCTTCGACGTCCGCCGCGGCGAGGTCCTCGCCCTCGTCGGCGAGTCGGGCAGCGGCAAGTCCACCCTGGCCTGGACCCTGGCGGGACTGCGCACCCCCTCCGGCGGCACCATGACGCACGAGGCCGGGGACCTGGCCCGCCCCGCGCCCCAGCGGCCGCTGCCGCTGCGGCGCAGGGTCCAGCTGGTCTTCCAGAACGCGGACACCTCCCTCAACCCCCGCCGCTCCGTCGGTGACGCCGTGCGCCGCCCGCTGCGGTTCTTCGGCACCGCGACCGGCCGCACCGAGACCGCCGAACAGGCCCGCCGGCTCATCGCCGACGTACGCCTGGACCCGGCCCTCGCCGACCGGCTGCCCGCCCAGCTCTCCGGCGGACAGCGCCAGCGCATCGGCATCGCACGGGCCCTGGCCGGAGAACCGGACGTCCTGATCGCCGACGAGATCACCACCGCCCTGGACGTCTCCGTCCAGGCCGAGGTGCTGCGCCTCCTCGACGACCTGCGCCGCGAACGCGACCTGGCCTGCCTTTTCATCAGCCACGACCTCGCCGTGGTACGCGGCATCGCCGACCGCGTCGTCGTCCTGCGGCACGGAGTCGTCGTCGAGGAAGGCCCCACGGAAGCCGTCTTCGACGCGCCCGGCCACCCCTACACCCGCCGGCTGATGGCGGCCGCTCTCGAACCCGACCCCGACGCCCCGCCCCTGACCGGCGACGCCCCCGACTGGGCGGACGCAGCAGAGGCGGACGACACCTGGACGGACCTCGGCGGCGGCCATCGGATCCGCCGCCGGCAACCCGTCGACGCCCCCGTGGCCGAAGGAGTTTCGTGAAGTACCGCGACCAGTTCGAGCGCCAGGTCGTCCGCGAGGACGTCTGGATCCCCACCCGGGACGGCGCGACCCGGCTGCACGCGCGCATCTGGCGGCCCGCGGACGCCGGTGCCGACCCGGTGCCCGCGCTGCTCGAATACCTCCCGTACCGCAAGAGCGACTGGACCGCGCCCCGCGACGCCCAGCGCCACCCCTGGTACGCCGGACACGGCTACGCCTCCGTACGGGTCGACATCCGAGGCCACGGCGACAGCGAGGGCACGCCCGGCGACGAGTACGACGCCCAGGAACTCGCGGACGGCGTCGACGTCGTCAACTGGCTCGCCGCTCAACCCTGGTGCACCGGCAAGGTCGGCATGTTCGGCGTCTCCTGGGGCGGCTTCAACGCCCTCCAGACAGCGGCCCTCGCCCCCGAGCCGCTCAAGGCGGTCGTCACCGTCTGCTCCACCGACGACCGCTACGACAACGACGTCCACTACACCGGCGGCGCCGTCCTCGGCATCGACATGCTCGCCTGGGCCGGCACCATGCTCGCCTTCGCCGCCCGACCCCCGGACCCGGCGAGCGTCGGCACCGACCGCTGGCTGCCCATGTGGCGCGAACGCCTCGACGCTCTCCAGCCCTTCCTGCACACCTGGCTCGACCACCAGGAGCGCGACGCCTACTGGCGGCACGGCAGCGTCTGCGAGGACTACACCGCCATCGACGCCGCCGTCCTCGCGGTCGGCGGCTGGCACGACCCCTACCGCGACACCGTGCTGCGCCTGGTCGAACACCTCCCGGCCGACCGGGTGCGCGGCCTGATCGGCCCGTGGTCCCACCAGTACCCGGACCGCGGGCTGCCGCCGGGCCCGGCGATCGGTTTCCTCCAGGAGACCCTGCGCTGGTGGGACCAGCACCTCAAGGACACCGACACCGGCGTACTGCGCGAACCGCTGCTGCGCGCCTGGATCAACGACCCGGTCCCGCCCGCCACTTCGTACGACACGATGCCGGGCCGCTGGGTGGGGGAGAGCAACTGGCCCTCGTCGCAGGTGACATGGAGCGAGCGCGCCCTCGCTCCCGACTGCCGTACCCCGGTCCTGGTCCGTTCCCCGCTCCACACCGGCCTGGACGCCGGCCGGTTCTTCCCCTTCGGCAACGCGAGCGACCTGCCGCCCGACCAGCGCGAGGAGGACGGCCGTTCGGTGTGCTTCGACTCCGCACCCCTCGCCGAGCGCGTCGAGATCCTCGGCCGGCCGCGCGTCCGGCTGCGCCTGGACAGCGCCACCCCACGCGCCCACGTGATCGTCCGGCTGTGCGACGTGGCTCCCGACGGCTCCTCGACGCTGGTTACCCGGGGGGCGCTGAACCTGCTGAGCAGGCACGGCCGCGACAGGGCGGTCGAGTGGACCCCGGGGACGTACGAGGACGTCGAGGTCGAACTCACCGGCATCGGATACGCCTTCCCGCCCGGCCACCGGGTCCGGGTCGCCGTCTCCGACGTGTACTGGCCGTGGGTGTGGCCGCACGGTGAGCGCGGCGAGCTGCGGGTCGTACCCGCCGACAGCGCCGTCCTCCTGCCCGTGCGGGCGGCCGTCGAGGAACCGCCGATCGTCTTCGAGGAGCCGGAACAGGCGCCGGCGCTGCCGGTCACCTACGACCGGCCCGCCGAGCCGCGCCCCGAACGACTCGTCACGCACGACGTGGCGGCGGGGGAGTGGACCCTGGAGGTCGACCCCAACTACGGGGGATCACGGACGTATCCGGACGGGCTCCGCTACGAGGAGAGCGCGCGCGAGACGTACCGTGTCCGCGGCGGCGACCCGCTGTCGGCGAGCGCCGTGTCCCAGTGGCGGATCCGGCTGCGGCGCGGCGACGACTACGACGCTGAGATCATGACGCGTACGGAGCTGCGGGCCACGGCCGCGGACTTCGTCATGGACAGCCGTATCGAGGCACGGGCGAACGGAGAGACAGTGGCCAAGCGCTCCTGGCACCACACCAGCGCGAGGACGTCCGGATGAGCGCCGCCAAGCCGCAGCGCGCCGCGAAGACCCCGCGCCGTGCCGTCGCCGCCGCCGACCGCACCCGCCAGCCCACCGAGGTCCGCCGCCGGCTGATCGTCGAGGCGGCCGTCCCGCTGATCGCGGAGCGCGGCTACGCCTCGGTGGGCGTCCGGGACGTGGCGGCCGCGGCCGGGGTCTCCGTCGGGACGGTCACCTATCACTTCGGCAGCGTCCAGGAGATCCTGTCCGAGGCCATGGTCCTGCACATCGAGCGCTACTACGCGGCGCTCAGCGAGGCCGCCGAACAGGCCGGCAGCGGCGCCGAGGCGCTGCGGCTGCTCGTCGACGCCCTCTTCACCGAGGACACCGACCGGCACTGGCGGATGTGGTTCGACTACTGGAACGCCGGCGACCCGGACACCGACGAGACGTTCACCCGTGGCCAGGCCCAGCGCTACGAAGCCTGGCACCAGCAGATCCGTGCCCTGGTCGAACGGGGCGTCGAGGATGGGGAGTTCGCGGGCGACGACCTCGACGGGTTCACCGTCCGCTTCGCCGCCCTCGCCGACGGCCTCGCCCTCCAGCGGCTGCGGCAGACGCCGCCGCTCAGCACCCAGGACGCCCGCCGTCACCTGAACCGGCTGGTGGAGACCGAACTCGCCGTCCGCCCGGACCGCGACTGACGCGGACGGGCGGCTGGCCGGATGGCCTGACCCTCCCGAGGACACGTGTGCCCGGCAGCCGGGCGTGCTCCGGACGGGTATTGCCTGGTGCGGGTGCTGCGGGTGCTGCGGGTGCTGCGGGTGCGGGTGCGGGTGCGGGCGCCGGTCCGGGACTGGGCGGACGGTGTCCGGGCACAGCCGGTCGGGCCGGAGGGAGCCAGCCGCGCCCGCGCCCGCGCCTGTGTTTCCGTGGGACCGCCGAGTCCCGGAGAAACGGCGATTTCGGTACGCCCGGGCCAAAGGCTGGTGGAGGGCCGGTCCGGTCACTCTGCGCATCCCCGCAGGGCGCACTCCGTGAGCCGGCGACTCGGCGAGTGTCCGGTATGCCCGGGAGGTGCGACGCTGGGACGGCAGGCATCCGCCGAGGGGACCCGGGAGGGCCCGATGGGACGTGATGTGCCGGCCCGGGTGTTCACACGGGAGGACCGGCGCCGGTACCGCGAGAAGATGCACACCTGTCTCGACGTGCTGGCGCAGATGCTGCGCGATTCGGGCTTCGAGAGCGAGCGCCCCCAGGTCGGCATGGAGATCGAACTCAACCTGGTGGACGACGACGGGCTGCCGGCGATGCGGAACACCGAGGTGCTGCGGGCGATCGCCGACCCCGCCTGGTCGAGCGAGCTCGGCCGCTTCAACCTGGAGATCGACATCCCGCCCCGGGAGCTGACCTCCGGTGGCCCCGGCGCCTGGGAGCAGACGATCCGCGACGCGCTCAACCACGCCGAGGACCGCGCCGCGACGGTGGGCGCCCACCTGATCATGATCGGGATCCTCCCGACGCTGGGCGAGCCGGACGTGGGCGAGAAGTCCCTGTCCGGTGATCCGCGCTACCGGCTGCTGAACGAGCAGATCTTCGCGGCGCGCGGCGAGGACCTGCGGATCCGGCTGGAGGGCGTGGACCGCCTTTCGATGTACGCCGACGCCATCACCCCCGAGGCCGCCTGCACCAGCACCCAGTTCCATCTGCAGGTGGCCCCCAAGGACTTCGCCGATTACTGGAACGCGGCCCAGGCGATCGCGGGCGTGCAGATCGCCCTCGCCGCCAACTCGCCCTTCCTCTTCGGCAGGGAACTGTGGCGCGAGACCCGTATCCCCCTGTTCGAGCAGGCCACCGACACCCGTCCCGAGGAGATCAAGGCCCAGGGGGTACGGCCGCGGGTGTGGTTCGGAGAGCGATGGATCACCAGTGTCTTCGACCTGTTCGAGGAGAACGTGCGCTACTTCCCTGCGCTGCTGCCCCTGTGCGACGACGAGGACCCGCGACAGGTCCTCGACGCCGACGGTGTGCCGCAGCTCGGGGAACTCACGCTGCACAACGGCACCATCTACCGCTGGAACCGCCCTGTGTACGCCGTCACCGACAGCGGGCCGCACCTGCGCATCGAGAACCGCGTCCTGCCCGCCGGCCCCACCGTGGCCGACACCATCGCCAACGGCGCCTTCTACTACGGCCTGACGCGCGCCCTCGTGGACGAGGACCGTCCGGTGTGGTCACGGATGTCCTTCTCGGTCGCCGAGGAGAACCTGCACGCGGCGGCCCGTGAGGGCATCGACGCCCGCCTGTACTGGCCGGGGGTGGGCGAGGTACCGGTGACGGAACTGGTGCTCAGACGCCTGCTGCCGCTGGCGCACCGGGGCCTGGAGCTGGCCGGCCTGGACGCCTCCTGGCGCGAGCCCATGCTGGGCATCATCGAGCAGCGCTGCGTGAACGCCCGCAACGGCGCCCTGTGGCAGGCGGAGACGGTCCACCACCTGGAGCGGACCGGCACCTGTGACCGCCGGGAGGCGCTGCGGCGGATGACCACCACGTACATGGACTACATGCACCTGAACGCGGCGGCACACACATGGCCCGTGGAGTGAGCGCCGCGACGGGCTGAGAAGGCGGCCCGGCGTTGCCCGCACCCGCGCGTTTCGATCGCGGCCGGGTTCGGGGCGGGCGCCGCGGATTCCACTCGCTGAGGCTCGGCCCGGTCGGCGGCGAGGGTGGGGCACGGTCGTGTGTTCCGGCGGCAGGGTCCCGCCGGCGACCCGGCCTCGGGGAACGAGCACCGTCGTGCCAGGATGCCGGGTGACCGCTGTGTTCCCGGAGGCTTCCTGACGTGACCGAGACCGAGGTGGCCCTCGCGCCGCACCCCCTGCTGCTGGCCGACGGCCGACCCGCCGCCGACGCGTGGTCGCTGGACCCGGCGCTGACACACCTGAACCACGGCTCGTTCGGTGCCGTTCCGCTGGTGGCGCAGGAGCGGCAGGCGCGGCTGCGCGCCGAGATGGAGGGCGCACCGGTGGTGTGGTTCCCGAAGCTGCCGGGACGGCTCGCCGCCACCCGCGCCGAGCTCGCCGGCTTCCTGCGCGTCGACGCCGGTGACCTCGCCCTGGTGCCGAACGCCAGCGCCGGCGCCAGCGTGGTCTTCAACGCCCTCGAACGCCGCCGTGGCGGGGAGATCGTCGTCACCGACCACGGCTACGGGGCCGTCACCATGGGAGCGGCACGGCTGGCCCGCCGCTGGGGCGGCCGGGTGCGCACGGCGCGGATACCACTGGGCGCGGACGAGGACGAGGCGTACGAGGCCGTGGCCGCCGAGATCGGGGCGGCCACCGACCTCGTCGTGGTCGACCAGATCACCTCGCCGACCGCCCGCCGGCTGCCGGTCGAGCGGATCGGCGCGGAGGCACGCCGGCACGGCGTACCGATGCTCGTGGACGGCGCCCACGCGCCCGGTCTGCTCGTCGCACCGCTCGACGGCGCGACGTACGACTTCTGGACCGGCAACCTCCACAAATGGGGCTGTGCCCCGCGCGGCACCGCGGCCCTGGTCGCCCGTGGGCCCCTGCGGGACCTGCTTCACCCCCTGATCGACTCGTGGGGCGCCGAGGAGCCGTACCCCGACCGCTTCGACCAGCAGGGCACGATCGACGCCACCTCCTACCTCGCCGCGCCCACGTCCCTCGACTTCGTCGAGCGCACCTGGGGCTGGTCCGCCGCTCGGCGGTACATGGACCGGCTGGCGGACTACGCCGCCCATGTCGTCGGCGCCGCCTTCGCCCGGCTCACCGGTGACGACAGCCGGACCGACGTCGGGATGCCCGTGCCCGGCATGCGTCTGGTACGGCTGCCCGACGGCCTCGGGCGCAGCCGGATCGAGGCCGACGCGCTGCGCGACCGAGTGGCCCGGGAACTCGCCGTCGAGGCGAACTTCACCAGCTTCGACGGCATCGGCTACCTGCGCGTGTCCGCCCACGTCTACAACACGCCAGCCGACTACGAGTACTTCGCCGACAAGTGTGTGCCCGTACTCGGCAACTGGGCCCGCCAGTCGCACCGTTGAGTCAGCGGGTCAAGCGTTCCGGGCCCTTGACTCGGTAGCCGGGCGGCCTCATCCTCGTCCGAGGTATTGCGCGGGTCATGACAACCTCAAGGGTTCGCCAACCGCGCCTTCCCGCCGACCGAGGGATGTGGCCGTGACGCAGACTCGACGCTCGTACCGCAGACGCAGAAACGTCACTGTGCTGTCGCTGCTGCTCCTGGTACTGGCCGTGGTCCTCGGGCCCACCCCGAGTTCGGCGGCCGGCGGCGACTGGTGGACCCCGGCCGCACGACCCGCCCCGGACGTCCAGATCGGCGTCACGGGCGAACCGTTCACCGGCACCACCTCGACGGGCGAGGTGCGCGGGTTCGTCGACGCGCACAACCACCTGTTCGGCAACGAGGCCTTCGGTGGCAGGCTGATCTGCGGCAAGGTCTTCTCGGAGGCCGGAGTGGCCGACGCCCTGAAGGACTGCCCCGAGCACTACCCCGACGGCTCGCTCGCGCTCTTCGACTACATCACCCACGGCGGCGACGGCAAGCACGACCCGGTCGGCTGGCCGACGTTCAAGGACTGGCCGGCGTACGACTCGATGACCCATCAGGCCGACTACTACGCCTGGGTGGAGCGGGCCTGGCGCGGCGGCCAGCGGGTGCTCGTCAACGACCTGGTCACCAACGGCATGATCTGCTCGGTCTACCCCTTCAAGGACCGCGGCTGCGACGAGATGACGTCGATCCGGCTGCAGGCGAAGATGACGTACGACCTCCAGGCGTACGTCGACAGGATGTACGGCGGCACCGGTAAGGGCTGGTTCCGGATCGTCACCGACAGCGCGCAGGCGCGTGCGGTCGTCGAGCAGGGCAAGCTGGCCGTCGTCCTGGGCGTCGAGACCTCCGAGCCCTTCGGCTGCAAGCAGGTCCTCGACATCCCGCAGTGCGACAAGGCGGACATCGACAGGGGGCTGGACGAGCTGTACGCGCTCGGCGTCCGCTCCATGTTCCTGTGCCACAAGTTCGACAACGCGCTGTGCGGCGTCCGCTTCGACTCGGGCGGCCTCGGGACGGCCATCAACGTCGGGCAGTTCCTGTCGACCGGAACCTTCTGGGAGACCGAGAAGTGCACCGGCCCGCAGCACGACAACCCCATCGGCAACGCCTCGTCGCAGGCGGAGTCGGACCTGCCGGCGGGCGTGGCCGTCCCCGCGTACGACGCGGACGCCCAGTGCAACAGACGCGGCCTCACCGAACTCGGCGAGTACGCCGTGCGCGGCATGATGAAACGCAAGATGATGCTGGAGATCGACCACATGGGCGTCAAGGCCGTCGGCCAGGCGCTGGACATCCTGGAGTCCGAGTCCTACCCGGGCGTGATCTCCTCGCACAGCTGGATGGACCTGAACTGGACCGAGCGCGTCTACTCCCTCGGCGGCTTCGTCGCCCAGTACATGCACGGCTCCGAGGGGTTCGTCGCGGAAGCGGCGCGGACCAGGGCGCTGCGCGACAAGTACGGCGTGGGCTACGGCTTCGGCACGGACTTCAACGGCATCGGCGACCACCCCGCCCCGCGCGGCGCGGACGCCGCGAACAAGGTGACGTACCCCTTCAGAAGCGTCGACGGGGGCTCCGTCATCGACCGGCAGACCTCCGGTGAGCGCACCTTCGACATCAACACCGACGGCGCGGCCCACGTCGGCATGATCCCCGACTGGATCGAGGACATCCGGCAGGTCGGCGGCCAGGACGTGGTCGACGACCTGTTCCGCGGCGCCGAGTCCTACCTCGACACCTGGAGGGCCACGGAACAGCACCAGGCCTCGGTGAACCTCGCCAAGGGGCGGCCGGCGAGCGCCGGTTCGTCCGAGTGGAACCCGTTCACCAGTTATCAGCCGGGCCGCGCCGCCGACGGCGACGACGCCACGCGCTGGGCCAGTGACTGGAGCGACGACCAGTGGTGGCAGGTCGACCTGGGCTCCACCCACCTGGTGTCCCGGGTGACGCTGGACTGGGAGCGCGCCTACGGCAGGTCGTACCGCATCGAGCTCTCCACCGACGGCACGAACTGGGGGACCGCCTGGTCCACGACCTCGGGCGACGGCGGCCTGGACACGGCCCGGTTCACGGGGACTCCGGCCCGCTACGTCCGCGTCCACGGCCTCGCCCGCGGCACCGGCTGGGGATACTCGCTGTACGAGGTCGGGGTCCACAGCGCCTGAGGCGAGGTCCGCCGGGCCGGCCCGCAGGCCCTCCCCGCGCGGCCGGGGACCCGCGTCGATCACCACCCTCCGCGCCGAGCCCGAAGTCACGGCTGCCGGACGGACACCGCCGTGACAGCGGGCGCTGACCCGGCCGGCGGCCCCCGGGTGCGTCGCCAGGAATGCAAGATCACGCAGGAGCCCATACCGTCGAAGGCAACGACCAGCAGGCCCCCACCGGCCGCCGGGCGGTCGACGGAGGCCCGTTCGATGCGGTGCGGAGCCCCCTGCGAGACTGCCAGGCCACTCAGGGAGACACGCATGAGTCGCGCCAAGCGCAGGACCCGTAACCCCTCCCGCAAGCAGGCCACGCCCAGGCCCCACGGCGCCGTCCGCACCACGAGGCAGAGCGAGTCCGTCGAAGGGCCGGAAGCCGCGGCACTCGGCAGGGACACCGACGAAAAGGCCGCCCCCGCACTCGCGGCACTCCACGAGGGGGGAGTGCCGCCGGCGGAGCACGAAGGTGCCCCCGGGCACGGCGAGACCGCGACGGCAACCGTCCCTCAGGACGAGCCGGTGCCGGACCGCCCCGCCGCGGACGAGCCCGCGCCACAGGCCGCCGCCGCACTCCGCTCCCTGCCCGAAGAGCCTCTGCCCGACACACCCCTGCCCGACGGGCCTCTGCCCGACAGGTCCCCGCCCGACACACCCCTGCCCGACGGGCCTCTGCCCGACACGTCCCCGCCCGACACACCCCTGCCCGACGGGCCCCTGCCCGACACGTCCCTGCCCGGCGCGGCAGACCGTCCGACCTCGCCGACCGTGCGCGACACGCTCCCGCTAGGCCCCGCACAGGGTCCTGAGCCTGGGCCACGGACGATGCGCATGCGCATATCGGAGGCGGAACCCTGGTCCGTGACGGTGATGAGCTTCCTGCTCCTCGGTGGTCTCGGCATCCTCACCGTCGTCACCTCCGTCGCCGCCTGGGGCCTGGCCGCGATCCTCGCGCCGGACGCCCTGCCCCGGCTGGGCACGTTCCTGACCATCACCTTCAGCGTCATCACCCTCGAGGTCGTCCTGGGTTCGTGCCTGGCGGCCCTCACCACCTTCCTGTACAACCTGACCGCCCCGTACAACGGCGGCCTCGAGATCTCCCTCACCAACGACCTCGGCCCCACCGAGGCGGGCGCCAACGCCCAGTTGGCCATGGACCGGGCCCACCTCCGCGCCCGCCGCCACCTCCGCGCGCACCTCCCGGCCTGGGTCATCGGCGCGGTGCGGCGCCTGCCCGCTTGGTACGTCTCCCTCTGGGACAGAGCGGGCTCCCTGCGGGACAGGTACGCCAACCCGCGGCGCGGGAACCCGGCCGCGCCGAGCGACCGCGCGGTCCCGGTCAGCCCGGATGCCGGCGAGGGGGAGTGACGCACACGGTGTCGTCAGGGGCGGCAACGGGTCCCTGACCGTCCGACCCCGACCTCCCTCACCTTCGGCAGGAGTCGAGCGTCACGTCGGCGGCCGGGTGAGTCTGGCGGCCACGGCGTCGAGGACCCAGTCCAGGCCGGTCGCGAAGGATGTCTCGGCGTCCACGTCCGTGCCGTCGTACACGGCCTTGCTCAGCGCCGGGAAGCGGCCCGTGGCCAGCATTCTCGTCACATGCGGGCCGGAGGCGCGCTGCCAGTCGCGCTTGGACAGGCCCGTGGCGCGCTCGGCCCGCAGGTTCGCGATCTCACGCCTGATCGCGCCGATGAGATAGGCGCTGACGGTTTCCACGGCGCGCATGACGGTGTCGATGTCGGCGAGGCCGTCGAGGGCGGCCAGCTTGGCCTCGGTCAGGGCGAGGCCGTTCGGGCCCAGGGGCGGGCGATTACCGAGAAGGTCGGCCAGCCATGGGTGACGGAGCGCTGCCTGCCTGGTGCGCTGGGCGAGGACGCGCAGCGCCTCCCGCCAGTCACCGGGCTGCTCCGCGGGGCGGATCTCGGCCTGGACCTCGTCCACCATGAGGTCGAACAGCTCCTCCTTGGTGGAGATGTACCTGTACAGCCGCATCGGGCCGGCGTCCAGGCGGGCGGCGACCTTGCGCAACGACACCGCCTCCAGCCCGCCCTCGTCGGCCAGCGCGATGGCGGCTGCGACGATCCGCTGCCGGTCGAGCGGCACGGGTTGAGTCGGCGGCTGCGGCCGGTCCCACACAGTCATGGTCACACCGTACCGTTGCGATGCATCGTCAAGAAGAAATACAGTGTATCGACATGAGACATCGCATCGCAGTGGTCGGGAGCGGTCCTGCCGGCCTCACCTTCGCCCGCGTCCTGCACCGCCATGGCCACCCGGTCGCCCTTCTCGAACGCGACCCCGCGCCCGACGCCCGCCCCCCCGGCGGCACGCTGGACCTGCACGAAGGGATGGGCCAGCTCGCGCTGGAGAAGGCGGGGCTGCTGGCGGAGTTCCAGGCACTGTCCCGCCCCGAGGGGCAGGCCATGCGCATCCTGGACGCGGACGGGACCGTCCTGCGCGACTGGCGACCCCGTCCGGGTGACCGGGCCAATCCCGAGATCGACCGCGGGCAACTCCGTGACCTGTTGCTCGGGCCGCTGGACGTTCAGTGGGGCCGGGAGGTGACGCGGGTGGCGCCGGGGAGCCGGGACGGCGTGCTGGTCCATTTCGCGGACGGGCGGCAGGAGACGTTCGACCTCGTGATCGGCGCGGACGGCGCCTGGTCCCGGGTCCGCCCGGCGGTCTCGACGGTGACGCCGCACTACACCGGCGTCACCACGGTCGAGACCTCCCTCGACGAGGTCGACACCCGACACCCTGAGCTCGCGCGCCTGATCGGCGACGGTTCCGTGGCCGTGTACGGCGTGAACCGCAAGCTCGTCGCCCAGCGCAACAGCGGCGGCCACGTCAAGGTGTACGCCCAGTTCCGCGCGCCGCTGGACTGGCACACCAACCTGGACCTGGCCGACGTCGAGGCCGTGCGATCGAGCCTGCTGGCTCTGTTCGACGGCTGGGCCGCTCCCGTCCTCGAACTCCTCCGCCACGGCACCGCTTTCGCCCACCGCCCCCTCTACGTCCTGCCCGTGTCCCACACCTGGGCCCACGTATGCGGGGTGACGCTCTTGGGTGACGCCGCCCATCTGATGCCCCCGCTGGGCGCGGGCGCGAACCTCGCGATGCTGGAAGGCGCCGAACTCGCAGAGTCCATCGCCTCCGGCGCCGGAGATCTGGACGAGACCGTCCGCGCCTTCGAGGAAAGGATGTGGGCACGGGCCGGCAGGTGGGCGAAGATCACCACGGCCGGTCTGGACCGCCTCGTGAGCGAGGACCCCGCCGAAGCCCTCGCCCTCTTCGACCAGGTCCAGCCATCCTGACGGTCAGGTGCGAGAGCAGCAGCTCGCCACGGCTTCACGGGACGGCACGGCACCGAACACAGCCCTCAGCCCGCTACCGCCGAAATCCGGTCCGGTATCACCTAGGAGCCCCCAGCGACACCACGGTGGCGTCCGTGGTTCCCTGGGGGGTCTGGAAGCTGACGGTGTCGCCGACGCGGTGTCCCAGCAGTGCACGCCCGAGAGGGCTGTCCTCCGTCACCAGGTTCTCGTCCGCCGCGGAGGCGATCTCGCCGATCGCGATGTCCTGCACCGCGCCGTCGGTGAACCGCACGGTGACCGTGCTGCCGACACCGACCACGCCCGCGGGGGCCGGCTGGGCGACCACCGCCTGGTGCAGCCGCAGCGTGATGTCCTCGATGCGGGCGTCCAGGCGCCGGAGGTCGTCGGCCCGCTGCAACTCGTCGGCCTCGTCCGCGTGGTCGCCCGGGGAATCGTCGCCCCGCAGCGTCGCGGCGACGCCCTGCCGCTCGGTGTGGAGATCGGTCAGCTGCTGCTCCAGCGCGCGACGACCCTCGGCGCTGATCGGTTCAGGCCCACCCATGTCCGCTCCTTCGGGGACGGCACGACCGAAGTCGGAGTCCGGTCCACACGTCGTACCGATTTTACCGGCTATGTACATGGATGCGATGCCGTCAGGCCCCAGCCCCCGGGGTCAGCGGAGGAAGCCCTCGTAGTTGCGCTGCTGGAGCTGGCTCTCGATCTGCTTCACGGTCTCCAGACCGACACCCACGATGATCAGGATGCTGGTGCCGCCGAACGGGAAGTTCTGGCTCGCCCCGAACCCGACCAGCGCGATGGTCGGGACGAGGGCGATCACCCCCAGATACAGCGAACCCGGCCAGGTGATCCGGTTGAGCACGTACGACAGATACGTCGCGGTCGGCCGCCCGGCCCGGATGCCGGGGATGAAGCCGCCGTACTGCTTCATGTTGTCCGCGACGTCCTCCGGGTTGAAGGAGATGGAGACGTAGAAGAACGCGAAGAACACGATGAGCAGGAAGTACAGGGCGATGTAGATCGGGTGGTCGCCCTTGGTGAGGTTCTGGGTGATCCACCGTTTCCAGACGGAGTCCCCGCCCGAGAACTGCGCGACCAGGGCCGGGATGGACAGCAGGGAGGAGGCGAAGATGACCGGGATCACGCCCGCCTGGTTCACCTTCACCGGGATGTAGGTCGAGGTGCCGCCGTAGGACCGGCGGCCGATCATCCGCTTGGCGTACTGGACCGGGATCCGGCGCTGGGCCTGCTCGACGAAGACGACCAGGCCGACCATGGCGAGGCCGACGACGATGACGGCGCCGAACTCGATCCAGCCGCCGGCCAGGGTGCCCTGCTTCTTGATGGCCCACAGTGCGGACGGGAAGGAGGCGGCGATCGAGATGAACATCAGGATCGACATGCCGTTGCCGATGCCGCGGTCGGTGATGAGCTCACCGAGCCACATGACGAGAGCGGTGCCGGAGGTCATGCAGATCACCATCGTGATGGTGGTGAAGATCGACTGGTTCGGAATGATGCTGGAGGCGACCGAGCAGCCGGAGAAGATGGCGCCGCTGCGGGCGGTGGCGACCAGGCCGGTGCCCTGGAGGACGGCGAGGGCCACCGTCAGGTAACGGGTGTACTGGGTGATCTTCGTCGTGCCCGCCTGACCCTCCTTCTTCATGGCTTCCAGCCGCGGGATGACCACGGTCAGCAGCTGAAGGATGATGCTGGCGGTGATGTACGGCAGGATGCCGAGCGCGAAGATCGTGATCTGCAGCAACGCGCCCCCGCTGAAGAGGTTGACCAGTCCGAACAGCCCCTGGTTGCCGGACGCCTCGCCCACACACGTCTGGACGGCTCTGTAGTTGACGCCGGGGATCGGGACATGGGTACCGACCCGGTAGAGCACGATCATGCCCAGCGTGAAGAGCAGTTTCTTGCGCAGGTCAGGCGTCTTGAAGGCATTGATGAACGCGGTGAGCACGGTGCCTCCTGCACCCCTTCGCACATGGGCCGTCGGGGTCGGCGATGACGACAGCACATCGACACGGGAGCGAGGCATGCCGTCCGGAACGGTTCGGGCCACACATGAATGACTCCACGCGCGTCGCCCGACACCTGTTCATCGGAATTTGCAACTTTTGGGCTCACGGCACCCCCGCGCTCAGGTACTCACCTCTCGAAGGAGGCGAAGGCGGCCTCCTGCCGCCACTGGACGGCGGCCTTCGCGCTGACCGCGACGAGCCGGAGGCACTCCTCGCTCGGGGTACGGCCGCTGCCGGGCAGCCGGCCGGCGCAGGCGGTCGCGGGGCGGTAGCCGTCACGGGTGGGATTGCCCCGCCACAGGCTCCGGCCGGGGAGGAACGCGTACTCGAGGGAGGCGCGGGCCAGGTCCTTCAGTTCGGGGTAGGTCAGGCCGTAGGTCTGGGCGGCGTACTGGTACTCGTGGGTGACGTCGATCCGGGAGACGCCGGGATCGTCGGTGGCCAGGACGACCGGTACGCCGTAGGAACGGTAGGTGTTGAAGGGGTGTTCGGCGCCGCGCACGCCGAGGATCTGGGCGTTGCTGGTGAACGGCACCTCGACGGCGATCTGGCGGGCGGCCATCGTGCGGGCGGTCTGCTGCCAGCCGTCCTCGTGGACCAGGTCGACGCCGTGGCCGACGCGCTCGGTGCCGGCGACGTTCACGGCTTCCGCGATGTGGAACCTCAGGTCCTGGGGCTTGACCAGACCGGGCCACAACTCGCCCGCGTGCAGGGTGACATGGGCCTTGGGATAGACGGTGCGCAGGTAGTTGAGCATGCGCATCTGCAGGCTGTAGTCGGCCAGCGAACTGTTCCAGTCCTCGGGCTGGACGAGGTTGACGGCGACGAACCGGGGGTCGCGTTCGGCGAGCCGCATGCCGAGGGCCAGTTGGGTGAAGACGCGCTCCGGCGCGCTGCCGCGGTTGACCTGCGAGATCCAGCGCACGGTCAGCGCACAGCCGGGGCGGGGACGGCTGGTGCCGCAGCGGGCGGCCGTACGGAACTCGGCGTCACCGTCGTCGGCCTCCTTGCGCGCGTCGGCCACGACCCTGTCGAGCCTGCCCCCGGCCACGAGCTTGGCGTGCAGCGCGGCCAGGTCGGGATCCCAGCCGACCTCGGCGGCCAGTTGCCGGGCGCCGTCCGAGGCCGGGGTGATCATGGTCTCCAGGTAGAACTGGTTCTGCGCCGCGTCCGCGTCGGCGACCTGGGCGAGCAGCTTTCCGCGATGCCGCCAGGGCACCTCCCCGAACTTGTTGAACGTGTCGAAGAAGTGGTCGTGACCGTTCTGGTCGGGCGGGAAGTCCTGCATCGACCAGGCGCGCACGATCGCCTCGTAGAAGTCGCGGTCGGCCCGGGCATCGGCGGCCGGGCGGGTACCGGGACCGCACGGCGGTACGACGGCGGTCAGCGTGGCCGTGTCGACGCACAGCCCGTCGTCGGCGGCCAGTTCGACGAGGTACTCGGTCCTGACCGCCCCGGAGAGGTGGTTGTGCAGGTCGCCGCCCTTGGGCAGGTGCCGGAAGAAACCGCGCAGCAGCCGGGGGTCGTTGCGGATCGACTCCAGGTAGGCGGCCGTACGGGCCTCCGCGGCCGTCATCGGCCGGGGGGCGCCGACGGCCTCCTCGTGCGCGGCCGCGGGCGGCGCGGCCGACAGGGACGCGAGGCAGAGCAGGGAGAGGGCGCCGAGTCCGGCGGAGAGCGCCGTGCGGCGTGAGGAGTGCGCGGCGTGGGGGCCGTGATAGGTCGTCACACTCAGATGATCATCAGATCGGTCCGGCCGGTCGCGGCTGCCGCGCGGTGGGCACGACGGAGTCACCCGCGCGGGCGCAGCGGCGACCTGCCGGACCGCGCCGTGCGGTCCGCACGAGCCGCACGCTCAGTCCGTCGCGGGCTTCGCCCGGCCGGCGCCCGCGTGCTCCGCCAGTGCCCGCTGACGGGCGTAGTCGACGGCCGCCGCCAGTGTCTGGATGTCGTAGGCACCTTGGTGACGTCGGCCGTTGATGAAGAAGGTGGGCGTACCGGAGACGCTGCTGAGGTCCGCGGAGTCCACGTCCTCCGCCACCCGGGGCGCGCCGCGGTGCTGTTCCAGGTCCCGCCGGAACCGCTCCACGTCCAGCCCGATCTCCTGCGCGTGACGCAGCAGGTCGCGCGCGCCGAGAGCGTCCTGCCGGGCCAGCAGCAGGTCGTGCATCTCCCAGAAGCGCCCCTGGCGGGCGGCGGCCTCCGACGCCTCCGCCGCCAGTTGCGCGTTGGGGTGGACGTCGGTCAGCGGCAGGTGCCGCCACACGTAGCGGACGTCCGCGTCACAGCCCAGCAACTCCCGTACCACCGCCTCGGCCTGGCCGCAGTACGGGCACTCGAAGTCGCCGTACTCCACCAGGGTGACCGCCGCCCGTTCGGGGCCGCGGACACGGTCGTGGCGGGCGTCGACGGTGACCGCGAGATCGGTCAGCGGATCGGCGTTGCCCAGCAGCGCCCGGGCCCGGCGGGCGGCCGGCAGCAGGTTCATCACCCCGGTGACCGCCCAGCTCACCGCGAAGGCGCCGACCAGCGTGGCGAGGATGCCGATACGCGCCTGGTCCAGTTCCTCGCCCTCGAAGGCCAGCGAGGCGATCAGCAGCGACACCGTGAAGGCCGCTCCGGCGATCGCTCCGCCGGCGGTGACCGAGCCCCAGCCGACACCGGGCCGTAGCCTGCCGCCCGACAGCAGTCGGGCGGCCGCCATGGACCCGACGAGCCCGATCATCTTGCCCACCACACAGCCGCACACGATGCCCAGCGTGATCGGCGAGGTGAACGCCTCGGCGAGTTTTCCGCCGCTGAGTTCGATGCCGGCGTTGGCCAGCGCGAACAGCGGCACGATGCCGAAGCTCACCCACGGCAGGAACCTCTGTTCCAGCCGCTCGTTGGGGGAGAGCGCCGCGGTCAGGCCCTGTACGGCCGAGCGCTGCAACTCGGGTGTGGGCTGTTCCCGGAACAGCCGGAAGAGACGACTGGCCTGCTCCAGGCCCTCGCGCGGCGCCGGATAGGCGACGATCAGGGCGCCGACGGCCAGACCGGTCACGACCGGGTCCACCCCGGCCTCGTGCAGCGCCACCCAGACGACCACCGACAGGACGGCGCAGTACCGTCCCTTGCGGACGCGTGCCAGCCGCAACAGCATGATGACCAGCAGCGTGCCCACGGCGACCAACAGCGCGGGCAGGTGGATGTCGTCGCTGTAGAAGACCGCGATCACCAGGAGCGCGACCAGGTCGTCGACGACCGAGATGGACAGGATGAACGCCCGCAGGGAAGCCGGCAGCCGCGACCCGAGCATGGCCAGGATGCCCAGCGCGAAGGCGGTGTCCGTCGACATCGCCGTACCCCAGCCGTGCAGGGAGTCCCGTCCCGCGTTGAACGCGCAGTAGATCAGCGCCGGAACCACCATGCTGCCCAGTCCGGCCACCGCGCTCAGCAGCACCCAGCGCCGGTCGCGCAGTTCCCCCATGTCGAACTCGTGCCGGGCCTCCAGGCCGACGACGAAGAAGAACAGGCTCATCAGCCCGGCGTTGATCCACTCGTGCAGGGTCAGCGACAGGTGCCTGGTGTCGAAGCCGATCGTGAAGTGCGCCTGCCACACGGCCTGGTACGAGTGCATGTCGATGTTGGCCCACAGCAGCGCGACGCACACCGCGCCGAGGAGCAGGACGGCACTGCCGGTTTCGGTCTGCACGAAGGAACGCCAGCGCGTCTTGCTCTGCGTTGCCAGTCCCTGGGACGCCTCGGTGGACTCGTAGCCGCTCACGTGCCGATTATCACCGCCGGCCAGGTGATGGGCGGCCGTGACTCGACACCGGCGACAGTGACCTGGGGCTCGTTGCTGACGGTGCGTCATGTAAGGCGCCTGGAACCGGCCTGAGAGCTCTGGTCCGAGAGGTGTGTGCGTTGTCACGCCCATCGAGGGTGGTCTGAGTTGTTTGCATCACAGCGGAAATGTCCATTTGGCGTCCATGCTCGAAGCGGCGCGATCGGCTCCCGAACTGGAGCCTGCCGTCGATGTCTTGGGCGTGCGGTTTCTGAAGTGACCCATGGCACAGTGCCCGCGACAACCCTCCCTAATCCTCCCGGAAGGACACCTTATGTCCGCTTTTCTTTGTCCTCCTGCCGTGATCCACGGAGAGTACGCCGTGGAAACCAGCCAGATCGTGGCGGAGGTGCGCGACCGGCATCCGCATGCGACGTGGACGCCGCGGATCGAGGGAATCGCGGCCAGCACGGGCATAGAGACCCGCGGGTGGATGCTGCCGCTGGAGACCGCCGTGGCGCCCGGCAAGGGCGGTGGCCTGCAGTCCGTCGGCAGCGCCCCGGCCCAAGAAGCACTGGCGCGTGAAGGGTTCACCCAGCAGGACGTGGACCGCGCGATCGCCGCGCTCGAGGCGATACCCGCGCCGCAGACCGTGCAGGAGCGCACCGCGCCGGCCTGGGAGGCGGTGCAGTCCTACGGGGAGCATGCGGCACGCGGGGCCCTGCAGATCGCCGGTCTGGACGCCGCGGACGTCGACTGCCTGATCACCAGTCACTCCACCACCCCGGCGCTGCCCGGCCTGGACGTCGCCCTGGCCAACAGGCTTTCCCTGCGCAACGACGTGATGCTGCTGCCGGCCACACAGTGGGCCTGCATAGCGGGAACCCGTTCCCTGGCGCTGGCGGCGGATCTCGTGGCCGCGGACCCCGACCGGGTGGTCCTGGTCGTGATCGCGGAGGCGCTGAGCACGACCTACCAGCCCGCGGACGACACTCTCGAGTCCCTGATCGTCCGGCTGCTGTTCGCGGACACCGCGGTCGCCACGGTGGTCACGGGCCGGCGGCGGAGCGAGTCGGCGCTGCGGCTGGACGCCGCCTGGCACCATACCCTGCCGGGCACCCAGGACCTGCACCGTCTCGACACGCGGGCGGACGGCACCCACTTCGTGATGGACCGGCGCGGGCCGCGCGCCGTGCAGGAGACGGTCACCGCGATGTGGGAGTGGCTGCGCGTCCGCCACCAGGACGACCCCGACTCCTGGCACCCCGACGTGCTGCTCGCGCACCCCGGCGGGACCCGGGTGCTGGAGTACATGGAGCAGACGATGCCCGACGCGTGGCCGTCGGGACTGCTGGAGTACAGCCGGGACAGCTACACCAGCGGCAACCGCGGAGGCGCCGCCGTGTTCGACATCATGCGGCGGGCGTACGACGCCGGGCAGAAGTCGGGCAGCCGCGCCGTCCTGTACGCGGCGGCACCGGGCCTCAGCGCGACCGCCCTGGAAGGCGAGTGGCTCTAGCCGGAAGGGGGGCGGTGGCGGGTGGTGGTCCGGGCCCGCGCCATCCGTACGGCGCGCGGCCGTCCCCGCGTCACCGTGCGACTTCCGCCCAGACCACCTTGCCGGTGTCCGTCCACCGCACGCCCCACCGGGTGGTGAGCCGGTGTACGACGTACAGGCCGCGACCCCTGTCGTCGTAGAGGCCGCCCCGCCTCAGGCGCGGCCTGCCGTTGCCGGTGTCGCCCACCTCGCACAGCAGGCTGCGGCCGGTCCTGATCAGCCGTACCGTGACGGGGCCGGTGGCGAAGCGCACCGCGTTGGTGACCAGCTCGCTGACCAGGAGCAGCACGTTGTCCCGGGTGTCGTCCCGGGCGTGCCACTGCCGCAACAGCGCGGAGAACAGCGCGCGGGCCCGGGCCGGCGCGTCATCGCGGGCGGGCAGCCGCCAGGTCGCGGTGTCCCCCTTGCGGTAGCCGATCAGCCGCGCCAGCAACAGGGTCACGTCGTCGCGCTGGTGCGGGGGTGCCAACGCGGAGACCACGTGCCGTGCGGCCTGCTGGAGGGCGTCCCAGGGGTGCACCGTGGACACGGCGTCCGCCAGCCTGCCGATGCCGTCGTCGATCGCCACGGCCGGATCCTCCACCAGGCCGTCCGTGTAGAGGGCGAGCAGAGAACCGGAGGGAACGTCGAACGTGTGTACGTCGAACGGCTCTCGCAGTGCGAACTCGGCGCCCAGACCCGGATGCGGGCGAATCGGGAGGGGGCCCGCGTGCCCGTCCGGGGACACGAGGACCGGGGGAAGGTGGCCGGCGCTGGACAGCGCCATGCTGTGGCTGACCGGGTCGTAGAGGGCGATGCAGCAGGTCGAACCGAGGGCGCTGTAGCCGGCCGCCAGCCCGGACTCGGTGTCGTCCAGCAGCGTCACGGTCTCGTCCAGGTGCTCCAGCACCTCGTCGGGCGCGAGCCCCGCGGACAGCAGGGCGCGGGCCTCCATGCTCAGCTGGCCCATGGTCGCCGCGGCCCCCAGGCCATGTCCGACGACGTCACCCACCACCAGCGCGGTACGGCCGTCCGGCAGCGGAAAGCTGTTCACCCAGTCACCGCCGACCCCCGCACTGTCGGGCGTGGCCGGCTGGTAGACGCTCGCGATCTCGATGGTGTTCCCGCCCATGCGGGGCAGCAGCCGGCGCTGCAACGCCAGCACCTGCTTGTGCTCACGCTGGTGCTGACGCGCCAGATCGACGTGGTGGACGGTTCTGGCGACCAGTTCCTGCAGGTCGAACAGTTCGCTGTCGCGGAACGGACTGTCGGCCCGACGCCAGATCTCGGCCAGGCCCAGCACGACGGGCGGCGCGCCGTCCAGGACCAGCGGTATGCACGCCACACCCGCCGACCGGTCGCCGGGCACCAGGGCACGTATCAGCCGAGGACTGCCGAGGACCCGCTCGACCGCCTTCCGGTCGGGGATGACGATGGCCTGCGGGGCGTCGTCCCGCCGCACCGCCTGCGCCAGCAGGCGACTCGCGTCACCGGGAAGATCGTCGCCCGGAGTGACATAGCCCTCGGGCCACGCGCGGTTCGGCACCAGGGCCGCCCGCCGCAGCCGGATGCGCCCCTGTGCCTGCCCGGTGACTCCCTCGCCCGTCCACACGGTGAAGTCGAGGTCGACGGCGGCCACGTCTCCCCAGGCCAGCAGGGACTCCGCCAGTGACTGCGCGGTCTCGCCGATGTCCAGCGAGGTGCCGATTGCGGTCTCGGCGGCGTACAGGTGCAGCCTCTTGGCCATGGCGATCACGGAGACGGTCAGGCCTTCCTGCGGCACCGCGGCCGGCAGGATGCTCAGCGACACCACCAGTTCCGACCCGTCGCGGCGCCGCAGGCGCTGGATCCGCGCGACATGCGCCTCACCGGTCTCCAGGACCTGTCGCAGCCGACGGGTGACCGTCGGTACGTCCCCCGGGGGCAGGAGATCGACGAAAGGACTCCCGGCCACGGCGTCCAGACCGGCGAACACCGGCGCGTCCAGATTGGACCGGATCACTCTCAGATCCCTGTCCAGGTTGATCACGCCGAGTATCTGATCCTGCCGGCCGGCCGCCGGGCCGTCGGGTACGCGCGGACCCGTGCCGCGCCCGTCGGCATCGGCGCGACCGGCGGCCGGTTCCGCTCCTCCACGGGGGACGTAACGCCCCAGCGCGCTGCTGACCATGCCGAACGGCGAAGACGACGAAGAGGAGGGTGTGGAGTCCATGTGGCTCTCTCAGCAATCGCCGACGCAGCGCCGGAGCCGTGCTCGGACCCGGCGACGGGGCCCCGAGATCCCTGACCGCACACCTCATTGAATATCACCGGGGCTCGCTTCGCCCACACCGGCGGATCACGCGGCGAACGCGGACAGTGAACGAACGCCGGCCCCGATGGGCACTCACCGGAGCCGACGGCCGTCCGCGTTCAGGCCCGCTGTTCAGGGGCACGGGTCTGCAGCGGCAGGCCCAGGCGGTCGGCGAGTTCGGGTACGTCGATGCCGAAGGTCTCCCGCACCCGGACCCCGCTCGGGGTGAGGTCGAATACCGCCAGATCCGTGTAGACGCGGTCCACGCAGGCCAGGCCGGTGAGCGGGTAGCCGCACTCGGGGACCAGCTTGGGCGCTCCGTCCCGGGTGAAGAGGTTCATCATCACGAAGACCTTCTTCGCCCCGATGGCCAGGTCCATGGCTCCGCCGACCGCGGGAATGGCGTCGGGTGCGCCGGTGTGCCAGTTGGCCAGGTCGCCGCGTGCCGAGACCTGGAAGGCACCGAGGACGCAGATGTCCAGATGACCGCCGCGCATCATCGCGAAGGAGTCCGCGTGGTGGAAGTAGGCGGCGCCCGGCAGTTCGGTGACGGGAACCTTGCCCGCGTTGGTCAGGTCCGGATCGATCTGGTCCTCCGAGGCGGCGGGGCCCATGTTGAGCATGCCGTTCTCGGTGTGCAGAACGACGCCGGAACCGGGGGAGAGGTGGTCGGCCACGAGGGTCGGCTGGCCGATCCCCAGGTTGACGAAGGATCCGTGCGGGATGTCACGGGCGATCAGGGCGGCGATGTCGTGCTTGCCCAGCGGGCCCTGACCGCCGGTCGTCGGGGAAGTCCGGGTCATGAGTGATCAGCCACCTGCACCACGCGGTCGACGAAAATACTGGGCGTCACGACGGTCTCGGGATCGATCTCGCCGGTCTCGACGACCTCGCGGACCTGGGCGACCACGGTGGTGGCCGCGGTGGCCATGACGGGGCCGAAGTTCCGCGCGGTCTTGCGGTAGACGAGATTGCCCATCCGGTCCGCTCGATGGGCGCCGATCAGCGCGAGGTCCCCGCCGATGGGGTACTCCAGCACATGGAGGCGGCCGTCGATCTCACGCACCTCCTTGCCTTCCGCGAGCATCGTGCCGACACCGGTGGGGCAGAAGAAGGCGCCGATGCCCGCCCCCGCCGCCCTCAGCCGTTCCGCCAGAGTGCCCTGGGGGACCACTTCGAGTTCGATGCGGCCCGCCCGGTAGAGGCCGTCGAACACCCAGGAGTCCGACTGGCGCGGGAAGGAACAGATCACCTTGCGGACCCGTCCCTTGGCCAGCAGCGCGGCAAGGCCGGTGTCGCCGTTGCCGGCGTTGTTGGAGACGACCGTGAGGTCGGTGGCCCCCTGTCGTATCAGCGCGTCGATCAGCGCCACCGGCATGCCCGCCATGCCGAAGCCTCCGACGAGCACCGTGGAGCCGTCCTGGACGCCGGCGACCGCCTCGTCCGCGTGGGCACACAGCTGTGTGGTCACCTGCTGCCTCCGGCGACGTTCTCCAGGACCACGGCGAGGGCCTGGCCCACACCGATACAGATCGCCGCGACACCCCACCGCTTGCCGGATTCCTGCAGACGGCGGCAGAGGGTGCCCAGCAGGCGGCCGCCGGACGCACCGAGGGGGTGGCCGAGCGCGATGGCCCCGCCCTTGGTGTTGACGATCCCCGGGTCGACATCCCAGGCGTCCACGCACGCCAGCGCCTGGACGGCGAACGCCTCGTTCAGCTCGACGGCGTCGACGTCGCCCCAGGAGATGCCCGCGCGCTTGAGCGCCCTGTTCACGGCCTCGACGGGCGCGTATCCGAACATCTGCGGATCCACCGCGGCCACGCCGCGGCCCGCGACGCGGGCGAGGGGCTCCGCGCCGATGCGGGCGGCGGCCGCGGCCGAACCGAGCAGCACCGCGGAGGCGCCGTCGTTCAGCGGCGAGGCGTTCCCGGCCGTGATGAGGCCGTCGGCGCGGTAGGCGGGCTTGAGCGTGGCGAGCTTCTCCATGGTGGACCCGGGGCGGATGCCCTCGTCGCGTTCCAGAACGGTGCGCTCGCCGTCCGACACGGGAACGACCAGGCCGTCGTAGAAGCCCGCGTTCCAGGCGTCGTCGGCGAGCCGGTGGGAGCGGAGGGCGAACGCGTCCTGGCGCTCGCGGGAGATCGCGAAGCGGTCTACGAGCTGTTCGTTCGCCTCGCCCAGGGAGACCGTCCACTCCTTGGGCATGCGCTCGTTGACCAGGCGCCAGCCGAGGGTGGTGGACACGGCGGTGACGTCCCCCGCGGGGAAGCCGCGCCCGGGCTTGGGCAGAACCCACGGGGCGCGGGTCATCGACTCGACTCCGCCGGTGAGGACGATGTCCGCGTCGCCGCTCTCGATGTCGCGCGAGGCGATGAGGGCGGCGTCGAGGGACGATCCGCACAGGCGGTTGACGGTGGTGGCGGGCACCGAGGTGGGCAGGCCCGCCAGCAGGACGGCCATCCTGCCGACGTTGCGGTTGTCCTCGCCGGCGCCGTTGGCGTTGCCCCAGACGACGTCGTCGATGCGTCCGGGATCCAGTGCGGGGGTCTTGGCGAGGACCCCGCCGATGACCTGTGCCGCGAGGTCGTCGGGCCGGACCTCGGAGAGGGCGCCCCTGAAGCGGCCGAAGGGGGTTCGCACCGCCGAGTAGAGATAACTGTCGGTCATACCGTCACGGTAGAAGCGCGGGCTTCACTACGTCCAAGACCCAATCTGCATGGATTGATAAGCCGATCTTATAGAATGGGGGTATGGAGCTGCGACAGATGCGGTATTTCCTGGCGCTGGCCGAGGAGTGCCACTTCGGACGGGCGGCCACGCGCCTGCACGTGGCTCAACCGGCCCTCTCCCAGCAGATCAAACAGCTGGAGAAGGAGCTCGGGACCACCCTGTTCACCCGCTCCACCCGGCACGTCGCCCTGACCGAGGCCGGACATCACCTGCTGGAGCACGCCCGCACCCTGGTCGCCGAGGAGGAGCGCGCCCGCCGGCACATGACGGAGCTGGCCGGCGGCCACGCCGGACGGGTCTCGACCGGCTTCATCGGCACCGCCACCTACGATCTTCTGCCGCAGGTCGCACGCACCGTGCGGGCCCGGCTGCCCAGGATCACCATGGACCTGCGCGGCGAACTCCTCACCCCCGACCTGGTCGACGGACTGCTCGACGGCACCTACGACCTGGCGGTCCTGCGCGGCCCCGCCGACCACGAGGACATCCGCACCACGCCCCTGCGCTCCGAGTCCCTGGTGGCCGTCCTCCCCTCGCACCACCCCCTCGCGGCCCGGCGACGCATCTCACTCAAGGCCCTGGCCGACGAGCCGTTCGTCGTCCACTCCTCGCGCTCCTCCATGTACGGCCGGGTCCTGGCCGCATGCCGGCGCGCCGGATTCCAGCCGACCTCACTGATGGAGGTCGGAGAGACGGCCACCCTGGTCGTCTTCGTGGCCGCCGGACACGGCGTCGCCCTCGTGCCCTCACCGGTACAGAGCCTGCGCCTCGCCAGCGTCGCCTACGTGCCCCTCACCCAGACGGAATCCGTGGATCTGGTCCTCGCCGGCC
The DNA here is from genome assembly GCF_053597895.1 of Streptomyces sp. NPDC001220. Classification (NCBI taxonomy): domain Bacteria; kingdom Bacillati; phylum Actinomycetota; class Actinomycetes; order Kitasatosporales; family Streptomycetaceae; genus Streptomyces; species Streptomyces sp. NPDC001220. Next base: position 615,188 of record NZ_JBSFJE010000003.1, read on the forward strand.
ATGCCCGGCGCACCACCCCCGCCACCGAGCAGGTCGCCTCGGTGATCAGAGAATGTGTGGACGGGCCCGAACACCGGCAAGCCCCGCCCTCTACGCTGGAGGGATGACGAGCGGCACAACAGGTGCGCCGGTGCGCTTCAGTACGACCGGACTTCCCGAGGCGGAACGCATCGCCCTGTGGGAAGAGCACAACGCCGAGGCCCTGATCGGGCTGCGCTGCCGTTCCCTGCACGACACCGCCCTCGACGCGACGGAGATCAACCTCCAGCTGCCCAGGGCACACCTCGCCCGGGTCCTCGGCAGCCCGCACGTCGTCGAACGACCGGACGCCGAGATCCGCCGCGTGCCGTCGGACGCCGTGGCCTGCTATCTGACCCTGGCCGGTGACGCCTTCTTCTACTACGACGACGGCGTACGGCTGCTGCGTCCGGGACAACTGCTGGTCTGCGACGCCGACCAGCCCTTCATCCGGGGCTTCTCGCACGGCCTGGAGGAGCTCGCGGTCAAGATTCCCCACCAGGTGTGGCGTGACCTCGGCGGCCCGCCCTCCCTGCCCCAGCCGCTGGTCGTCGACGCCGGCGCCGTCCACACCCGGACGCTCGCCACCCTGGTCGCCCGGGCGCTGCCACCGGAGTCCTCCGTCGCCGCGAGCGTGGACGAGGACACCGTGCTGGACCTGCTCGTGTCCGCCGCGAGCGGCCGGGCCCCCTCCCTCTCCACCGTCCACCTGACCGTCGCGAAGACCTACATCGACGACCACCTGGCCGACACGGGGCTGTCCGCGGCCCGCATCGCCCGCGGCATCGGGATCAGCGAGCGCCATCTGTCCCGGGTGTTCGCCGCGGGCGGCACGAGCGTGCCGCGCTATCTGCTGCACCGCCGCCTCGAACGGGCCCGCACCCTGCTGACCGCCGGGGGAGAGGCGACCGTGGCCGAGGTCGCCGCGCGCTGCGGGTTCGTGTCGGCCGCCCACTTCTCCCATCGGTTCAAGGAGCGCTACGGCCTGCGCGCCACCGACGTCCTGCGCGAGGCGCGCGCCCGGTCGTAGCGGGGCCCGTGCCCGCGCGAAGCGGGGGCGGGATCACGTGCCGTCGGGTGCCAGCACGATGTCGAAGCGGACCCGGGACCAGGACCGCTCGCCGAGGTCCCGCCCGTCCGGCGTGGGCGTACCCGCCGGCTGCGCCACGAAGTCCTTGACCAGCGACTCCTTCACCCCGAACACGGAGTCCCGGTCCAGCAGTTCGTCACCGCGGACGAAGATGTGCGTGACCAGCGTGCGCAGCGCGGGAGCGCTCACCATGAAGTGCAGGTGCGAGGCGCGCATCGGAGAACGGCCGGTCGCCGCCAGCAACCCTCCCACCGGCCCGTCGTGGGGAATGGGATACGGCGTCGGCGTGAGCCCCCAGAACCGGTAGCGGCCGTCGGCGTCGCTGAACAGATGCGCCCGCGCCGCCATCCGGTCGTCCCCGTACTGCGTGTCGTAGAAGCCCTCCTCGTCGGCCTCCCACACCTCGATCCGCGCCCCGGCCACGGGGTTTCCGGCGGTGTCCGTGACGGTGCCCTCCACCCAGCAGGGTTCTCCGGCGGCCCCGAAGGCGAGATCGCCGCCCTGGGCGATCTCGGGGCTGTTGTCGACGAAGAACGGGCCGAAGACGGTGGCCTCGGTGGCGTCGCCGTACGCCTCGTTGTTGACGGCGACCGTCTGCATGGAGGCTCCGAGCACGTCCGACAGCAGGATGAACTCCTGGCGGCGCTCGTCGGTGATGTGACCCGCGCGGGTGAGGAACTCGATCCCCCTGTGCCACTCGTCCTCGGTGAGCCGGACCTCTCGCACGAAGGCGTGCAGGTGGTGGACCAGCGACCGCATGATCTCGCGCAGCCGGGGGTCGGCGCAGTCGTCGAAGGAGGCCAGCACCTGGCGGGTGATCTGCTCCTCACGCTCCTGCTGCTCGGCCGGGACGGGCTTGCGGGGGGTGCGGGTGTCGTTCATCGGGCCTCCCAGGCGTTCCGGACGAGATCGGTGACCGCGTCGAGGGTGACGGGCCGCGGATTGCCCGCGGGCGCGGCGGCCACGACGGCCTCGGCCACGGCCGCCACACCGTCCCGGGGCATACCGAGGTCGCGCAGCGAGCGCGGCGCGCCGAGCCGGTCACTCAGGCCCACGAGCCCCTCGACAGCGGTCGGGGAGCCGAAGGCCTCGGCCAGGCGCCGCTCGGCGTCCGGGGCGAAGGGCACGTTGAAGGCGAGGACATGGGGAAGGACCACCGCGTGGGTCTGGGCGTGCGGAAGGTTGAACATGCCGCCCAGCACATGGCAGACCTTGTGGTGCAGTCCCGACCCGGCGGAGGCGAACGCCACGGCGGCCAGGTAGGCGCCGTACAAGGTCTGTTCCCGCCCGTCCAGCGCCTGCGGGTCCTTCACGACCAGCGGCAGCCCCGTCCGCAGCGCCCGCACGCCTTCGGCGGCGAGCGCCTGGTCGATCGGATCGGTCCGCGGTGCCCACATGGAGTCCACGCAGTGGGCGAGCGCGTTGAGACCCGAAGCGACACTCAGCCCGACCGGAAGGGAGAGCGTGAGCGAGGCGTCGTACACGATGGCACGCGGCAGGACCTTCGGGTCCGTACCGGTGGTCTTCACGGAGTCCTCGGTCAGCCCCCACACGGCGGTGGCCTCCGAGCCGGCGTACGTGGTCGGGACGGCGACGATCGGCAGCCCGGTGGTCAGCGCGACCGCCTTGGCCAGCCCCGTGGTGGAGCCGCCGCCGACACTGACCAGGGCGTCGACGTCCCGGTCGGCGGCCGCCGTGCGAGCCCGCGCGGCGACCTCGACGGGAACGTGCATGACGACCTCGTCATGCCGGTGGACCACGGGCAGGCCGGCGGTGACGCGCTCGGCGAACTCCCGCTCGGCCGCTCCGGCGATGACCATCACCCGCCGGGCGCCGAGCGCGGCGACCTCCGCGGCCAGGCCCTCCGCGGCCGCGCCGGAGGCGAACCGGACCCGCTGAGGGAGCGTGTCGTGGACAAAGCGCACGGTCTAGCCCCTTCCCAGGACGGCGAGCAGAGCAGCACGCAGCTGGTCCTCGGGGTTCTCGGGCAGTTCCACGGCCCGCCACGCGATGTGCTTGTCGGGACGCACCAGCAGCACACCGCTCTCGTCGATCCCGCGCAGCTTGGCCCAGTCGTAGTAGAGGTCGGTCACTTCGCGGCCCGGGCCGATGACGACGGTCGTGAGCGGGACACCCAGTTCCTCGCCGACCCTCTGGGCCGCCCGCTCCCACGCCTCGCCCGCGATGCCGGTCAGCAGCGTCCAACGGTCGTACGGCGCCAGGTCCATCAGCGCGTGACGGTGGGCGCTGTCTCCGACCCAGGCGTGCGGCAGATGCGCGCCGGGGACGGTCGACATCTCGTAGTACAGATCGGCGTCGCGGGCGGGCGCGGGCAGTTCGCTGCCGTCGGAGACGACGGCCGTCGAGGTGTAGTGCTGGCCCAGCTCCACACCGTGCGCGTTGAACTCGTAGTTCTTCAGCTCCATCGCGCGCACCAGCGCGGCCCGCTTGGCGGCCCCGGCAGGGGTGTTGGCCTTGCGTTCCTCGATGGCGGCCGACATCGCGGCCTCGTCCGGCGCGCCGAGAACGCCCAGTGCCTCGAAGATGTCGACGAACTCGCGGCTGGACCTGTTGGCACGCTTGACGATGCGCTCGGCGACGGGAGCCCGCTCCGCCGTGTACGTCTCCAGCAGGCTCGCTCCCGCGTGCCCCTTGAGCACGGCAGCGATCTTCCAGGCGAGGTTGTACGCGTCCTGGACGGAGGTGTTGGAGCCCAGGCCGTTGCTCGGCGGATGCCGGTGCACGGCGTCGCCGGCACAGAACACGCGGCCCTGCTGGAGCCGGGTCGCGTACATCTCGTTGTTGCCCCACAGGCTGGTGCCGGTGATCTCCACGTCCAGGTCGGGTGCTCCGAGGAGGTTGCGGACGATCTGCACGGCAGCGGCTTCGTCGACGACCGGGGGCTCCCCGGCGATGTCGTAGCCCCACACGATCAGCCACTCGTTCCACGGCCGCACCATGCGCACGAGCCCGGCGCCGATGCCGCCGACGTTCGAGCCGGGCTGGACGACCCAGTACAGGACGGACGGCCGGTGGGCGACGTAGCGGCTTATGTCGGCCTTGAACGTGATGTTCATCGAGCCCGCGATGTCCATCGCGCCCTCGAAGGGCAGACCGATGTCCGCGGCGACCTTGGAGCGGGCACCGTCCGCGCCGATCAGGTACTTCGCGCGGATGCTGTACTCGTGCCCGGTGAGCCGGTCCAGCACCCGCACGGTGACGCCGTCGGCGTCCTGGGTGTGCGACAGGTACTCGCTGGAGAACCGTGTCTGAGCGCCGCGCTGCGCCGCGTTGCGGACCAGGATCGGCTCGAGGTACGTCTGCGGGATGTCCACGGTGAGGCAGGGGGACGCCAGCCGGTAGTCCGCCTCCCGGTCCGGCCGGGTCCCCCAGGTGTGGATACGGCCGATCTCCTCGCCGGTGATGCTGGTGCAGAACACCGTGTCGCCGACCAGGGAGTGGTCCGTGGCGTCGGCCAGCACCTGTGCTTCGATGCCCAGATCGCGGAAGACCTCCATCGAGCGCTGGTTGGTGATGTGCGCGCGGGGCGTGTTCGCCGTCCACCGGTACTTCGTGATCATGATCGTGTCGACGCCCAGCGTCGCCAGCAGCAGCGCCGCGGAGGCGCCGGCGGGACCGGAACCGACGACCACGACGTCGGTCGTGACGGCCGAGTCGGCCGGCAGCTCGGTCTCGGACATCCCGTCGTTGAACATCGGCATCGTGCTGACCTTTCATCGATCCGGCGGCGTTGCCGGCTGCGCCAGTGTGGGACGGACGCGGACGGCCCGGAACAGAACGGCGGCGAGGTCGGCGGATCCGCCAAGACATGGCGGATCCACGAAAGACCCGGTCACTCCGCGGGGTCCGGACGCGCGGCCGGCGCGGAGCACCGGGCGGCACGGCGGGACTCGCCGCAGGAGGTGGTCCGGCCCGAAGAGGGCCGTGGGGCACCAGCCGATCCACCCGCTGTCCCTGAGTGCCAGGCCGCACACCGCTCGTCCGCGCCCCGGTCCTCTACGCGCGTACCCCTGCACAACTCCTCTGTGCCATCAGGTGATTGACGTGGCGGTCGGGGGGCTGCTTCACTGAGGCAGTGGCTGAGCCACTGGACCAAGAAGTCGCTGAACCGGCGGGCCGCCAGACCAGTGGGCCGCTGAACCACTGACCGAAGCCTGGGAGATCCTCCGTGGCCGTCGAAAGCATTCCGCGCCGAACCGTGGTCGACCTGCTGGAAGAACGGCTGCGTGACGACATCCTGAGCGGCACGCACGAACCCGGTTCCCTGCTGCCCCCCGAGAGGGAGCTGGCCGCCGGCTACGGGGTCACCCGTACGACCTTGAAACACGCGCTGACCCGGTTGGAGCAGGCGGGACTGCTGAGCACCCGGCACGGCATCGGCACGCGCATCCTGGACTACCTGCGGGTCGGCGGCGCCGACCTGCTGCCGATGCTGGCCGCACAGGATCCCGCATGGCTGCGGGAGGTCTTCGAGGTACGGCGGCAGATCGGCACCCTGATCGCCGGCCGCGCGGCCGACCGGCGCACGGAACGACAGGCCCGGCGGCTGGAACACCTGCTGGGCCAGGTCGCGGACGGCCCGGACGCCGACGCCGTCCAGCTCGCCGACGCGGAAGTGCATCGCGAACTGGCGCGGGCCACGGGCAACCGGGTCTATCTGCTCCTCACGAACACACTGTTCAACGCCTACCTTCCGGTACGGGCCTCGCTGCGGGCGCCGTTCGAGGACGCGGCGCGGGCGGCGGACCGGCTCGCGCCGGTGGTGAGGGCCGTGGTCGACCGGGACGGCGAAGGGGCGCGGCGCGCCGCGGAGACGTATCTGGCCGGCACCGAGAAGATCATGCTCGGGGCGCTGGGCAGTCCTCGCGGGCGGCCGGCCGCCGACAGCCCCCGGTAGCCGCGTTTCCCGGCCCCGGCTGCGGGTCCGCCGGCTCCCGTCGAGGCGAGCCGTGCGCGGCGAGGCGGCCCGGACCGGGCGTGGCCCGATCATGCGCGGATGCCCGTTCGTTCCACGTTTCTCTATGTGTCATGTACGGGTCATAGCGACGTGCCCTGGTGAACGCCCGGCGGGGCGAGACCAGGCGCGCGGCGGCGACCCCTCAGGAGCCCGGGGCAATCCGGGCCCATCACCCCCAGGACGGCCGCCCGTTCACCGTGGACGCGGCGGCGACCGACAACACAAGGAGCATGGTGAGCAGATCGAGCAAGAGACGCGGCGTCCTCATCGGCGTGATGCTGTCCGCGGTCATCGGCGGCACCGTCCAGCCCGCGATCGCCGCGCCGGTGCGGGACGCGGGCGACCAGGCCACACCGTTCCGGCAGTCTCCGGTGCGGTCGACCGAGCAGGAGATCGCGCGGGCGCTGTCCGCCTCGCTGCGCGACCCGCGGTGGCGCGAGCAGATCCGTGCGGCCGCGCTCGGCACCGAGGACGTGGACCTTCAGGCGCTGGCCGGCAGGAGCGCCGCTGCCGAGGGCAGGAACCTGTTCGCTTCCGTCTCGGCGGCGGACCGTCGCATCGCGAGGCTGAAGGGCCTGCCCGCGTCGACCGGGTCGCTGCTGCGCGTTCGGCTGGCCGCGCCGTCCATGCGGTCGCGGCTGAACGCCGACGCCACCCCCTGGATCGCCGTCGCCGCGGCCGCCGACGACGCCAGGAGCATCACGGCGTACGACAGTCGGGGCCACGCCCACGCCGTCGACACCGCGCGCGTCCCCGACCGCCCGCTGTACGTCCTGGACATCGACGTCAGCAAGGCTCACCGGGCCGGCCTGAAGGTGCTGCAGAACGCCTTCGCCGACAAGGGGCTGACCTCCCTCCCGTCCAAGGCCGCGAACAGCGCCCACGCCGCCGCGGCGGGCTGGTGGGCGACCAAGGTCACGGCCGTCGAGGTGAACGACGACCAGGAGCCCTGGTTCAAGGGCTCCGCCGAGATGTTCTCGCTGGTGACCGGTTTCGGTCAGGACGGCACGGCGCGCGTCGACTCGGTGGACATGCCTTACCTGGACTACGACGGCACCGTCTACTACCCGAACCAGATCCTGGTCAACTGGTCGAACTACAAGTACAACCTGGCCGACGTCGTCATGATGGAGGACGACGACGGCACCAACTACCGTGCGCTGGCGCAGGCGATCACCACGGCGCTGCTCACCGTGACCGACCAGGGCACCTACATCCCGCTGGTGAACGCGGTCCTCAGCGCGATCCCCGACGGCTGGTTCACCGACGACCCCGACTACGTGGAGTCCTGGTACACCCTGGCCCAGAACTCCACGGGCCGGCTGAACGGCGCCTCGGGCAACGGCTGGATGACCGTCGAGCCCTACTTCGTCGAGGAGTTCTAGACCTCGCGGGCAAGCGCGGACCGGCCGCCGCACGCCGATGAACGAGCCGGTCCGCGCCGTCGGTGAACGCGCCGCGCCACGCCGCGGCGCGGGGGTGCTTCCTTCACGCCCTGTTCTGGTCGTGGGCCAGGGCGTGGGTGACCGTGGTGGTGCTCTCGTACAGGACCCGGTACTGGGTGAACCGGCGGTCGTAGACGGCCGCGGTGGCGGGATCGGGCCGGACCACCGACTCCGCCGGATTCCAGGCCGTGATGTCCGGTCGGCCGATCAGGCCGGCGGCGAGGAAGGCGGCACCGTAGCTGGCACCGATGGTCGTGCGGGCGACGATCTGTTCGAGACCGGTGACATCGCTGACGATCCGAGGCCACAGTCCGCCCCGGGTGCCGCCGCCGACCGCGACGATCCGCCGGATGTCGGCGCCGGCCGCGAGCATCGTCTCGACGTTGTGCCGGACACCGTAGGCGGTGGCCTCCAGCGCCGCCCGCATCAGGTCGCCCCGGGTGTGACCCAGCGTCAGGCCCGCGATCACGCCCCGGGCGTCGGGGTCCATGACGGGTGTGCGTTCCCCGGCGAAGTACGGCAGCATCACCAGGCCGTTCGCCCCCGGGGGCGAGGCCGCCGCCTCGTCGAACAGCACGCCGAGGCCGACGTCGCCGAAGAGGTGCCCGAGCCAGTCGGTGACGGCTCCGGAGGTGGCCATGCCGCCGGCCAGGCAACGGGTGCCGGGCAGGGCGCCGACCGTGGACCACATCGACGGGCTGGTCACGAGCCGGTCGACAGTGTTCACCAGGAACATCGTGGTGCCGTACATCAGCATCAGATCACCGACGCCGTGGCCGCCGACGCTGACGGCCTCGCTCCACGCGTCGATCGTCCCCACGATGACCGGCGTCCCGGCCGGGACACCCGCGACGGGCGTGCGCACCCGGCCGGCCTCCTCGCCCGGCCAGCGCAGCGGGGGGAGTTCGACGCCGGGTGCGATGTGCTCGGCCCATTCGGGGATCCAGCGCTGCTCGTGGATGTCGAACAGCGGGGTGCACTGGCTGGCGGAATGCAGGTCCAGTACGTAGGCGCCGGTCAGCCGGTGGGCGAGCCACGAGGCGGGCATGAGGAGGCGGCGGGCGCGTGCCCACACCTCGGGCTCCCGCTCGCGGATCCAGGCGAGTTTCGGCCCGACGGCCTGGGAGGACAGCGCCGAACCGCACCTGCGAAAGACGGCGTCCGCCCCCAACTCCCGGTTCAGCCGGGTGATCTGTTCCTCGGCGCGGGTGTCCACCCCGTACAGCACCGCCGGACGCACCGGCTCTCCCGCGTCGTCGACCAGGAGGGTGCACGGCCCCATGCCGCTGACTCCGACGGCTCGGACGACGACGTCGTCGCGATCGAGCAGCTCGGCCGCGAGCGAGACGAACTCGTCCCACCACACCTGTGCGTCCATCTCGACGTGCCCCGGCCGGGGACGGTCGACCACGTGAGTGCGTACGGCCTCGCCCAGGATGCGGCCGGCGGTGTCGACCACCACGCCCTTGGTGCTGGAGGTGCCAACGTCAACTCCGAAGACGACGTCGATCATGTACTGCCTCCCTCGGCGTCGGGTACGCCACCGTAGATTGTCGCTCGGTCCGGCGGGCGGCCGCGGTTCAGCCGGACCGCCGCCCGAGATGCCGTCACATCTGTACCCGGTGACCTTGCGGCAGTCGTTGACATGCCCCTGCCTTGTGGCTAGCTTCGCGAAGAGTCCCGTACGTGCTTCCTGGGCGCCCGCAGCCCAGGGTCCCATCGAAACGCTCGCATCTCAGGCACCTCATCTCCACGGTTAGACAACGTTGTCAGCCTCTGGCGATCAAGACATCTCGGTGCGTCATCCCTCACCCGGGGTCGCGTTCTCGGCGCGGAGACAACGTTGTCGGACCTCCACTCCCGAGTAGAGGAGCAAACCCCGTGATCACACGACTGTCGAGACCTCCCGGAACGGCGGCGATCGGTCTCCTCGCCGCAGCGGCACTTGCCGCGGCCGGGCTGTGCACGCCTGCGTGGGCGGCCGGGAAGGCCGCGCTCGTCACCTCGCCGGCGACTCTCGTCAATCCGTTCATCGGAACGTCCAACCAGGCCGACGACTTCCCGGGGGCCGACGTCCCGTTCGGCATGGTGCAGTGGAGCCCGGACACGCCGTCGCGCCCCGACGGCGGGGGCTACGAGTACAACGACTCGTCGATCACCGGTTTCAGCCTGACCCACATCGCCGGCCCCGGCTGCGGCGCGGCCGGTGACATTCCGGTGCTGCCCACGGTGGGAGCCGTGAACACCGGTGCGACGGACGCGTTCTCGCACGCCAACGAGTCGGCGTCCGCCGGATCCTACAAGGTCGCGCTCAACAACCAGGTGACCACGGAGCTGACCACCACCGCGCGCAGCGGTATGGCGCGCTTCACCTTCCCCTCGACCAGCCAGGCCAACCTGATCTTCAAGTTGACGGGCAGTCAGAACGGTGCCACCTCGACACAGTTCACCAAGGTGTCGAGCACCGAGGTGAGCGGCCAGGTGACCAGCGGCCACTTCTGCGGAGCGGGAAACACCTACAACGTGTACTTCGACATGGTCTTCGACCAGCCGTTCGCCTCGCAGGGCAGCTCGCTCGCCAAGGCCGCGACAGCCACTTCCACCGCCCCCGCCAGGGCGTCGAAGAACGCCGCCGAGAAGCCCAACAGGCCCGTGCTGCACGGAAAGAATCCGGGCGCCCCGGAGCCGAAGACCACGGGCTCCCCGCGGTCCGCCCCCAACGCCGCCGCCCCCGCTGCCGCCACCTCGAACGGCTACGTCACCTTCAACACCACGTCCAACCCGGTGGTGCAGGCCAAGGTCGGCATCTCCTATGTGTCGGTCGCCGGCGCGGTCGCCAACCGGACCGCGGAGAACACCGGTTGGGACTTCAACGCGACCCGCACCGCGGCACAGAACGCGTGGAACAGCACGCTCGGCAGAGTGCAGATCGCCGGCGGGACCGCCGCGCAGCAGCAGAGCTTCTACACCGCGCTCTACCACTCGCTGCTGCACCCGAACGTGATCAGTGACGCCAACGGCCAGTACTACGGCTTCGACGGAAAGACGCACACCGTGGACGCCGGCCACAGCGCGGTGTACGCGAACTACTCCGGCTGGGACATCTACCGCTCGCAGGCCCAGCTCGAAGCCCTGGTCGCTCCCCAGGTCGCCTCGGACACCGCGCAGTCGATGGTCGACGACTACACGCAGACCGGGATCTTCCCCAAATGGTCGGAGAACAACGGCGAGTCGTACGTCATGGTCGGTGACCCGGCGGACGCCATCCTCGCCGACTACTACGCCTTCGGCGCCCGGAACTTCGACACCACGACCGCCCTGGCCGACATGGTCAGGCAGGCGAGCACGACCAACAACGACCGGCCAGGTCTCGCCTACCTGAACTCACCGGGATACATGCCGCACGACGGCAGCTACGGCTGCTGCAACTTCTACGGCCCGGTGGCCACCACCCTGGAGTACGACACGGCCGACTTCGCGATCTCGGCGATGGCCGGAGCGCTCGGCGACACCGCGAACCAGAAGGCGTACGCCAACCGCGCGCAGGACTGGCGTAACGTGCTCAACCCCGCCTCCGGCTTCGTGGAACCCCGAAACGCGGGCGGCTCGTGGACCGGTGGCTTCGACCCCACCAGCGGCACCGACATGGTCGAGGCCGACTCGTGGATCTACACCGGGATGGTGCCCTTCAACATCGGCGGCCTGACGCGCGCCAAGGGGGGCAACACGGCGATGAACCACTACCTGGACACCGTGCTGCGCAGCTACACGGGCGCCAACGGCTACGCCTGGGTCGGCAACGAGCCGAGCATCGAACTCCCTTGGGAGTACGACTACACGGGGCAGCCCTACAAGACCCAGGGCACGGTCCGGGCGATCCAGGACCAGATCTGGTCGAACACCCCGGGCGGCCTGGCCGACGGCAACGACGATCTCGGCGCGATGAGTGCCTGGTACGTGTGGTCGGCGCTCGGCATGTTCCCCGAGACGCCCGGAACCTCCGACCTCGCCCTCGGCTCACCGCTGTTCACGCAGGCCGTGGTCACCCTTCCCTCGGGCAGGACGCTGACGGTCAACGGCAACGGCGCCGCGGACAACGCCCCCTACGTCCAGTCCGCGGCGTGGAACGGCACCGCGTGGAACAACGCCTACGCCCCCACCACGGCGATCACGGCCGGTGGCACCCTCGACTTCACGCTCGGGACCAGCGCCAACACCTCCTGGGCGACGGCGGCCACCGCGGCTCCGCCCTCGTACGCGGGGGACACCGCGGCGCCGGCCTCGCCGCGGATCGGTCCGCTCACCTCGGCGGTGGCCTCCGGCCTGTGTGTGGACGACGCGTCCTCCGGCACCTCCGACGGCACCCACGCGCAGATCTGGGGCTGCAACAGCACGTACGCCCAGGACTGGATCGTCGCCGGTGACGGCACGATCCGGACCCTCGGCAAGTGTCTGGACGCCGATCACAGCGGGACCACCAACGGCACGCTGATCCAGCTGTGGACCTGCAACGGCAGCGGCGCCCAGCAGTGGACCGCCGGCGCCAGCGGGTCGCTGGTCAACCCCCAGTCGAAGCTGTGCCTGGACGATCCGAACTCCTCGACGACCAACGGCACCCAACTCCAGCTGTACACCTGCAACGGCACGGCGGCCCAGAACTGGAAGCTGCCGAGCTGAGCCTGCCGGGCTGAGCCGTCGGCGGGGGAGCCGACAGCCCCGCTCGTATGCCTCGGTGTGGCGCGTTCCCGTGGGTCCGGGGCGATCGGCCGGGACACAGGGGAACGCGTCGTGCGGGAACCGAGGACCGGGCTGGTCAGGCCCTGCCCGTCGCGAGCTTCGCACGCTGGGAGAGCAGCCGACGCCGGGGCTCCTGGGGCGAGACGCCACCGAACTGGACGTCCCAGGAGCCGTTCTGCCAGGTGAGGAAGACCGCGCACAGGGGTGGCACCGCGAGATGCCAGAACGCTCTCGCCGGTACGGCCAGAGCATCGATGAGCACGGCCCGGACGACGGCTGCCTCGGTGACGGCCACCGTGTGGCTCGTGTGCGGCGCCATGCTGCTCAGCCACTGCGCCGACCGGCGGCAGAGCTGTCGTACGGACTCTCCGCCGTGCGGCGTGGCATCCGGATCCGTGAGCCAGGCGGTGAACCCGGCGGGGTCGGTCGCGGCGATGTCCCTGACAGTTCGACCGCTCCACCTGCCCACGTCGAGATCGCGCAGCATGGGCTCGGACGATGCCGCGAGACCGATGGCATCAGCAGTCTCCGTACAACGGATCGAAGGTGCCCGGACGGCCGACTCGCAAGGAGAGAGCATCGCTCTCGCGGCGCCTGCCATGTGCATGCCTTCGTCGCTGAGATGGGCGTCGCCGAGGAGCGGATCCACAGTGGGGTCACCGCCGGGCGCACACAGAAGCGTCAGGTGGATCGACATGGGACCTACCTCTTTCCTGGCCGGGCGTGGCTTCGGACGTTGTGGCGGCTGCCGGCACGTCGTGCCTCACCTGCTCCACAGTCGGTGCGGGACCCCCACCGGCACCATCCGCCAGGTGTCCGAAACCACCCCGCCGACCGGCCGGCCCCCCTGCGGAGAACGGGAAAGCACGCAGCGACGAGGCAGGGGGCGGACCCGGCGCGCGGCCTGCGAACGCGCGGGCCGTCGGCTCGGTGGCGGCGTTCACCGGTCGGGCTCATGGGGCAGTTCGAGCCGGAGCTCGTAGCCACCCTGATCCGTGGGGCCGGAGGTGACGGTACCGCCGAGGAGCTCCGCCCGCTGGGCCAGACCCGCCAGGCCGTGATGGGCGCTCGGCAGGGCGAGCGCGCTTCGGGTGGGGGCGGTGTTGGTGACCGTGGCGCAGAGGACACCCTCCCTGAGCCCGATACGGACGGTCACGGCGGCGCCGGGGGCATGTTTGCGGACATTGGTCAGCGCTTCCTGCACGGTCCGGTAGACGGCCCGCTGAACCGTGGGCGGAAGCTCCTCGGGCACATCCGTCTCCAGCTTCGCCTCGATGCCGCCGGCCTCCAGCAGATGCTCCAGGTCGGCGAGCGACGGCTGCGGGGTGAGCTCCGTGGGCCTGCTGCCGGAGGCCCGCAGCACGCCGACCATGTGCCGCAGCTCGTCCAGGGTCTGCACGCTCAGGCGGCGGATCGTGGCCGCGGCCTGTCTCGTCTCGGCGTCCCGGCCGCCCACCTGCAGCGCTCCGGCCTGCACGGCGATGAGACTGACCTGGTGGGAGACCACGTCGTGCATCTCCCGGGCAAGCTGCGCACGCTCCTTGGCCAGCACGCTCTGCGCGGTCAGCAGCCGCTCCTGCCTGCGCGCCTCCGAGATGTCGGCGAGCCGCAGCGACAGCTCGCGGCGGGCCTGGACGAGCTGACCCAGGAAGACGGGAGCGGCAGCGGTGGCCAGCGTGTAGCTGAGATGGAACAGGCTGTTCGTCTGGGACAGCTCGGTCGCGTCCAGGGACGACCACGGCCAGGGCAGGAAGTCGATGATCGCGTAGAGCAGCGCGCAGCCGCCCAGCAGGAAACGGTGACGGTTGACGGAGGACAGGGTGTACAGCGCGGCCGTGGGGGCGACCACCGCGTCGGTGACCAGGCCGGTGGGGAGCGTGAGGACGAAGGTCGTCAGGGGCAGCCGGTGGCGCAGCACCAGGGCGAGGGCGCCGAGCACCGCGCAGGCAGTGGTCGGCCGGTCCTCGAGGTCCACGTGAGCCCAGGCGTCCGCCAGCGCCGTCCCGACGAGAGCGATGTCGATGAGCGCGGCGCGCGCCCGGCGGCGGCTCACCGGGCGCCCTCGTCCTGCGCGTGCGTGAGCAGGCCCGCGCGCTCGGCGATCAGAGCCGCCTGGACACGGCTGCTCACCCGCAGTTTGCCGAGCACGTTGGTCACGTGCCCCTTGATGGTGCCGGTACTCAGGTGCAGCCGCTCGCCGATCTCGTTGTTGGCGAGTCCTTCCGCCATGAGGACGAGCACCGCACGCTCACGCTCGGTGAGCCGGGCGGTGAGACGGACGGCGGTGGGCTCACGACCGTTGTTGTCGAGGTAGCCGCCCACCACCAGTCGGGTGACCTTGGACGACAGCACGGTCCCTTCCTCGGCCAGCGTACGCACCAGGTAGGGAAGCTGCTCGGGATCGGTGTCCTTGAGCAGGAAACCGGCGGCGCCCGAACGCAGGGCGGTCGCCACGTACTCGTCGGTGTCGAACGTGGTGAGTATGGCGACCACCGGCGGCTCCGGCATGCGGCGGAGGTCGGCCAGGATCGTGAGCCCGTCCACGTCCGGCATCCGGATGTCGAGCAGGACGACGTCGGGGCACAGCTCCCGTACCGCCTGTACGGCCTGGCCACCGGGTACCGCCGCGACGACTTCGATGTCCTCCGCCGTCTCGAGGATGTGCGTGAAACCCGTACGGATCAAAGCCTCGTCATCGACCACCAGTACCCGGATCATGTGCGCTCCGCTCCTCGCGTGCCCCGGTCGATGCGTACCCCCGCGAAGCCTGCCCGCCGGCGGCCGGCCCGCAGAACCCGCCGGTTGGCGGCGCGACCTCAGCCGGTCGGCGGGCGGCGCCCGCCCACCGCCCCGGCGGCAGGCGCGCAACCTCGGCGAACAGCGCGCCCGGCTCGCCGTGGCGCAGCCAGGACCTCCCCGCCCGTCTCACTACGCTGAGCGCCGGGACACCGCCCGGACCAGGACAGATCGGGAGACCACATGGCCCTTGAGCTCGACATCGACCGCATCCGCCGGTTCCTCGGCGAAGGTGTCCGCGACAAGGTCTACCCGGGTGCCGTCTGGGCCGTCGGTGACCGCTCCGGAACCATGGTCCTCGGTACCCCGGGGGTCCCGGATCCCGACCGGCCCGACGAACCGATGCGGCACGACACCGTCTTCGACGTCGAAGGCCTGACAGAGATCCTCGCGGTGTGGTCGGCCATCGGATCCCTCGTCGAAGCCGGCAAGCTGCACCTCGACGAGCAACTGGGTGACTTCTGGTCCGAGGTGCGCGGGCATCCGCTGGGCCGGGTGAGCGCTCGCCACCTGCTCACCCATACGGCAGGCATCCCGCTCCGGACCGACCCGTTGAACCGGTACGGCACCGACCCCCAGGACATGCGCGACGGCGTCCTCCACGACGCCGTGCGTCGCCCGCCCGGGGAGGCCGTGGAGTACACCGACCGCGCCGCCCTCGTCCTCGGTTATCTCGCCGAAGAACTCTCCGGCCGGCGCCTCGACGACCTCGCGGCCACCGAAGTCTGGCAGCCCCTCGGCATGACCCGCACCCGCTACGGCCCCCTGCCCGACGCGGCAGCCGCCCGCTGCGCGCCGACCGAGGTCGACGACATCACGGGGTCCCGCCTGAGAGGCACCGCCCACGCCTCGTCGGCGCGCCTGCTCGGCGGAGTCTGCGGCGTCTCAGGAGTGTTCTCCGTCCTCCCCGACCTCGCGACCTTCCTCCGCCATCTGCTCCAGCCGGGACGGGACGCCGACCTGGCGGGCTTCGGCACCGCCTGGATCAAGGAGTCACTGCGCACCCAGACCGGCGTGCTTGCCCCCGCCGGCGGACTGTTCTGGCACGCGGCCCAGGCAACGGCCCCTGGCGCCGACGACATCTGGGAGCACTACGGCTCCGGCGCGGCAGGCGCATGGCTGTCTCCCGAACAGGGCCGCTGGGCGGTCCTGCTGACCAACACGGGCTACTACACCAGGGATCAGGGATCCCTCATCCACGTCCGCGACACGTTCCGGTCGCTCGCCTTCGCCTGACCATGCCCCCCCCCGTGACCGCCAGCGCACGTCCTGACGCTGACGCGAGCCGTGCCGGCCGGTACGACGGGGTGCCGAGGTGGCGTGCGCGGTCGCACAGGCCACCGGTCTCCCCGGCACGACCGCGGTCGGTCGGGCTACGCACGTACGGGCTCAGTTCATCTTTCCGGTCCGGGCGTCGTGCCACAGGTCGACGCCGCCGTCGACGGCGTATGTGTCGATGTCGGCCAGCTCCTCCGCGGTGAACTCCAGGTTCTCCAGAGCGGCGACGTTCTGCTCGAGCTGTTCGGTACGCGACGCACCGATGACCAGCGAGGTGACCCGCTCGTCACGCAGTGCCCAGGCGAGTGCCATCTGCGCCAGGGTCTGCCCCCGGCGCTGGGCGATGTCGTTGAGCGCGCGGAGCCTGTCCACCATGTCGTCCGACAGCCAGTCCGTGTCGAACGACGTGCCGGCCGCGGCCCGCGAGTCCTCCGGGATGCCGTCGAGGTAGCGCCCGGTGAGCAGGCCCTGCGCCAGCGCCGTGAACCCGATGACGCCGAAGCCCTCCTCCTGCGCCGCGTCGAGCAGCCCGTCCGTCTCGATCCAGCGGTTCACCATGCTGTACGACGGCTGGTGGATGAGCAGGGGCGTGCCCAGTTCCCGCAGGATCGCGGCGGCCTGCCGGGTGCGCTCGGCGTCGTAGGAGGAAATCCCGACGTACAGGGCCTTGCCCTGGCGGACGGCGGTGTCGAGCGCGCCCATCGTCTCCTCCAGGGGCGTGCTCGCGTCGAGGCGGTGGGAGTAGAAGATGTCCACGTAGTCGAGGCCGGTGCGCTGCAGGGACTGGTCGAGGGAGGCCAGCAGGTACTTGCGGGAGCCTCCGCCCTGACCGTAGGGGCCGGGCCACATGTCCCAGCCGGCCTTCGTGGAGACGACCAGCTCGTCCCGGTACGGACCGAGGTCCTGCTTCAGCAGCCGCCCGAAGTTGATTTCCGCGGAACCGTAGGGCGGCCCGTAGTTGTTGGCCAGGTCGTGGTGGGTGATTCCGAGATCGAAGGCGCGCAGCGCGATGTCCCGCTGGCTCTCGAACGAGCGGTCGTCACCGAAGTTGTGCCAGTAGCCCAGCGAAAGGACGGGCAGGTCGAGGCCCGAACGCCCGGTGCGCCGGTAGCGCATCGTGCCGTTGTACCGCTCGGGGTCCGCGACGTGGTTCATGGGGGTCTCCGCAGGTGACAGTGGGTTTCATGCCGTTCGGGGGGGGCGAACGTGCCTACTGTGCCCTGGTGCGATTGCCGAGTCCAACAGCTCACGCACATCGCATTCATCGGTGTCACTTCTCAAAGCGAGCCCCGCGGCGCAGGCCGTGGCCGCTCCCGGCCCGACCTCTGTGGCGGTCCTGGCGGTCCTGGCGGTCACGGAGGCAGGGCAGGCCGCGGCGGCTGTGCGGGGACGGGGCGTGCGCCCCGTCCCCGCACACTCTCCTGGTGGTCAGACGACGGCAGTGAAGGTGTAGCGCCCGGCCGGCAGATGGTAGGTCGCCGGGCCCGTCGGGACGGCCTGTGCCGGGGCGACGACCGACTCCGGCCGTGAGGTGGGGACCGTGACGTCGGCGGAGGTGTTCACGGGCACGGTGACCTGGAGCCTGAGCCGGCCGCCGGAGACGGCCCAGTTGCTCGCCGCGCTGCCGTACGGGGTGTCGTAGGTGCTGACGGCGGAGGTCAACCCACCGCCGGGCCGCGGCGCGATGCGCAGGGAGGCGTATCCGGGGCTCGCGGGGCCGAGGCCGCCGACCTGGCGGTAGAGGAAGTCGCCGACCGAGCCGAGACCGTAGTGGTTGAAGGAGTTCATACCCGGGTCGTTGAACGAGCCGTCGGTGCGGATGCCGTCCCAGCGCTCCCAGATCGTGGTGGCGCCTTGGTCGATCATGTAGCCCCAGCCCGGGAAGCCGCGTTGGAGCAGAATCCGGTACGCGGTCTCGACATGACCGTGGTCCGCCAGCACGGGCAGGAGGTTCTCCACGCCGAGGAAGCCGACGCTGAGGTGTCCGTCCGTGGCCGCGACCTTGGCGGCGAGCTTGTCCGCGGCGGCCCGGACCAGGGACGCGGGCAGCAACTCGAAGGCCAGGGCCAGCACATAGCCGGTCTGGGTGTTGCCGCGGACCGTGCCGTCGTCCGAGACGAAGCGGGAGCGGAAGGCGGCTGCCACCTGGTCGGCGAGCTGCCCGTGGGCGGTGGCCTCGGCGCTGCGGCCGGTGGCCGCCGCCATGCGCGACACCAGGCGGGCCGACCAGGCGAAGTAGGCCGTGCAGATGAGATCCTGGGCCGTGTTGTCGTTGACGTTGAGCCAGTCGCCGAAGGTCTGCTGATCGCGTATCAGGTCGCTGCCGGACGTGGCGCGCAGATAGTCGACCCACCGGGCCATCGCCGTGAAGTGCCGGTCCGCGACGTCGAGATCGCCGAAGCGCTGCCACAACGTGTAGGGGATGACCACTCCCGCGTCTCCCCAGCCGGCCGTCCCGGAGCCGCCGATCACCGCGGGCGCGACATCCGTGAAGGCACCGTTGTCCTGCTGGGCGTCCGTGAGGTCGTCGACGAACTTGGTGAGGAGGGCCTGCGTGTCCAGGTTGAAGGTGGAGGTCGCGCAGAAGGCGGCGATGTCGCCCGTCCAGCCCAGACGCTCGTCCCGTTGGGGGCAGTCGGTCGGGATCGAGAGCATGTTGCTGCGCTCACCCCACACGATGTTGTGCTGGAGCTTGTTGAGCAGTGCGTCGGACGCGCTGAACGTGCCCGGCTGCCGGGCGTCCGTCCACACCGCGCGACCGGTGACGGTGGTGGGGTCGGGCCGGAAACCGGACGGCAGGCCGGTGAGTTCGACGTAGCGGTAGCCGTGGACGGTGAACCGGGGCTCGTACGTCTCCACGCTCCCGGTGCCGGCGAGGGTGAAGGAGTCGGTGGCCTGGGCGGCGCGCAGGTTGGTGGTGTAGAGCGTGCCGTCGGGGTTGAGGACCTCGCCGTGCCGGACGGTGACCGTGGTGCCGGCGTCGCCGCGGACCGCGATCCGGTTCCAGCCGGCGAAGTTCTGCCCCATGTCGAGGATCCACACCCCCGGCTGCGGCTCGGCCACCGACACCGGACGGAACTCCTGCTGCACGGTGACGCCGCTGTCGACCTGGGCCACCAGTCGTGGAACGGGCCCGTCGTGGACGGCGACGGCCGTCCAGCCGCTGTCGTCGAAGCCCGGCGAGTCCCAGCCCTCGACGTGCAGGCGCGCGTCGTAGGTCTCGCCCTGGTACAGATCGTCCGCCCTTATCGCACCGCCGGCCGTCTTCCAGCTGTCGTCCGTCGTCACCAACTGGGTGGATCCGTCGGTGTAGGTGATGAGCAGCTGTGCGCCGTAGAACGGCTGGGTGCCGTAGTGCCGGCTGCCGGCGAACCCCAGGTTGCCCGAGTACCAGCCGTTGCCGAGCCAGGCGCCGAGCACATTGGCGCCCCGCCGGATGTGCGCGGTGACGTCGAACACCTTGTACTGGAGGCGCTTCGCGTAGTCGGTCCACCCGGGGGCCAGCACGTCGTCGCCGACCTTCGCGCCGTTGAGCCGTGTCTCGTGAAGACCGAGCGCGGTGGTCAGCAGCCGTGCCGAGGCGACTCGCCCCCGCACGCCGAAGCTCTTGCGGAGCATCGGCGCCGGCCCCACGACCTGGACGTTCGATCCCCACGGACCGCTGCCGTACGGGGCGAGCGCGCGTGCGGCGGGCCAGGCGCTGTCGTCGTATCCGGGGCTCTGCCAGTCCGCGGACGGGTCCTGGTGCGACCGCCACGCATCATCCGTGACCACGGTCGGGCCGCCCGTCACCGTGAGCTTGGCGATGAGTCCCGCCGGGGAGAGGGTCGTGTTCCGGCTCGCGACCGCGAGGGTGTTGTCGCCGGCCTTGAGATACGCCGTGACATCGACCGTCGCGGCACTCTTCCACGAGTCGGTCACGCGTCGTGAGGTACTCACCTGGGTCCCGTTGACCCAGACGTCCGCGGTGTCGTCCCCGGTGACGATCAGGCTCGCGGCGGCGGGGGCGTCCGTCAGAGTGAAGGTGCGCCGGAAAAAGCGGGTCGCCACCGGCGCCTCGGACGCGGGATCGCCTTCCGGGTACCAGATCCAGGTGGCCCCCGAGAGGTCCGGTCCCGGCGGCCGCCCGATGAACGTGGCGGACCACTCCTGCGCGGGCACCAGCAACCCGGTCTCGAACCACTGCGGTCTGCTCCACGCGGCCGCCCGGCCCTGGGCGTCCCAGACACCCACCCGCCAGAAGTAGCGGGTCAGGCTCTTCAGGGGCCCGCTGGCGTAGGCGATGTCGACCTGCCGGTCGGACGCGACACGCCCGCTGTCCCACAGCTCACCCGAGCCGTCGGCCGTGGCCGAGACCTGGATCCGGTAGCCGCCCTGACGCTGCTGCTGCTCCGTCGAGTCGAGGACCCAGCCGAAGCGCGGGTGTGCCGTGTCCACGCCCAGGGGGAGGGCACGGTGCTCCACCGTGCAGGCGGCCACGCTCAGCGGGGACGGGGCCGAGAGGTCGGGAGCGGCCACCCGGGAGTACCAGGGGGCCGTTCCGTAGGCGCCGAGATCCCGGGCGGCCGGCCAGCCGGCCTCGGTGAAGCCGGGCTGTTCCCATCCCGCCGGCACGTCCTTGCCCGCCGACCAGCGGCCGTCGGTGACGACATCGGTCGTGCCGCCGGTGGTCCGCACGCGGATCCGTCCTATGACGCCGGCCGAGCCGCCCTCGGTCCGGCCTGCCAGCGCGATGGTGTTGGTGCCGGCGGTCACGGCGGGCCGCAGGTCCACGTACAGGGCGTCGCGCCAGGACCGGGCGGCTCGGGGAGAGCCGGCGAGGGGTTTCCCGTTGAGCCATACGTCGACGGAGTCGTCGCCGGTGACGACGAGTTGCGCTTCGGTCACCTCGCCCTCGGCGACGGTGAAGCTCGTCCGGAAGTAGCGGTGTCCAGCGAGGGCGTCGGAGCCCGGACCGCTTTCCGGATACCAGATCCAGTGGGCCGGGGACAGCCCGACGGGCCCGGCCGGGGGCGCTCCGGTGGCCGCCTGTGCGCGGCCGGCGAACGTGCCGACAGTTCCCGCGGCGAGAGCACCCGCCGCCAGCGCCGACGCCGTGCCGAGGAAGCCGCGTCTGCTGACCGGGGATTCGTCGTGGGGCGTGTGCGAGCCGGAGCCGGGCGAATCGGGTGAGCCGGGGGTGGGGGGTGTGGTCTGACTGGCCAACGGAGTACTCCTTCACACGCGTCGGGCGAAGCAGGGCGGCTCGGTGAGCGGCGGACGCGGACGGGAGGTCCCGTCCGGTCGCGGTCTGCGGCAGCTCGGACGATCGTCGGTGTTCGTGGCAGGCGACCGGCAGAGCGTGATGGCGGCCGAGTGATTGAATCGTTTCAAACTGTGAATGCGGTGGAAATGTATGAAAGTTGATGAGCGGCGTCAATAGGTTGGCGCATCGTTTCATCGGCTCTCGCGTACCGCCGCGCGAGGCGACCGCGCACGCCTGAGACGCCGGCCTGGGGGAGTTCCCGCCACCGCCGGTGCGGCCATGTCCCGTAAGCCCTGCGGGCGTTCGCCGAACAACTCCCGGTGCCGGCACCTCCCTTTTCGGCCACGGACCGACCGGACTCAGCCCTCCCGCGCCGTAGCCGTAGCCGTAGCCCACGCCCGACCGGCCGAAGTCGGCCTGCCCGGACGGATCGTGCTCGTTTCCCGAGCTCGTTCTTCGACCTTTGGCGGGGCTTCGAAGACGCCGGTAGGTTCTTCGCGGTGACTTCGATGGAGACGCACGGCCTTGTGCCGATGACCGACGGGGCACAGTTGCGATGGGTGGCGCGGGGGGACACGACTCGGCAGCCGGCCGTGATCCTGCTTCACGGCGGTCCGGGTCTGCCCGACTACCTGGGCGATGTCGCCCCGGTGATCGCGGACCTCGCGCCCGTGTACCGGTACGACCAGCGTGGCACAGGCCGGTCCCCGTGGCGGGGCCGCCATTCCTTCGCCCGGCATGTCGACGATCTCGCCGAACTGCTCGACGCATGGGAGGTGCCCAGGGCCGTGCTGATCGGGCACTCCTACGGCACCGATCTGGCGAGCCGGTTCTGCCTGAGGCACCCCGACCGGGTTGCCGCGATGCTGCTGATGTGCGGGCCGTTCACCGGAGATTGGCGTACCGGGTACCGAGCGGAACGCGGCCGCCGCATGTCCGCCGCACAGCGGGCGAGGCTCCGCGCATTGGAGGAGCTGCCGCAGCGCACGGAGGAACAGGAAGTCGAACTGCTCACGCTGTCCTGGTTCACCGACCACGCCGATCCGGACCGCGGGTGGCACTGGGCGGCCCAGGGGGCTCGGCGGCGGCGCCCGGTCAACTGGTCCATGAACGGCGAACTCGGCGGGGAAGGACGTGCGGATCCGCTCGACGAGCACCTTGCCGATCTGCGTGCGTGCCTGCCCGCGAGGACGGAACTCTTGGGCGGGGCCGACGATCCCCGTCCTGTGTCGGCGCTTGAAGCACTCGCGCTCCGGCTCGCTCGTCCGCTGACCCGGGTAGCGGACGCCGGGCATGAGCCCTGGCTGGAGCAGCCCGACGCGGTGCGTGCGCACCTCCGGCGATTCGTCAAAGGTGCCGTGGACGCATAGGGCTTCCGTGGGTTCACCGAGCCGCTTCGTCCCCGGCTGTCGACACCGACCGCGTCATCGGAGGTCGAACTGTGCCTCGAACCGGGTCGCCGGCCCTGGTATTTCGCTGACGCCCAGGCGGTCTTGGTCCCCATCAGAAGAACGTCACCGAACCCGTGCCCCGCCCACCGCGACACATCGCCGTAGGGGCAAGCCGCTCCCGGTACCGCGATAGGGGAACCGCGGCGGCGCCGGGGCTGCCGAGGAGGCGCGGCCGCCGACGTCCGGTTGTCACCGTCGGCGTCTTCGTGCCCGCCTGCCCCGCGCTGTCCGGGCACCGGCCGTCCCGGGGCGGCTGCCGGCGGCCCACCCACCGGAAGAACCGGCCGCGGGAGCACCGGCGGACCGGTGGGGGGAAACCACCGGTCCGCCGTGCGGGGAGGCCCGGACGTGCTCAGCAGTACAGGTTGTTGCCGGGGGTGACGCCGAGGATCGAGGTGAAGCGCTGGTAGGCGTCGACGCGGCTCTGGACCTGGGCCGGGTTGCGGCCGTCGCATTCCAGTGAGCCGTTGATGGAGCGGATGGTCTGGCCGAAGCCGGCGCCGTTGACCATGGCGTTGTGGGGGGTCATCGTGCCGGGGCCGCTCTGGGTGTTCCA